>DATDHE010000027.1:0-24649 GCA_036521695.1 Candidatus Acidiferrum sp. | reverse complement strand
CACGGGTTGAGCTGCCTTTCTGTCGTAGTGGGCAAGAACGATCGCCACTTGCGAGGTTTTGTTCAGGCGGAAAAGATCACCTACTGGCAATTGCAGAAGCTGGGGAAAGAAACTCTTACCGGGGCGCAGGCGGCGGCCCTGCGTGACGATGAAAAAAGTCAACGCCGAACAGCGGGGTCAGTATAAAAATCAACGATCGGCGCGGGTGTAACTGAAGGGCAGACGATGGTCCGAGAAATTCATCAGAATTCGCAAGAGCCACATCATAAGAGAAGGATCCAGCGGGCTCTTAGCGCCATGGCTGGTTGTTTGCTAGCAGCGTTGCCTGTTTTTGGCAATCCCGAAGATCCTTCACAAATGCCCAACATGTTCAAACCGCAGTCGAGCCCAGCCCACGCGATTTTCGATCTTTCGCTCTTTGTTCTCGCCATTTGCGCGGTGATTTTTGTAATCGTCTTCTCCCTACTCACATATTCCGTTATAAAGTTCCGCAGGCGTGGCAACGATGACGGCCGGGAACCTCCACCAATCTACGGCAGCAACCAGATAGAACTTGCCTGGACGGTGATTCCCGTTCTTATTGTGCTGGTACTCTTCCTTGCCACCGCTCGTGTAATTCATGGCATCCAGCAGGCCAAAAAGCCGGCAGAGGCCATCGAAGTCATTGCGATCGGTCATCAATTCTGGTGGGAATTTCGTTATCCCGCTCTTGGCGTGGTCACCGCAAACGAACTCCACGTGCCGGTAAGTGACACGTCCCACCCGACGCCCACGTTTATCACGTTGCTTTCCGCCGATACAGACCACAGCTTTTGGGTGCCACGTCTGGCCGGAAAGACCGACTTGATTCCAAACCGTGAAAACCACATGTGGATTGATCCAGATGAACCAGGCATTTTTATCGGTCAATGTGCCCAGTATTGCGGCACCCAACACGCCAAGATGCTCCTCCGGGTCTACGTTGATTCACCAGATCAGTTTAAAAAATGGGTTCAGGAACAATCGAAACCGGCACAAGTGAGTGAAAGCGCGAAAGAAGGTCGGCGGATTTTTGAAACCACGGCTTGCATCAATTGCCACGCCGTTTCTGGAACAGTGGCGGACGGACGCTTCGGTCCTGATCTGACTCATTTGATGAGCCGCGACACCATCGCTTCGGGTGCCGCAACAAACACTCTCGAAAACCTTCGTTTGTGGATTCACGATCCCGAAACCATCAAACCGGGCTCGCTGATGCCCGCGATGAATTTGACCCAGCAGGATTTGGACGCCATCACTGCTTATCTCGAGACGCTTCGATGATGGAAAGGGTATAGACCGCATGGCGTCAGAAACAATCGCGCTGACTACCGTTCACGACGTGCCGCGACCGATTGGCACGATTCTCCACGACTGGGTTACCACCGTGGATCATAAGAAGCTCGGGATTCTCTATATTCTCTACGCCCTCGTATTTCTTGTTATTGGGGGAATCGAAGCAACCATCATGCGGATACAGCTCATTGTTCCGCATAACCATTTCGTCTCTCCCCAGGTTTTCAATCGCATGTTCACGATGCATGGCACCACGATGATTTTTTTCGTAGCCATGCCGATCCTGTTTGGCTTTGGAAATTATCTGATTCCGCTGATGATTGGCGCCCGCGATATGGCTTTTCCGCGCCTGAATGCCTGGAGCTTCTGGCTTACCGCTTTCGGAGGATTGTTGCTGTACTTTAGCTTCATTGGTGGCAACGGGCTCTATGGAGCGGGGACTGCTCCCGATGTCGGTTGGTTCGCGTACGCTCCACTCACTGCCACAGCTTTCTCAATAGGACACAGCACCGATTTCTGGACTCTCGGCCTGCTGGTCTCCGGATTTGGCAGCATTGGAACCGCCATAAACATCCTGGCGACCATCGTGTGCTTGCGCTGTCCTGGCATGACACTGGGCAAGATGCCACTGCTTGTCTGGTTAAACTTGGTCATGGCCGCGATGGTGCTCCTCGCCATATCGCCCCTTACGGCGGCGCAGATGATGCTTTCTCTCGATCGTTTTCTAGGCGCTCATTTCTTTGACACTTTGGCTGGTGGCTCCGCTGTGATGTGGATGCACTTCTTTTGGATTTTTGGCCATCCGGAAGTATACGTTTTGGTCATCCCGGCCTTCGCGTTTGCTTCCGAGATCATTCCTGTATTCTCGCGCAAGCCGATCTTCGGGTATCCAGTGATGGTTGCGGCGACGGTCTGCATTGGATTCGTAGGCTTTAGTGTTTGGGCCCACCACATGTTCACGGTCGGAATGAACTCGTATGCAAACAGTTTTTTCACGATCACCACAATGGCCATCGGCGTTCCGACCGGTATCAAGATCTTCAATTGGATAGGGACGATGTGGGGAGGCAAGATCATTTTCAAAACTCCCATGCTTTTCTGCATTGCGTTCTTGTTTCAGTTTCTGATTGCGGGTCTCACGGGAATTATGCTCTCCGCCGCACCTTTCGATTGGCAACTGGGCAACTCTTACTTTGTGGTTGCGCATTTCCACTACGTCATCGTCGGGGGAATCCTCTTCACACTCTTTGGCGCCTTCTATTATTGGTTCCCCAAAATGAGCGGAAGAATGTACAACGAAACACTCGGCAAATTGCACTTCTGGCTTTTTTTGATCGGTTTCCACCTTACGTTCGATTTCATGCATGTCCCAGGTTTGCTGGGAATGCCGCGGAGGATTTATACCTATGAACCCGGACGTGGGTGGGATATCTGGAACTTGATTTGCACCATCGGAGTGTTTTTTCAGATTGTCGGCACATCCGTATTTATAGGTAACCTGCTTTGGTCTTATTTCAATGGCAAAGCCGCTGGACATGATCCCTGGGATGCGTGGACGCTCGAGTGGTCCACGAGTTCTCCTCCGGTGGAGTACAACTTTGCCGAGATTCCTGTGGTGAAAAGCCGGCGCCCCCTCTGGGATATCAAGCACCCGGAAGATCCTGACTGGAAGTATGAGTGATGAGGAGAGCTTCTTGAGCAGCACTTCATCTGCGCCATCATCTATGGAGCATCCGTGGGTACTCCCTTCGCGTGGACGCGTGGGAATGTTCTCCCTAATTGCAGCCGAACTCGCAATCTTTACCATTTTTGTTGTTGCCTATCTTTTCTATATCGGGAAAAGTTTGACTGGTCCGCTGCCAAAGGATGTACTCGAGCTCCCGATCTTCGCCAGCATCTGCCTTCTCTCAAGTAGCCTAACGATCCATGCCGCGGTTAGCGCACTGCGCAATGCCCGACTCCGAACCTTTGCCATGTGGTGGTTCGGCACGATGGTCCTCGGCCTCATTTTTTTAGGAGAAACTGCCCGCGAGTGGTATCACCTCATTTTTGAAAAGGGCCTAACCATCAGCACCAATCTTTTCGGTACGACCTATTACTCGCTCGTTGGCCTCCACGCGTTCCACGTTACGGTGGGCCTGATTTGTATCTCAATCGCCATGGTCTTAACGTTGCTAGGAAAAGTTAAACAGGAACACAGTGAGCGCACCGAGGTCTTTTCATTGTATTGGCACTTTGTCGATGCGGTCTGGATAGTCGTGTTTACGGTCGTTTACATCGTCGGACGCTGAGGAAGGAAGTCTTAAATGGCCCGTGCCGATTTACCCGCGGAAGCATCACCCCCGGAAAGTGTGAGGCTGCCAGAGCCAACATCTTGGCCGATCGTCCTCGCTTTTGGCGTCGCGCTGCTGTTTGCCGGCCTTGTCACAAGCGCCTCCGTCAGCTTGCTCGGGACGATCTTGGTCGTCGCCGGATGCGTTGGATGGTTCCGCGATATTCTGCCCCACGAAAAACATGTGGAAGTGCCAATCGTTAAGGAATACGTTGCCGTCGCAACTGCGCGGCCGCAAGTGGCGCGGCTGCCCATAGCGCCGGACCTACCTCGAGCGTTGCTGCCCCTCGAAACCTATCCCGTCTCTGCTGGCATTAAGGGCGGGTTGGCCGGCAGTGTCGCTATGGCTGCCCTGGCATGCCTCTATGGGATTCTCAAGCAGGGAAGTATCTGGTACCCCATCAACCTTCTCGGGGCAACAATCTATTCTCAATCCGCGCGGTTGGATTCCGCGTCCCTGAATGGATTCCATCTCGGCAGCTTTCTCTTAGCAGCCCTACTCCACCTGGTTACCTCGCTTTTGGTGGGGCTACTCTACGGGGCAATGTTGCCCATGTTTCCGCGTCGCCCAATCGTTCTCGGTGGCATCATCGGTCCTGTCCTGTGGACGGGGTTGCTGCACAGCATCCTCGGACTCATCAATCCACTGCTCGACGAACGCATTGATTGGCGGTGGTTTATTGCTTCGCAATTTGCCTTCGGCATCGTCGCGGGGCTCGTGGTTGTTCGGCAGGAACGTGTTCGCGTCACCCAATTCATGCCTTTTGCGATGCGTGCGGGAGTTGAGACTCCCGCAGTAATAGCGAAGAATCATCCGGGGGATAACCGGCCATGAACCTTTGCCGAGGCCTCTTCGCTGCGTTGGCTCTCCTTGTGCTTGTGTGCTCTGGATGCAGCAGCTCGCCAGGTCGGCCTGCGGCAGATGCGATCCCGGTAGATCCGGAGGATATTGCGGACTTTGGCACCCTCTATGCGCACAACTGCGCCGGTTGCCATGGCCCCGATGGGAAAGGTGGAGCTTCTATTGCCCTCGCAAATCCGCTTTACCTCGCCATCACTGATGATCCGACTATGCGGCGTGTAACGACGCTCGGTGTAGCGGGGACTCTGATGCCCGCCTTTGCTAAGAGTGCCGGCGGTATGCTCACGGACAAACAAATTGATGTCATTGTGCGGGGAATTCGCGAACAATGGTCCAAGCCGGATGTTTTGCACGGCCAGGATGCGCCACCTTATTCCGCTTCAAATGCGGGCGATGCAACACGCGGGTTGCAAATCTTTGGTGTCTTTTGTTCTTCGTGCCACGGCCCTCAAGGACGCGGCGGCCCCAAGGCAAGCTCAATTGTAGATCCATCCTATCTTGCCTTAGTCAGCGATCAAGCTCTTCGAACAACCGTCATCGTTGGAATTCCGGAGTTGGGTGCCCCGGATTGGCGAGACAACGTTCCAGGGAAACCGATGTCCTCGCAAGACATCTCCGATGTAGTGGCATGGCTTGCTTCTCAACGCACGGCATTCCCCGGCCAGCCCTATCTCCATTCCGACAATCTAGCGGGAGAACATCAATGACTAATCCGGACGATCTTTCCAGGCGTACGCTCCTCATGAAGATGGGTGTTTTATTCAACGGCATCATTGCTGCTGTGCTGGCCGTGCCCATCTTCCGTTACATTCTTTCTCCTGTGGCTCAAGAGCGCGGGCAAGGCAGTCAATCTTGGCTTTCGCTCGGCGAACTCGGCCAATTTCCGGCGGGTCAGACGCGATTCGCAAGCTACCGAAATCCGGTCGTGAATCCCTGGGACGGAAAAACGGGTGACATTGCCTGCTGGGTACGAAACGTGGACGGCAAGACTTTCCAGGTCTTTGCGATCAACTGCGCTCATTTGGGTTGTCCAGTTCGATGGTTTCCGCAATCCAATTTGTTCATGTGCCCTTGTCACGGTGGTGTCTATTATCAGGATGGCTCCCGGGCATCCGGACCTCCAGAGCGCGGATTGTTCGAGTATCACTACAAGATTGAAGAGGGAAAACTCTTCATCAAAGCGGGAGAGATGCCTACCCCCGGCCAGAAAACTCAATCATCGCTCGTCACTTTGGAGACACGCCGATGCGTTTGATCAGACAAGTCGGAGATTGGCTGGATGCACGCCTCCAGGTGGGTCAAACCCTCCGTGAAACCGCAGAGCACCCCGTTCCACGCGACACGGCGAGCTGGTTCTATGTTTTCGGTAGCGCTGCCTTCGTTGTGTTTATTCTTCAAATCTTTACGGGAATTCTTCTTGCGCTGATTTACGTGCCTTCCGCCGGTGAAGCTTGGAACAGTCTTCAGGTGCTCAACCACGGAATCCAACTCGGATGGTTTGTTCGAGCTCTTCACGGCTGGGGCTCCAACTTCATGGTCGCGATCGTTCTGCTCCATATGGTTCAGGTATTTCTGTTTGGCGCGTACAAGTTTCCGCGAGAGTTAACCTGGCTTGTAGGTGTTTTCCTCCTGCTGATGACGCTCGGAATGGCCTTTACTGGTCAAGTGTTGAGATTCGACCAAGATGCATACTGGGGCCTGGGTATTGGCGCGTCGATCGCAAGCCGCGTGCCGGTGATTGGACCTGCAATCGTCCAATTGATGCTGGGGGGGCCCATCATCGCTGGAGCGACCCTATCTCGGTTCTTCGCAATGCACGTTTTCGTAATCCCAGGTTTGTTGATTGCATTCATTGCGGTTCATCTTCTAATGGTCGTAAAGCTGGGCATTAATGATTGGCCGATGCCCGGACGCGTGGTTCGCAAGGCCACTTACGTTCAGGAATACCATGCATTGACGAAAAAAGATGGTGTGCCCTTCGTCCCCGCTGCGGTTTGGAAGGATCTTTGTTTCAGCGCTCTGATCTTGCTCGCGGTAGCCGCGTGCGCTCTTTACTTCGGTCCCTTTGGTCCTTCAGGCCGTCCCGATCCCACGATTATTCAGACGGCTCCGCGGCCGGACTTTTTTTTCCTGTGGCTTTATGCCGTGCTTTCGCTCTTGTCTCCATCTATGGAAACTCCCGTTCTGCTCATCGGCCCGGTGATCGCTCTTGGTGTACTCTTATTGCTGCCGTTCGTGCTCGGCGAGGGGGAGAAGAGTTGGCGCCGAAGGCCCATCGCCGTGCTCTCGATTCTACTCATTGCGATAGCTTTGGGTGATTTTACTCATCTTGGGACATTCACTCCATGGAGTCCTGTCATGGATGCTTGGAGCAGCGACTCCATTCCTCCTCAGTTCTTACACAACCGCTCCGCGCTCGAACGACAGGGCGCCCTCGTCTTTCAAGAGAAGCAGTGCCACAATTGCCACGCTCTGGATCACATTGGTGGAAAGCGCGGACCCGAACTCGATAGCGTCGCGGCGCGCCGTACCCAAGATCAACTCATTCGGCAGGTGATTCAAGGCGGCGGCAACATGCCCGCTTACGGCAAAAACCTAAGCCCCGCGGAAACGACTGCTCTCGTTTCCTTTCTGGAAACCTTGCGTCCCGAAGGTCAACCGGCTGCTCGTGACTCTTCCCGCGTTGTGGTCCTGCAACCGCAGACCGACAAGCCCGCTTCTACTCAACCCTAGGTTTGCCATGTCCCCCGAAGCTCAAGCTGTTCTGCAAACTTGGTCGAGCCCAATCTGGATTAACGTTGCGCTCGTTCTCGCCGCCGTCGTATACGCGAGAGGCTGGCTGAGCATTCGACGCCTTCTGCCTGCGTTGATCCCGATCTGGCGGCTCGCCGCATTCTTCTCTGGATTGCTTTCGCTCTGGGTCGCGATCGGCTCTCCTCTTTCGGCTTTTGACGACGTTTCTCTCTCGGCCCACATGATGCAGCACCTTTTGCTCATGGCCGTTGCCCCTCCGCTCCTGCTGCTGGGTGCGCCATCTATTCCATTTCTTCGAGGACTACCGCAGTGGATCGTCACGGGCGTGGTCGGCCCATTTCTCCGTTCGCGGCCCGTAAAATGGCTCGGACACTTTCTCACTCACCCCGCTGTTTGCTGGATCGTTGCTACAGTCGCCCTCCTCGCCTGGCACATTCCTGCGGCTTTTGAGCTGGCGTTACGTTCCGAAGCCTGGCACGACGTCGAGCACATCTGCTTTCTTTTGACTTCAATCTTATTCTGGTGGCCTGCCGTCCTGCCGTTCCCGAGTGGCGCTACCTGGTCTCGCTGGTCGATTCCTGTCTATCTTTTCCTTGCAACCCTGCCGGGCGGTGCGCTAGGAGGATTTCTTACATTTTGTGACCGGGTCCTTTACCCCTCGTATGCCACAGCGCCTCGGCTCTTCGGTATTTCGCCTCTGGAAGATCAAGTGATAGCTGGGGCTCTCATGTGGGTGTTCGGAACGTTTGTGTATACTATTCCAGCAGTCTTCATTACCGTTCGGCTCCTCTCGCCTCAGGCTGGGGCCGTTCAGAAACAACGTCCACTCAGCCTACGCAGAATTATTGCTTAGAACGGCGATGCGAGGTTCCGCAGCGGGAATACAAGAAAACCAGTGTGCTCCTGATTTTCGAAACAATTCGATACTTCACGTTCAGGTTCGTAACGAATTATCTTTGAGCATAAAACGAAGAAAGATGTAACTAATCGATCCGGCCGCCAAGGAGGCTGCGAGTACCGCGACTTTTGCAGTAGCAACCGTCGCCTCTTCTTCAAAAGATAGCCCGCTGATAAACAGTGCGACGGTAAATCCCAAGCCAGCAAGAATTCCGACTCCGGCAATCCCTGCCCACGTCAAACCTTCAGCCATCACGGCGATTTTTGTGCGCACGGCCAGGTAAGAAAACGTGATGATTCCCACGGACTTCCCGATCAGCAGTCCCAAAAGGATGCCCAGGGCAATTGGGCTCGTAGATGCCAACTTCAGCTGTTCGCTGGATAGAGCCACTCCTGCACTCGCCAAAGCAAATAGGGGGAGCACGAAGAAGCAGACCCATGGATGGACGCTTCTTTCCAGGCGCTCTGCGATAGAATCAGTGCCCCGGAGAAGCTGATCCAATTCTGTGAGCGTGGCCTCTGCGGATGATTTGTCCTGCCTTAAGATATGGCTTCGGAAATTTTCAAGGAGAGGCTCCGCAATGTCAGCCAACTCCTCGGGGCGAAATTGTGGTTTGATTGGCGCTAGAAGTCCAAGAATCACTCCTGCAATCGTTGCGTGTACTCCAGAGCTCAACACAGCCGCCCAGAAGAAAAAGCCCACAACAACGTATACCGAAATAGGAGCAGGACGCATTGCGGCGGCTACAAGGGCCACCAACAAAACGCCTGCCACCGCCAAGGCTGATAGTGAAATTTGCGGCGTATAAAAGAACGCAATAACAAGTATAGCCCCCACATCGTCCACGATGGCCAGCGCGAGCATAAACACCCGTAGGTTCGAAGGGATACGTTTGCCGAGCAACGCGAGAACGCCCAACGCGAAACCGATATCCGTCGCCATGGGGATGCCCCATCCAGTCGCCCCTACGCCCGAACGATTTAAGGCGAAGTAGATAAGCGCCGGGAGGATCATCCCGCCGAGCGCCGCCATGATGGGAAGGGCCGCTTGCTTGAACGAGGACAGCTCACCCTTCACGATTTCGCGCTTGATCTCAAGCCCGACCACCAGAAAGAACAGCACCATCAATCCGTCATCGATCCAGTGATGGAGGTCCATCGAGAAAAGTTGACGGCGACCCAGATTCAAGGGCAGCTTCCAGAGTGCGAAGTAGGATCCGCTCCACGGCGAATTCGCCCAAACGAGGGCGACAACGGTGGCTGCGAAGAGAAGGTTCGAACCAGAAGTTTCGCTGTGGACGAAACGCTCGAGCATCGACCTCGGGCGAGCCAGAAATCGATTTTGCGAGCTATTGGCGGGAGAGTTTTCCATCTGGGTTATGTCCCTATGGATTGTTCGTTCCAATGCTTACTTCCACGGAAGAACCACACGGTGTCGCGCCGCGCATGTATTACCTACACGCGAAATGCGCCGGACAGACTGACCGCAACGTTGTAGCGTGTCATTGTTCCGCTTCCATTGGAATGTGTATAGAACAGTGGGCCCACAGTTGAAACCTGTCATTTATACTAGTCTCGTGGTCCATTGCTAGTCATTTAAGGCCAGATGGGCTTCGAGACGCCGAATATCGACCGCGTCGCCAACGAAGGCGTCAGCTTCACCGACTACTACGGCCAACAGCCTAGCGGACAGAAGATGCTTCAAGCCTACTTGGGAGCGGCAAACCACCCGTAACAGCCCATAACGCCCTCTAATGGAGACCGCCCGTGGTCGGCCCTACTAGCACGTTTCCCCTTCTGAATTTGTCTGCTTGCATCCCCCACCGATGAGAATACCCTACCCAGCAATTTGAGCTCAGAGCGGAACTAGCTTCCAGGTGTGAGCACTAGGGAGAAAACAAAAACCCCGCTCGCTGGGTGTGGTGTGCGAGCGGGGTTAAGTTGCCTACTCCCGGGGTGTGGCTAGAAGTAGATCTTTCCTCCAAGCTGGAGGACTCTCGGATCAAACGCTGAGGTCACTTGACCGAACCGGCCGTCGCCGAGGCCGGTATCTACAGCGTTGAACTGGGTATGGTTCCATGTGTTGAAGGTTTCCAAACGCAGCTCCAAACGGCTGCCGCGGGATTCGATCAGCGTGAAGCTCTTGAACAGCGACACGTTCCAGTTGTCGCGGCCAGGTCCGCGCAGATCGTTGTGTGGCAGAGTGCCCCAAGCGCCGAGGGCTGGAGCCGAGAATGCCGACGGGCTAAACCACTCATTGACCGTATGCGGAGTTGTGAGTGTGCCTGTCAGGTCTGGCCGGTTATTGCCGTTTACGCCGTTGCCCTGTTGCGCTCCGGTGAGGTTGATATTCATGGGCAGGCCGGATTCCATGGTAACGATGCCGGAAACTTCCCAGCCACCGACGACTGACTTCAGTAGGCGGTTCTGGCTGTGGCGAAAGACCGGGATGTCGTAGATGAAGTCCACGACAGCCACGTTCAAGCGGTCATATCCGCTCGATCCGGCGTCATAGAGCCAACCCGCATAGGGATTGGACACGGTGCCAAGGTCGGCGCCGCCTCCGCCGCCTGTGGTCGGGTCGACTGCATGCGAAAGCGTGTAGAACGCGCGAAGGGTTAGGTCATGGCTAAGCTGCGAATTCAGGTCTATTTGCAGGCCATTGTAGTGCGTGTTGGCCTCGTTTTCCGAAAGGGTGATGGTATTGAAGCCCGGGTAGGGCAGGCCTGGTGCGATATTGTAGTTGAGCGCCGCTTGGCCTTTTATCAAACCAGCCACTTCCGGTATCTCCGTCTCGTTAAACAGGTTGATGTTCCGGTAGTCATTCTGGTGACGGCCCTGGTTGCCAACGTAACTTGCCGTAAACACCGACTTGGTTCCAATGGCGTGTTGCACGCCAACGCTCCACTGAAAGCTCACCGGTGGTTTGTAATCGGTCACATCCAAGCCTGTGATGCCCGCAGGGTTAATCGGTAGAGTTACGGGAGTACCGTTAGAGAGAGCGATACTCGGATTGAGCATTGTCACCTGGGGAGTGTTGACCTGAAGACTGAACGGAATATTGGGACCAGCGTTGTACATGTCGTTGCCCTGAATGCGTTCGTACATGATGCCGAATCCGCCGCGGACAACGGTTTTGCCGCTTCCCGTTAGGTCATAAGCAAAACCGATGCGAGGACCGAAAGTGGCCCAATGATTGTTGACGAGGCCCTTCGGAATGCCGACCTGGCCGGGAATGCCGATACCGTTCAAGTAGAGCGGAACGCCGGCGAGGATAGGATTGGGGCTAGTGCCAAGGCCCGGGCTGTTGGGGCTGATGGTGCCGTTTGGCAGCATGAGAGCGGCGTTGGCCGGGTTATAAAGCGAAGCGTAGAAATTCCCCATGCGGTCGTTCGCTTCATACGTGTGCGGTATGCCGTCCCAGCGCAAGCCCAGGTTGAGAGTCAACCTGCGGTTCACGCGCCAATTGTCCTGAGCGTAAGCGGCCCAAGAAACGTTATTCCACTGGCCGGCGTCCTGCACGGCCAGCTCTTGATAAGCGCTAGGTGCACCGAGCAACATGTCGGCGAAGCTGTTGCCACACGTGGTGTTGGCCGGGCAAGCCGCGGTCCCGGCAGTGAAGGTGTTGTTGAAGCTGAAACCACCCTGGGTCTGACCGAAGAGGTCCTGCGTCTTCTTGTAGAGCGCCCAACTGCCACCGAATTTGAACTGGTGGGCGCCGTGGGTCCAGGAGACGTCATCTCGCATCTGGTAATCGTCGGCTTTGTTGTTCCATGGCCAGCTGGAGATTTCGAATTGTGCGCCGCTCTGGCCGCTCAAGTCGATGTTGGGGATGCGGTTCAAGTTGTTCGGTCCAGAGAAGAGCCTGGAGTTCGTCGAATCGTAGCCAGCGGGAAGGGCCAAGCTGGCCAAGCCAGTGGCTGCGTACGGAATGATGTTGATGCGGTTTCCGTTATAGTTAAAGGCGACTTCGTTGATGAGCGCCGGGCTGATCGTATAGGTGGTATGGATAACAGCGCTATACGAGGGATTGCCGAAGTTGTCGCCGACCGTCGGGACGTTATCTCCGCTCCACTGGCTGGTCGCGAAACCCTGTGTAACTTGTTCGGCTATGTAATGTCCAAACACGGAGAACTTGCTGTTGAAGTTATGATCGATGCGGACGATCTCTTCCCTCAAGGTTGTGCTGGAGTTGGCTCCGCCCTTGAACTCGGGATTTCCATTTCCGTCCACGGCGTTATTCGCCGGGAAAATACCGGCCGCGACCAAAGCCGCTGCGTTAGGATTTATCATACAAGAAGGAATCACATTGCCCGGGAACTGTGCACCTGACACGATTCCCGCCGGAGCTTGTTGGCCGGGACAATTGGCAAACAGAACGCTCTGGGCAATTTGCGGGGTCGCTCCTGTGAACGTTGGGACGAATATGGGGTTAGGAGTCTTGAGACTGAGTAGGGAGCTAAAATCCCCGCCATAAGTATTCGTGCCGGGAACCGTCTGGTTGGACGCAGCGCCCTGAATCAGGGGGCGCCACTCCATATTATAGAAGAAGAAAGTCCTCTTTTTGTCCGGGTTATAGAAGTGGCCAAAAGTTACTGGGCCGCCGACGTTGAAGCCGTAAACGTTGAGGCGCAGCGCGGAGTTACGCACGAAGTAGTTTTGTGCATCGAAATAGTTGTTGCGATTGAATTCCCAGGCGGAAGCATGGAACTGGCTTGTTCCAGACTTCAGAACCATGGTCATTGTGCCCGCCGAAGACAGGCCATAATCTGCGCTGTAGTTGGAAGTAAGAGCGCGGAACTCCGCGATCGCGTCCGAGGACGGGGCAATGCTCATGCCGCCCGCGCCGCCGCGGTCATCGTCTTCACCACCATCCAGCAAGTAGATGTTGTGGTTCTGGCGCATGCCATTGAATTCCACGCTGGCGTCGCCACCAACTGGAGTGTTGACCTCACCTGAACTCATGCCACCGGCACCAATCTGGCTCGAAGCTCCTGGGGTCAATGCGGCAAGCTGGTAAATGCTTCGCCCGGCCACAGCGATCTGGCTCATCTGCTGACCGGTTATAAGGTTGCTACGCTCTCCAGAATCGGTCTGAATCTGGACGGCGTTGGCTTCGACCGTAACGGTTTCTTGCGACGCGCCCAATTGCATCTGGAAATCGACGCGGATGCGGGCTCCAACGGTCAGGACGATGTCTTTTTGTTCCGCGACCTTGAAGCCTTTGGCCTCAGCTTTGACAACGTAATGGCCGATCTGTAGATCGACAGCTACATACTGGCCGGAGTCATTCGTCGGAATGACGTGAGTCGCTCCCGTCTCTTTATTTGTCAGAGTTACAGCCACATTCGGTACGACGGCTCCAGAAGGATCGGTAACAGTGCCGACGATCGTGGCTTGTTGAGCGAGCGCTGAACTGGAATAGCAAACCAGGGCAACTAAAAGCATAAATAAAAACCGCGGCGTGAACTGCGTAATCTGAGTTAGAAGATTTCCTAGCTTGCACACTTGGAGATACCCCCCTTTTAGAAATTAGCCCGCAAGCTTTCTCATCCCTCGAAATGGAAAACTCTTTCTGGCCTTCAGGAGCATCCGCACCGACGCCCCGCATCTGTCGCACTGGGACCAAAAGCAATATGCGATATTTTTAATCTTGCGCAGAGGAGTGGTCGGGCGCAATATCCACATTGGCTAAATTCGCTATGACCAGTTGGAAAGAGACATGAAGAAAGTACCGAGCGCGATCTCGCCTGTCATCGCCGTCGATCGGAAGGCCCCAAAACCTCTGCACAAGCAAATCTATGACGCCTACCGCGCAATGATCGTCAGCCGAAACTTGGGTGCCAGTCAGCAGATTCCATCGACGCGAGCTCTTGCTACTGATCTGAAGATCTCTCGAATACCAGTCCTAACTGCTTATTCTCAGCTCCTTGCCGAAGGTTATTTCGAGGCTCGCGCCGGGGTAGGAACTTTTGTCTGCAGTTCTCTGCCAGACCAGTTGACATCCAGTGATAGCCGCTTGAGCCGTTCATCTAGCGTTCGTTCCGGCGCGCGGGCTACGTCGCGACGTGCGATGCTGCTTCCCCGATACGAGAGACTCCCCTGGCTACGTGGTTTGGGAGCTTTCAACGTGAGCCAGCCAGCTTTCGACCAATTCCCATTGCTGACGTGGTCGCGCATAGTTATGCGCCACTGCCGAAGCCCCCGTGCAAGAGAATTGCACTACGGTGGACCACTTGGTTTCCAAGAGCTTCGCAAGGCCATATGTATCTACCTCAGAACTTCGCGTGCGGTGCATTGCGATCCAGATCAAGTCATGATTGTTGCCGGCTCTCAGCAGGCTCTGGAGATTACGACGCGCGTCCTGCTTGACGACCGAAGCGCTGCATGGGTGGAAGAACCTGGGTATTGGTTGACGCGACAAGTTTTAACGGCGGCAGGCTGCCGCCTATTGCCCATTCCGGTGGATAGCGAGGGCTTGGATGTCGCCTTAGGCATCAAGAAGTGCCGCAAAGCTAAAGCCGCTTTTGTCGCACCTTCTCATCAATATCCGCTCGGGGCGACGATGAGCGCTTCACGTCGCCTTCAACTCCTCGAATGGGCGCAAAGTTCAGGGGCCTGGGTGGTTGAAGACGACTATGACAGCGAGTACCGATATGGCAACATGCCCATCGCTTCTCTCCAAGGCCTCGACCACAACTCACGCGTCATCTAAATCGGAACTTTCAGCAAGACTCTATTCCCGTCCTTACGGCTCGGCTATGTCGTTATTCCACCGGACTTGGTGGATCGTTTTGCGGCCGTACGGTATGCAATGGATATAGCACCGCCGCACTTTTTCCAGGCAGTACTCACGGATTTCATGAACGAAGGACATTTCGCACGCCACATCCGTCGCATGCGCCAGCTATACGCCCAGCGCAGGAGTGCGCTGGTCGACGAACTCCGAAGAGAATTCGGTTCTGCTCTCAACATACTTGGATCGGAAGCTGGAATGCATCTCGCCGTCATTTTGCCGAAAGGCTTCCGCGATCAAGAGGTGGCGGCGCGCGCCGCACGCGAGGAACTTTGGCTTGCACCGCTTTCTCCCGCGTATCTTGGCGAGACTCCTCGCCACGGATTTATCTTGGGATTTGGGAATACGAGGGTGGAGGAAATGCCCAAGGCCGTCCGCCACCTAAAGGGCTTGCTCTTCGGTGAAAAGCGCGTAAGTGCCAAAACAACTGGTCATACGGGATTTCCCTGATGTGGTCATTTTCGTGAGTCGGACAATAAGTGAATATGGATGAGGGAGAAAGACGCTCAGGCGCTCCGAGTTGGGCGTTACGTGCTCTCAGCTGCTTTGCCAAAGGAAAGCCGGTGTCGTGAACGAATTCCGCAGCAGGCCCCCCACGACCCGGCTTCGAATCTCTAGCTCGAGCAAACTATATATGGTTTTCTCAAATCGTAAGGCCACTTTGATCGCTCGACCCGGGCAGGTCTTCGTTCGTCCTAACTTGCCGTTGAGAGTTCGTCCCTTCCGGGTTCGCAGAGAGTTACTCGGTATATGTTTGATCCTTGCTTTTCTTTTGGCAATAAGCGCAGCTCGCTCTGGAACGCAACTCGCCGCAGCTGATAACGAATTCACAACTTCCGTTCTCGTGGAGTTGTTCACATCGGAAGGTTGCTCCAGCTGTCCTCCAGCGGATGCTCTGTTGGAAAAATTGGACGCCTTGCAACCCATTCCAGGCACCCAACTGGTTGTCCTCAGCGAGCATGTGGATTACTGGAATCACGATGGCTGGACAGATCCATTTTCATCCGCTTCCTTCACGGACCGGCAGTCTGCGTATGTCCGCGCCCTTGGACTAAAAACCCCGTTTACTCCGCAATTCCTCGTGGATGGAACCGATGAGTTAAAGACCCATGACACCGAGCAGATCGTAGAACTCCTTCGTAAGGCTGGCGCGGTCACCAAACTACCCATGCGTCTCGCCTCGGTCGCCGTAGAACCTGGTAATCCCGCAATCGTTCGAGGGCGCGTGGAATCTGACGTCAACGCGGAAAAACGCAGAGCCGATGTGTACCTTGCAATTGCCCTCGACCACGCAGAATCTCAGGTCTCGCGCGGAGAAAACAATGGGCGTCATCTTGTCCATGTTGCGGTTGTGACAGAATTTACAAGAGTGGGCAAGCTGGAGACGGGGAAAGGCTTTGGCCAAGATTTTCGCGTCAAGCTCAAGCTTCCTCGTCCTGCTCCGATGAATCTTCGGATTGTGGCGTTCGCTCAAGAGTCCGGACCTGGAAAGGTGCTTGGCGTGGTGATGAAGAGCGTCGGAGTTAACTAGGACTCTCCAAGGACGTGGACGGCGTTTTGCACCGTCAGTGGTGACAATGCACACTCCAAGAGGCACCACGAATCCGCCGTGAAGGAAATTACTTCTACATGTATGAGATCCAGTTGAATAGACACCCAGAGCAGGTTCTCCGACGAAGAGTTGGTCCACAGATAGCCACTTGCATATGATCTAGGCCAGGAGCAGAATCCGCCGTACGCTCCTATGCCTCAGCCTGAGGATGATTTTCGGAGTCTTCGCGCGTTCGCGCCCGTGCTGGTCCTACTGGCGATCTGCGTTCTCATTAATTATGTTGACCGCGGCAACCTCTCGATTGCCGCCCCTATGCTGAAAAGTGAGTTGCGCCTTTCTGCCTCGCAACTCGGGATTCTCTTTGCGGCATTCTTCACAAGTTACACCGCAATGCAATTCGTTGTCGGTTGGCTCGTTGATCAGTTCAATGTCAATCGAGTTCTAACGGCCGGATTCCTAATCTGGTCTCTGGCCACTGCTGCGACCGGCCTTGTGCGGGGATTTGGCCTGCTGCTGTCGATGCGACTGATTCTTGGCGTTGGGGAGTCCGTCGCCGTGCCCGCTTCATCGAAGATCCTGGCGCGACATTTGCCGGAACACCATCGAGGGTTCGCCAGTGGCGTCGTCATGTCGGCGTTGCGGTGCGGGAACGCGGTTGGTACCTTTGGTGCAGGATTCCTGATGGCAAAGTTTGGCTGGCGGCCTGTGTTCATTGCGATCGGGTTGGTCAGCCTATTGTGGCTACCTGCGTGGGCGAAGTGTATGCCGCGCGACAGCCGCGTCATTGGGCAATCTGTCACGACAGCCCCCGGTTTGGCTGAAATCTTCAGACAAAGGTCTTTTTGGGGCACATCTGCCGGCCAGTTTTGCTGTAATTACTTGTTCTATTTCATGATCACTTGGCTCCCCACCTACCTTGTGTTCGAGCGCCATTTGTCCATGGCAACGATGGTTCGGGTCGCCGGTGCGTACTACTCGGTGGATGCTGCATCGGCCATCGCAACCGGGGTGCTTCAAGACTTCTGGATTCGCAAAGGCTATACGCCCACGCTTGTGCGCAAGTTAGCTATGGCGATCGGATTCTCTATTGCGGCAGTCGCGGTCGTCGGCTCGGCGGTTGCTGGTCCGCGCACATATGTGCCCTGGCTGATGGCGGCAGGCATCGGCTGCGGAATGACTTCTCCAGGCATTTTCACATTCTGCCAGACGCTGGCCGGGCCACACGCGGTCGGAAGATGGTACGGTGCGCAAAATGGCTTCTCTAACTTCGCGGGCGTAGTGGGGCCTGCTCTGACGGGATTCGTTCTCGGGCGGACCGGAAATTTTCTACTACCATTTGTGATTACCTCAAGCCTGTGTGTGGTAGGCGGTCTCGCGTGGGTGTTCGTAGTCGGACCCATCGAACAAGTACGTTGGGCACCCAAATGCGAGGCTTGTATCGTGCAGCCAGCGCTCAAGGCTAGAAGCTATCAGTGATCTCGATTGTCTAAGAGACAGACAAACCACCCGAGCACAAGTGGTGTCAGGCGTAGGGTTCGGAATTCTCTTAAATTCGCTCTCACCAACAATCGACCGTGACAGGGGCCGGGTAAGTTCTGGTAAGTTCTCAGTAGTGTCCCAGCGTTAGGTGAACAAAATCAATTGGTTATCGGAAACGCGTTGAATTTCGTAGGTCATCGTCTGTGCAAGTGGTTGATCCAACGGAATTTTCTCGAACATGGTCAGGCTGAGGATCTGTAGGATTTCATACCGGCTGGCCGAGAGTTGTAGTCGCTTTTTGACGATGGCGACCAGAACAGTAGGCGGAAACGGCTATCCAGATTTGTGACCTGACGGCGTTTTCCGAAGTTCCGAAGAAGGCTTTGATTCGCAGATGCTGCTTGATCCATTTGAAGAACAGCTCCACTTGCCAACGGCAGCGGTATAGCTCGGTGATCGTAAATGCTGGCAAGACAAAATTGTTGGTCAGAAAAATGAGGGGCTTGGCGGTTTCAGGATCCTTGAAGGGGATGCGCCGCAGCGGGGCCTCGAAACCTTGATGCGAGTAGAAGCCAGTAAGGACGACACTCTGGTCGCAGATCAGCCCGGTTTGGCGATCGACCGGATGCGAGTAGCGCCGTTGGACCTTGAGGTTCGACTTGCCACGGGTCACGAAGAAGCTGCCGGCCTCGTGGAAGCGATAGAGGCGTTCGAAGTCGAGGAAGCCACGATCCATGATGTAGAAAGCGCCCGGCTCGGGCAGCAGTTGGTCGAGGATGTTGACCTCGTGCACCTTACCATCACTAATGTGAATGAAAGTGGGGATGTTGCCGCGCAGATCGAGCAGCGTATGCAGCTTGATGGCTGCCTTGGCCGTGCGGAACATCGCCCACGGAAATACCGACAGACACAGATCGATAGTCGTGGTGTCGAGCTCGCAGATCGACGCCGAAGGACTCCTGCGCATACAACGGCCGGGCGATGCCGATCAAGCTCTGGGCAAAATCGGCGTAGATGCGCCAGTCGCGCACGGCGTTGGCATTGGCCAGCGTGTTGCGAGCCACGACCGAACGAATCCCGAGATGATAGAGCTTGGAACTCTGTGCACGCAGGCAGACTTCAATGTCTCGAAGACTCTCCCGAAAGGTCAACGGAACGAACGCCATGCACAGGAATTGATCCAGACACGAGAAGGACTTCACTTTGAACGTGCCCCGATAGCGGGTGACGCAACGGCGGAAGGTGGTCAACGGAAGATGCTGCAGCAGTTGCGCGAACACCAGCTTGCCTCGGTTCATCGATGCCCCCACGGAGTTATGCTTCGCAGCGTGGCAGGATCGCCATTCGCAGATCAAATCGAGACCAAGAGAATTTGCCGGTTATGCTTTTCTCATCAATAATTTACGGGAACCGAGAGCCGCGACGTTGGGACACTACTGGTAAGTTCTATAAAGGTAGAGCTCAAGAAAAAAGGCATCTCCTTCGGCTGGAAGTTTTCTTACTTCCCAGCCCACTTGATCGAGCGAGATCTGTTCTGACCTAGCGCGCCAGGTGTTCGGTTGCAGGGTAATGTGACCGTGGTTTGGGTTTTCTCTATCAGCGGTTTTCATCACTTCTTTGCGACGAAGCCTGTCAGTTCCGAAACCAGCAAAGCAGAACGTGGTCGTTTGGTGGCAACCATGGTTCTATCCGGGGGACTCGTGGCCCCTAGCTTTTTCTGGTTATCCGAGAGGGCCTAGTCCAAGGCCTTCCTCGTGAGTACTTGGAGAATCAGCTCCAAATTCGACTCCCACACGCTTCCGGCATCTCCATTTGAAGTGGTGTCGATTGGAAAGAATCTGACGGCAATATGCTGTCTGCGGGCAAACGGGACGTCGTGGAAAAGAATGTTCGATTTCTTTTACGAACTGACGCGACGACTCATTTTGCGCGCAACGTGTCCCGCGCCACGCACCCCATCGCGCCTACGATTCCGAACATCATGGAGAACGGTAAGCCCGCGTGGGGGATCACCCCCATGTTTCCACTCCCCAAACCCGCGGCGTATCCGATGCCGAAACCCACGCCCATGCAGCCCAGGATGATGACCACGTTGAGCACTTTCCACTTCACCCCCTGCCCGGTAGCGATGGCGAACCCCGTGCCCAAAATCAATGCCGCCAGCCACAGTACGGCCATGAGTTCGCCCTCCCAGTACGGACCGACATCACAAACATGAACCAAAGGGGTCGCATACTTCAACGATTAAATAGCGGCAAATGATTTTCCGCCGCCGGGTGCGTGGGGGTTTTCCCGGCGTCCGGAGCACCGCACAGTGATGGGCCTGCCCTCCTTGCGATTCCACTCCATTTCGACATCCTTGATTCCGCCACGTCCGGGCAGCGCCGATTTGGCACAGCTTGGGGGTGCGTGTCCATTTCAGGACGCGCCAGCGACCGAGATGACACTATTGATTTTGCTCGAGGTCGCGTTTCTTTCCGTAGCGGAACGCCAGAGCGATTCCGAGAGTCATAACTCCTAGCGGTGGGAGCAGCAGGACAACTACACCTTTGCTGATGGCGCGCTGGCCCTCTTTGGAAGTTGCTTTCGCGGTGCTGTAGCACATGGAGCAGGCTTGGCTGAAGGCCGGTGCGGCAGACAGGAGAAGAGCAGCGATGAGACTGGCGGCGCGAAGTTTCATTTTGCTCCCAGCGAGATGATGCGAAGCGCGTCGGGGAAGAAGATCATCATCAGGGCCAAGCATACTACCAGGGAGGCCATGGTGAGCCACTTCATGCGCGAGACTTCAAATTTCATGTGCATGAAATAGCCGATGATGAGTCCAGCCTTGATGAGCGAGAGGCCCATCAGAATCGTGAGCATGCGTATGGGCTCGAGGTTCTGGTAGGTCAAGGAGACTTCGATGGCGGTCATTATGAGCAGCGCGATCCAGACGTAGAAGAATTGCGCTTTTCCGTGGTGGCGCTGTTCTGCGGCGACCCTGGTGGCGATGGCGATTTGATCGGGTTCCATGGGCGGCTCCTAAAAGAAAGAGAAAAGCAGATTCATCGGGCAAAGAACGCGCGATGGCGCAGCGATCCTCGCTGCGCTCGAAATGGTATGTGCGTGTAGTCCGTGCGATTTCATTTTTTCAGATCCTTGCGGACATCAGATAGACGAGCGGAAAGATAAACATCCAGACGAGGTCGACGAAGTGCCAGTAGAGACCGGCGACCTCGACGTCTGACGAGTCATAAAGTTTGGGTTTGAGCCACAGGATGATCGAGCAAACAATCGCGGCCAGCAGAAGAACATGTGCTCCGTAATGGAAGGGGCTATAGGCCGGCGTGCCGAGCCAAGCGGCGAGCCAAAAGACCAGCAGGATGGGAATGAAATAGCGGCGCAACGCGACGATGCCGAGATAGACCACACCGATCGAGACGTGAAGCATGTGCATTCCGGTGAGGCCGAAGAAGGTGGCCGGGAATTGCGGGACGGTTTTTGCTACGTTGGCGTATTCACCGGCGCTGGCGGCTCCGTGCGGAACAGGAAAGACCGGGAGGGTTAAGCCTTCGGCGATCAGTTTGGTCCATTCGCGGCCGTGCAAAATGACGAAACCCATGCCGCAAGCCATAGTGGCTAGCAACCAGAGCCGTTGCGACTTCGCATTGCCTTCAGCGGAGGCGCGGACCGCGAGGACCATGGTCAGGGAACTAGTGAGCAGGAATGCGGTCATGATCGTTGCGTTGACGATGCTTTCCGAGTGGAAAGGCGTTGGCCAGTTCGGTGTGGAAATGCGGCCGTAGCTATAAGCGTAGAGCAGAGCTCCGAAGGTCAGCGAATCGGACATGAGGAACAGCCACATGCCGATCTTTTTCGAGTAGGTGCCAAAGAGCGACGGTTCGTAGACGGACGGTATCTCGTGCGGTAGCGTCGCTTCAGACATGCGCTTGGCCTCCTCGTGACGTGCGGCCATCGTTGGGCCGGGAAAAAAGACGTCGGGTTAGGGTGCGAACTCCAATAAACACAAGATGTAGAGCCACAATACAGTCATGAAATGCCAATACCAGGCGGTGGCGTCCACGACGACGGCGGAAGAGGCCGCAGATTTACGCAAGAGGGCAACGGCACTGGCAGCCAATATAGCAACAATTCCGCCGAGCAAGTGGATGCCGTGCATTCCTGTTAATAAATAGAAGAAGGAGCTGCTGGGGCTTGTAGCGACGTAAAAGCCGCGAGCGGCGAGCTCGCGCCAGACGAGCCATTGTCCGGCCAGAAAGCTGAGTCCGAGGATAGCTGTTAGCGCCGGCCAGGGCATCCTGTCTGTTTCGGTGCGTCCTACCGGGTCGGATGCCCCTCCGGCTGCAACGCCGATGCGAACGGCTTGCCGGCGCGCTAGCTCCATAGTCAAAGTGCTGAGCAGCAAGACCAGAGTGTTCACCAACAGAAAGTTGGGCAGCTGCAGCGGGAGCCAATCCCGGACCAGAGTGCCTGTACGTGGATCGAGAGTGGGAAGCCCCTGGCGTACAACATAGGCACTGGAATAGGAAACAAAAATCATTACGATGCCGGTGAGTGCGACACCTACTCCGAGGCGCACACGGCGCAGACGCGTGGCAAAATCCAGCGCATTCTGATCCATGCGGCCGTGGCCTGCCAGCAGGACTTGGGCAGTGCCTACCGCGGACGTTGTGGGGATGCTCGCCATTTGTGTCCTAGTGTGCCTTCACGGTTGCTGGATCCGTTTGCATTATGAAATCGCGCGGCGCGCCAGGGACGCTGTATTCATAAGGGCCGTTGTAGACGACGGGAATGTGTCCGCCAAAATTGTCGTGAGGGGGCGGAGTCGCGGTGGTCCATTCAAGCGTGGTCGCTTCCCAGGGATTGTCACTGGCTTTTTGGCCGAATTTCATGCTCCAAAAGAGATTGAATAAGAAAATGAATTGTCCGGCGATGGTAATAAAGGCGGCGTAGGTCATGAACTCCTGCAACGGAACTAATCCGTGGAGGTACTTCAGCTCGGTAAGCTGCGAATAGCGCCGGAGATGTCCCGCCATGCCGAGATAATGCATCGGCATGAAGATTGCATACGTGCCAATGAGGGTGATGAAAAAATGCCAGCGCGCCATGCTTTCGCTCATCATGCGGCCGAACATTTTCGGGAACCAGTAGTAGGTGGCGGCAAAGATGCCGAAGATCGAAGCCACGCCCATGATCAGATGAAAGTGGCCAACGACGAAATACGTGTCGTGCAACTGAATATCCAGCACGGGCTGTGCGAGGAATGGTCCGCTGATTCCACCAGAGATGAAAAGCGAAACAAATCCCAGAGCGAACAACATAGGCGAGGTGAAACGAATGCGTCCACGCCAGATCGTGCCGAGCCAGTTAAATGTTTTGATCGCAGAGGGAACACCAATGGCCATCGTCATGACGGAAAAGGCGAAGGCGGTATAGGGGCTCATTCCGCTCATGAACATGTGATGGCCCCAGACCATGAAGCCGAGGAAGCCGATGGACAGCATGGCGTAGACCATGGCCTTGTAGCCAAAAATGGGTTTGCGGGAGAAGACGGACAGCAACTGGGAGCACAAACCCATGGCCGGCAGGATAGCGATGTAGACCTCGGGATGGCCGAAGAACCAGAACAAGTGCTGCCATAAGAGTGGCGAACCGCCCTTGTGGCCCGTGAGCTGGCCATTGATGGTCACCAGGGGCACAAAGAAGCTGGTGCCGGCGTTGCGATCAAGTAAGAGCAGAATGCCGGCGGACAAGAGCACTCCAAACGCGAGCAAGCCGAGAATTGCGGTGATAAACCACGCCCAACAGGTGAGCGGCATGCGCATGAGGGTCATGCCCCTGGCGCGCATGTCCAGAGTGGTGGTAATGAAATTGAGAGCACTCATCAGCGCGCCGATGCAGAAAAGAGCGATGCTGATGACCCATAAATCGGCGCCGAGGCCCTCGCCTGGTCCTGCCGATGGCAAGGCGCTGAGCGGCGGATAGCCCGTCCAACCATGGAGGGGCGCGCCTCCAACCACGAAGAAAGCGGCGATCATGACAAAAAATGCGAGTGCCGTCACCCAGAAGGAGAGCATGTTGAGAACAGGAAACGCCATATCTGGCGCGCCGATTTGGATGGGCAGGAAGTAATTACCGAAGCCGCCCTGCGGCGCCGTGGTCAGCACGAAGAAAACCATGATGGTGCCGTGCATGGTCAACAAAGTAAGATAAGTTTCCGGCTTAATCTCCCCGAGCAACGGCAACGTCGCAGCGGGCCAGATCAAGTGGATGCGCATCAAGAGAGAGAGAAACATGCCGACGAAGACGGCCGTCAGCGCGAGGAAAAAGTACTGCATGCCGATTACTTTATGATCGAGGCTGAAAACATACTTACGTATCCAACTTGTGGGGGCCGCGTGAGCATGTACAGCGTGGGCAGCGAATTCGCTGGTAGCCATCTTATTGCTTCCCTGCTTCTTGCGCCGTAGCCCATTTATCGAACTCTTCCTGGCTGACGACTCTTAATATGCCGTGCATTTTGTAGTGGCCGAGACCGCAAAGTTGGGAGCAGGCAATCTCGTAGTCGCCAGTTGCGATCGGCGTGAAGTGCTTGTGGATGGCGAGACCGGGAACGGCGTCCTGCTTGAAACGCATGGAGGGAACAAAAAAGCTATGGATGAC
>DATDHE010000026.1:0-1846 GCA_036521695.1 Candidatus Acidiferrum sp. | reverse complement strand
GACGCGATACATGCCGAACTGCGGGCGCAACAGCCGGTCCGTTGCGGCGCGGTCGTCCTCCTCGGGCGCACACAGCGTCATCAGGACTGAGTTGGTCAGGAACACCAGCCGACCGCGGGGACGCAGCAGGCGCGCGGCCTCGGGAACCCACAATTTCGGATCGGCCCACAAGCAGGCGCCGTACTCCGAGATTGCAAAGTCGAAGCTCCCATCGGGATAGCCGACTTTCTCGGCGTTGCCGTGGATCAGCGGAAAGTCAAGGCCATGCTCATGCTGGAGACGTCGCGCGGTGGCGAGCTGCCGCTCCGAGTTGTCGATTGCCACCATGCGCGCGCCGCGCCGCGCGAGCCACGACGAGACGTACGCGGTGCCGCAACCGAGCTCGATCGCGTCCTTGCCCGCGATGTCGTCAGGGATCATGCGGACCTCGGACTCCGACACGCCGAAGATTCCCCAGTTGGGTCTGTTATTGCGCCACCGCGCTCACCGGCCTCTACGAAGTTGCGCGCCAGCTCGTCCCAATGTTCGCGGTTCCTCCGCACATGCTCAGGCAGATCGCTCACGTCGTCACCTCGCGTGAGATTCTATATGTCGCGATAGATCTGCCTGCGGTTTGAAAGGTCGAAGCCACAAGGGGTCTTGTGTTCCCCGTCAGCACAAGTTGGACAGTTGGAGACGCTGAAGAAAGAGGACTTTGGCTCATCTCATAAGCGTCTATTTCTTGGCTTTCTTGAGCCGGGTTGTCATCACCCGCTCTTCCTCTGCTCGCGTCTCGAAACTCTCCAACGGCGTGACTTCCCATTTGAGCAATCCCCAGAACGGGATCTCACGCAGCATCCGATCCAGCTTTTCGTTCGATTCCGCTTCCGCCACGAAGACGAAAGCGCGTTCACCGACCTTAAGTCCACCAGCCAGAATCCGCTTCTCGGCTTCGAGCCTCTTCAGCGCATCGAGGCTTGGAAGCACGAGGTTCTCCAGGAGCTGAAGTGCCTCCTCAGGCGTCGCAAATCCGGGTCCGTCGAACCCTGAAACGAGGTATTTCATGAGACTGCTCCTTTCGTATTGGTTTGGTCAGAACTCCTATCTATCACCGTCCCTATTACTCTGCGCTCTAGGAAGAAGCCATCGACATGCCCGACGACTCCGTCTGAAGGAAAAATAGCCCTGGCGCCCCTTCAAAAGTTGCAGCTTTCCAAGCTTGGTCTCTTCAAGATCCTGGCCACAGCAAGAATTGTGTTCCGGATGGTCGTTGCCAAAGTTCCCTACAACTAGATTGATTCCAAGGGAAGTGTTGCAACCTTGAAAACGGTGACGGAGGACGGCCCGAGCGGAACTGGGCGGCGAGGTCTCAGGCAGCCAGATCGAACAGTTGGTCGATGAACTGATTCTGTTGGCGAACATCATCGCCGCAGACCCACCGCGCCTGGCCCTTCCGGGTCATGTACATCGCCTCATAGCCCTCAATCGTTCGCCGGGCCGCCTGGAACTCGCGAAAGCTCTGCTTGGCCTTCACGCGGCGTTTGATCGCGCGATGATCCTGCTCCAGGATGTTGTTCAATTATTGGACCGGCCGATGTCGGCAGCGGCGGCACAGGGTTCCTTCCTCTTTCACCGCGGCAATCGCCGCGCCATAGAGGCGGGGCTGATCAGTGTTGATGACGCGCGGCTGGGGATGCGATGGATCGCCGAGAGCCTTGCGGAACAGGCGTTTGGCCGCTGCGGCATCGCGCAACGCCGACAGCAGGAAGTCGATGGTGGCACCGGTCGAATCGATGGCCCGATAGAGGTAACACCAACGGCCCTGCACTCGAATATAGGTCTCATCGACCCGCCAGGATTTGTTGGT
>DATDHE010000025.1:0-3335 GCA_036521695.1 Candidatus Acidiferrum sp. | reverse complement strand
AGCGAAAGAAATTGCGGGAGCATCGATTCGCACGACGCGCCGGTACAAAGAGCTGCTCGACGACAAGACAATCGACGCCATCATCGTTGCTGTGCCGGACCACTGGCACAAACAGATTGTGGTGGATGCAGTGGGCGCGGGTAAGGACGTGTATTGCGAAAAGCCGATGTCACACAGCGCGGCGGACGGCGTGGCAATGGTGGAGGCGGCGAAAAAAACCGATCGTATTGTTCAGGCAGGAGCGCAACGCACCAGTTCGGTGCTGTGTGCGAAGACCAAGGAGCTGTTCGCGGGCGGCGCGATAGGAGAGCTGAGCTTGGTTGAAATGACCTATGGACGCAATGATCCCACGGGAGCGTGGGAGTATCCGCCACCGGCCGATCTGTCCCCCGAGAATCTGGACTGGGACACTTGGCTGGGGACCGCTCCGAAGAAACCGTTTGATCCTTACGCGTTCGCGCGCTGGCGATGCTGGAGAGAATATGGCACAGGCGTTGCGGGCGATCTCATGGTGCACCTGATCAGCGGCATGCAATTTGTTCTTGGAATCAATGAACCTCCCAAACGAGCGTCGGCTTTTGGTGGTATTTACCGTTGGAAGGATGGACGCAACATGCCGGACGTGCATTCCGTTCTGTTTGAGTATGGCAGCATTCCTATGTACATGCGACTGACGCTGGGAACGGAATCGTCAGAAGTGACGCGTTTCATGGGCTCGAAGGGGATTCTGGAGCTCACGGAATTTGGCCTCACGCACACGCCCCAGGCAGGGATCGATCTTGCCCCCAGCTACTACTGCTACGGGCTGCCGAGCCGGCTACGGAATCCGTACTTCAAAAAATGGCACGAAGAGCATGATCCGAAGCCAGGGCAAGAGCCGGCGCCGGAGAGTGTCAGCTTCAAAGGCAACGATTACGACGACCTGCGCCCGCATCTGTGGAAGTTTTTCCAGGCGGTGCGGTCGCGCGATCCGGTGGTTCAGGATGTGGTGTTCGGGCACCATGCGGCGCTGGCGTGCCATATGGCGAATGAGTCGTACTACCGCAAGGGCCCAGTGTATTGGGACGCCAGCTCGAAGACCATCAAGTCCTAGCCGCGACGATTACTAGCTGCAAAGAATTAAGGAGACGCACTTCGATGAGGCTGCAACGAATCGCATTCATTTCAATGGCAACCTTTGTGACGCTGGTTGCGTGGGCGCGGACGAGCGACAGGGGCTACGAAACGGTCGCGTCTTCCGATGACACGCAATTGGTGAGGGCATTTCTCGGACGCTGGGACTTGACGTTGAAATCGCTGGATCGCGAATACCCATCCTGGCTCGAGCTAAGTGAGGGAAATGGCCAGTTGAACGCGCAAATGGTAGGACGGTGGGGAAATGCTCGTCCGCTCCCGAAGGCGGAAATAGCGAAGGGTCACCTTGCGTTTGTTTCGCCGAAGGAGGAAGAGGGCGCGCAGGCCGACTTGGTTTTCGATGGGACCTTGGCCGGAAGAAACTTATCGGGGACCGTGAATGGGCCGGACGGCAAGACGTGGCAGTGGACCGGAGAGCGAGCGCCGTCGCTGAAGAGAAGCGACATGCCAAAATGGGGAAAGCCCATCGAGTTGTTCAACGGAAAGGATCTTACCGGTTGGCGAACAGACAAGCCAAATGCCTCCCCCGCCTGGAAAGTGGAAAACGGCACCTTAATCACGCCGGGGAATGGCCCGGAGTTGATCCATGACGGCAAGTTCGAAGACTTCAAGCTGCATGTGGAATTCAATTGCGGAGAAAACTCGAACAGTGGCGTATATTTGCGTGGCAGGTACGAAGTTCAAATCGAAACCGATTCCATCGAGGAACCACCGAGTCACCACACGGGCGGGGTATACGGTTTCTTGGCCCCAACACCGGAACTACCGCGCAAGCCGGGAGAATGGCAGAGCTTCGACATCACGCTTCTGGGACGGTGGATCACCGTCGTTCAAAACGGCCAGACCATCATCGACAATAAGGAAATCCCTGGCATCACGGGTGGCGCCCTGGACAGCCACGAAGAATTGCCCGGGCCCATTTATCTTCAAGGAAGTGAAAAAGGGCACGTATCCTATCGCAGCATCGTTATCACGCCAACGGCGAAGTAACACTTATCAGCACACGACACACGGCCAATGAGTCACTTCTTGAACGACATTCTTCGACAACCGAACACGTTGAAACATACGATCGACTTTCTTTCGGGAGTGGGCCGACCCGCTCTGGACGCGGCGACGGCCGCAATCCGCGGGGCTCGCCATGTCTACATGACGGGAATCGGCAGCAGCTGGCACGCAGCGTTGACTGCTGGGCCGCTGTTTCACCTTGGCGCATGCCCAGTCCACATGCTCGACGTGGCCGAGTTGTTGGAGTTCGCTACTATTCCGCCTGCCTCAGCAATCATCGTGATTTCGCGCAGTGGCCGCAGCGTGGAAGTTGTCAATTTGCTCAACAAAGTTCGCAACCGCGGCATGACCGTCATCGGCATCACCAATTCAGGAGATGGGCCGCTCACAAAAGAAGCGCAAATTTCCATTGTGGTTGCCACGGAGCTAGATCACGCGATTTCCGTCAATACCTACTCAACCCTGGCGGCCACCGCCGGGATTCTCGCGAGTTCCGTTGTTGGCTCCTGGAATTCCACTCTTGGAATCTCGCTCTCTCGCGCTGTCGAAGAGACCGCCGCGGCTATTCCGGCCTGGCAAACGCAGATTGCCGACACGCCTTGGCTTGCGCCAGGAGCCGTTTATTACTTTCTGGCCCGTGGTTCCAGTCTCGGGACTTGCCAAGAAGCCAGACTCCTTTGGGAGGAGGGCGTCAAATCGCCCGCGACCGCCCTCGGCACAAGCACTTTCAGGCATGGTCCTCAGGAAATGGTTACTCGGGATGCGCGTTTTGGGATGTGGATTGATGGGGAGCATATGCGTCCGCAGGACCTAGCCGTGGCCCGGGATCTTGGGAAACTGGGGGCTCCCGTGATGTTGATCGGCCGAGACCTGCCACAGGATGCAGGGGACCTTGTGATCCAGGTTCCGGCTACGCCGCCCGGCTGGCAATCTCTGATCGACATCATCCCAGCGCAACTTGCAGCCGAACGGCTGGCGCGGCTTTCCGGAGTTGATTGCGATTCTTTTCGTTTTTGTTCCTTCATTGTCGAAAACGAGTATGGCCTGTTACGCGAAGAAGCGGGAAGCTTGGCGGATCAGAAGTGATGCCGCGAACTTGCGGCCTGTTAAACAGAGGGAGTTGAGATCTAGAAGGAAAAATCGTGATTGGCGCTGTTGATATCGATGGAACGAAGATAGCGGTCGGCATTGTA
>DATDHE010000024.1:0-5706 GCA_036521695.1 Candidatus Acidiferrum sp. | reverse complement strand
CTCAGAAGAACCGACAAGTCCCAGATTGCGAATCGCTGTACGGCGAATCTCCGGGTCCTTTTCTCCCTGCGCTGCTTCCGCCAGGAATTTTGCGTCGCCAGAGAGGAAGAACGCCTGCAGGATGTCTTTTTTCACCTCCGGCGTAGTCTCGGCCGCATAGAGCTGGCGCAATTCTTCCGGCGCGTGAACCAGGCCAAGCTGCCGAATTGCCTCGCCGCGTAGCGACGCATCTTTTTCGCTTTTAGCGGCGGCAAACAGGTGCTCCTTGTCGCCGGCGATCATGTAGCTGCGCAGAATGGCGCGCTTGATCGACGGGTCGCTTGTTGAGGAATAAATCTCGGCAAGTGTTTGCCGCGACTGTTGTCCGCCGAACAAACCGAGATATTCGACGGCCTTTCGTTGCAGATCCGGATTGCTCTGCCCTCGCGCAATGCGCCCGAGAATCTCGCGCGATTGCGCCGAGCCATTCTGCGCCAGCACGAAAAGCGCTTTCGACTTTTCCTTTGGTGTTCCGGGACCGTTCAGCACTTTTTCAAGCAGCGGCATGGCTCGTTGCGGATCGCTGTTCATCAGTCCTTGAATCGCCAGCATCTTCAGTTCGTCGTCCGGTTGTGACTCAGGATGCGCGGGCTGGCCCGTCGATTGCTTCACTTCGATCTCGAGTGCTCCTGCATCCTTGATCCAGCGACTTTGAGGAAACCGCTTCTTCAAGTCCGCGATCGTTGTCAGCGCGGAGTCCCTCTTGCCCAGCTTGTTTTCCGCGTAGGCCTTCCAGTAGAGGGCCGCATCCGTCTGCGCTCCGCCCTGCTCCGCGAGTTCGCTGAATTTCTCGGCGGCGCGGTCATAACGGTCTTCGTCCAGCGCTTCACGGCCGTCGCTGTAGAGTTCATCCAGCCGTTCCAGGCGTTCCTGCTCGCGGTCGCGTTTTTCCTGTTCCCGGTCGCGTTTCTCTTGCTCGCGATCGCGCGCTTCCTGCTCCCGGTCCGCGCTGCTTTGTTCTTGCCAGGACCCCGTGGCCGACTCCGCAGGGCCATGGGCGGCTGCTGGCCGCGCCATCCGCGGCGCGATCAGCAATGCCGCCGCGATGCCCCAAATCTTGATTGCTCTGCTTGTCCGTTGTCCGATGCTCATGCCTTGTTCCTCTCTCTTACTTTCGATTCTGTCGCGGGTGGAGCGGAATTCGTTGTGTTCTGCTTTTCTTGTAATTCCTTGCCGACCACTCGAACTTTGAACAAAATGCCGTGCGCTTCGATGCGCTTCTGCAGCGATTCCAGCTTCGCCGGCGTAATTTCCTGCGGGCTGTGCGCGACGTCCATAAGCACGCGCTCGAGGTCATCCAGAACGTCCGCCAAGGCCGCATCGCCATTCTGTTGCGCCGTTTCGCGGTACAAGCGGTTGGCGTCCAGCAAATCTTCCGCTCGTTGCTGCTCCGCAGCGATATTGATTTGCTTTGGCCCCGAGGTTGGCGGCGCTGCGTTTGCCAGCTCCATCAAAACCATTTCTGATTTGCCCAAGTGGTCGCCGACCGCCACAACAAGCACGCGTTCCCGAACTTGCGCCACGCTGGCGGCCGGAGTTCCGGCGTCAGGTTTCTTTGTCCAGCGACCTGCGACGAACGCCGCAATCACCATGGCCGCTATCGCTCCGATGGCTACCCAACGGCGCGGCTCGAGCCACGCACGCCATCCGCGTCCGGCTCTTTCTGGCAACCGCGGTGCGATTTGTTGCCATACCGCTCTCCCGTATTCCGGGCCTCGCTCGGGGACGGGGAGATTGTCGAGCGCGCTCAGCACCGCTTCAATGCGGTCGAGCTCCGCGCGGCAGGTGGTGCAGCTCGTCAAATGCTCGGCAATGGCTTCGCGTTGCGTAGGCTCCCCCTCTCGATAAGCAATCAATTCTTCTTCTGTCAGGTGTTTCATAGTTCTGTTCCTCTCGGCTCGGGTGCCGCTCCTGCTGCTTTCGCTTGCAGCCCGCCTCGCGCTCCGACGTAGGGCTCCAAAGCCCGCCGTAATTTCTGGACCGAGCGAAATACCGTGTTCTTCGCCGCGCTCGTCGTTGATTTCAGCACGGCGGCGATCTCTTCGATCGCGCAACCTTCCCAATGGCGCATCACAAACGCCGTTCGCTCCGAAGAACTCAACTCTCTCAGCGCTTCTTCCATTTTTTTCCGTAGCTCCGTGTTGCCCGCGAGACGGTCTGGAGTCGGTCTCTCGTCGGCCACTAGATCCAACGGATCCTGCTCTTGCTCTTCTGCCAAGGCGTTCGGCGTTTGGCGCCGCGCGTCCTCGGTTCGTTTTTGCCGCATGCGGTCAATCGCGTAATTTGTGGCAATGCGATAAGCCCAAGTGCCGAAGTTCGCCCGCGACCCAAACTGACCAAGATTCCGGTAAGCGCGCAAAAAAGCCTCTTGAACGACTTCCTCGGCGTCGTGCTCGTTTCCCGTCATGCGGTAGGCCAGGCGAAAGAGCTGCTGGCTGTGCCTTTCCACCAGCACTCGGAAAGCATCGCGCTCGCCCGCGAGCGTGCGCTCCACAGCGAGGGCATCGCTTTCTCGGGCCGCGCTCTGGAGTGCCTCGCGGTCTTGGGTGCTACCAGCGCTTTCGCTCATCCGAATCATTAGACAGGAAACGGCCTTTGCGGTTAGGTGCAGGATGTCCGAATTCGGACACTTCCGGGGCTACTTTATAAGCTGGGCTATAAGTGCGGCAATATCATAGGGCTGGCCGGGTGCCATTCCGTCCGGCGAGTGTTTCGAAAGCAAACAGTCTGCTTGCTGATGCGAGTCCACGCGAAGGCGCTCGGCTTGAACGCCCCGAATCTCACCGTCTTTACCTCTTTACTCCTCCACTTCTTCCTTCGCTTTTTTCACTCATATCTCAGCGCCACCGTCGGATCCACACTCGACGCTCTCCGCGCCGGCACGAAACAGGACAATCCCGCAGTAGCGACCAGCACCAGGATCACACCCGCAAGGATCAGCACATCGAACGAACCGTTCTGAATCCAGCGCACCAGCAGGCGATTCAAAGCCATCGCCAGCAATACTCCGGCCAGAACTCCGCCGGTCACGCTCATCGCTGCCGAGCGAAACACCATCAGCAGGACATCATTGGGCCGAGCTCCCAGCGCCATGCGTATTCCGAATTCGCTGGTTCGTTGCGCCACGGTGTAGGAAATCACGCTGTACAATCCGGTGGCGGCCAGTGCCAGCGCCAGGATCGCAAATGCCGCAAAAAGTGTGGCCATCAGTTTTCCTTGCTCCCACTCCGGCTCGTGTTCGATCCAGCCGTTCAGGTCTCGCGCATCTCGGCCAGCCTGCTGGTCCGGATCGACAGTGTGAATCTGCTGGCGAACCGCGCGAAGAACCGCGAGCGGCGGGCCTGCGGTTCGCACAAGGATCTGCGTCCAAACCGGCATCCGTATGCTGTACGGCACGTATACAGCTGGCTTTGTGGGGTTGCGCAATCCGTCGTTGCGAGCATCACCCACAATGCCAATCACTTGGAACCAGCCCTCGCTTCCTTCGACCGTCAGCCGAAACGGCGGCTCGCCCTTCAGTTCAGGCATCCGAATCTCGCTGCCGATGGCGCCGCCTTCCGGAAAATATTCCTTCGCCAGCGTCTGATTGATCAGCGCGAGCTTCAAGCCGTGAAGCGTTTCGTCTTCATTCCAGAATCGCCCCTGGAGCAGCGGGATATGGAGCACCGAGAAATACTCCGGACTGATGTAGTTGATCCGCGCGCTTTGCTGCTCGGCCGCAGGCTTGCCGGAGATTTCGAATCGCAGTTCCGAACCGTTGTCTGGCGGCGTGGCATTCGTCGACAAGCCCGCCGAAACAATCTCGGGCATCTCGCTGACTCTTTTCAGGAGCTGATGAAAGTAGGTTTTCCTCGCCTCCCAGGTGAGGTAGGTGTTGTCGTGAACCGGGACGCCCACCGACATGACGTTGCGCGGATCGTAGCCGAGGTTCACGCGCATCATGCTTACGAATCTTTGCATCGCGATCCCGGCTCCTGCCAGCAACAAAAGCGTCAATGCAATCTGCCCTGCGATCAGGATGCTATGAGTCCGCCGGCCATGCACTCCCGCGGTCATTTTACGCGTATTTGACTGCATCACCCGGGCTACATCCGGGCGCGCCGATTGAAGTGCCGGTGAGAGGCCGAAAACGATGCCCGTCAGCAGCGCGAGGCCGACGCTGAAAAACAACACCGGCAAGTTGATGCGAATGGCCGCTTCGTGCGGGAAAGAAAATTCCGGCAGCCAGTTCACGATCAGTTTCACTAGGCTATTCGCCAGCGCCACGCCAACGATGGCTCCGGTAAGCGACAGCATCAGCGCTTCCGTCAGCAACTGCCGGAGGATGCGTAAGCGCGCGGCGCCGATGGCCGAGCGCACCGCTATCTCATGCTGCCGCGCCGTGCCTCGGGCCAGCAACAGGATCGAAACGTTGCCGCATCCGATCAGCAGCAACAAAGCCACCGCGGCAAGCAGAAGGTACAACGTACCGCCGATATCACTTACGAAGTGGTCGTTCAACCCTTCCGCAGCGACGCGGAAATGCTCCGGAAAATGGCTCGGAGTTTGCTTCGCGAATTGCTCGAGCAGTGATTGAAACTCCGCATTCACTGCGGCGCGGGTGACCCCCGGCTTGAGCCGAATCATGGGGAAGTCCGTGCGCGCCGGATCGGCGGTCATCTTGAGCGGAAGGTAAACTTCGCCGTCGCCCCACGTAAATCGTGGCGGGACCACTCCCACAATCAAGTACGTCTTGTGGACCAGCCGGATACTCTTTCCGACAATCTCCGGATCGCCGTTGTAGTGTCTCTGCCAGAAGTCATAACCCAGCACAGCCACGTTCTCCGGATCCTGGCCCTCGAGTGCGTCGGATGGCAGCAGCCCGCGCCCCAGCAGCGTGGGCACACCAAAATGGATAAAGGAGTTGGAAGTGAGATACACCGCCTCGACGTCTTCGGGAAGATCACCTTCCGTCGTCGTGAGGTTCCAGCCTTCCATCGCGGCGGCGCTCTCGACGCAGCTGGCCTGCCTCAGTTGTTGCAATTGCGGCCCGTTCAGGTTGATCATGCGCCGGTTTCCGCTGTCATCGCGCACCACGAGATGCACCATGCGGTCGGCATGGGCGTATGGGTAGGGGTTCACGAGCACGCCGTAAACCACGCTGAACATCGCCGTTGTGGCCCCGATGCCCAGCGCCAGCGAGAGAATCGCGACAATCGAGAACCCCGGATTCTTCAGCATCATCCGCATTCCGTACCGCGCATCGTCCGCGATGTCGCTCAGCCATCTCCAGCCCCATGCGTCCCGCGTCACTTCTTTCACCAGACCCACATTTCCGAACTCGCGCCGCGCTCCTGCTTGCGCTTCGCGCGAGGATGCGCCGCGCTCCTTGTGCTCCGTGGCCGCCATCTGCAAATGGTGCTGGATCTCTTTCTCCAGCTCCTTTTCGCGTTTTCGCCACAGCCACCAGAGTTTCATGGCGCACTCTCTCATTTCGCGGGATTCAGTACCCCGCCGATCGCATCCGAAATCTGCTCCCAGCGTGAGCGTTCCTTCATCAGTTGCTTTCTTCCCGCCGCTGTCAGCCGGTACACTTTCACTTCCTGTTTGTTCTCGGAAATCTTCCAATCGGCGCCGATCCATTTTTGCTTTTCGAGGCGGTGGAGCGCTGGATACAAAGAGCCGGCA
>DATDHE010000023.1:0-7302 GCA_036521695.1 Candidatus Acidiferrum sp. | reverse complement strand
CTGATCACCGAGGAAACGGAAGGCAAAGAAAAGAGCCTGACGCTGACGTTCGGCGAACTGTACGCCTCGGCGCAGCGTTGCGCGGCGGAGTTGGCGAGGCGCGGCGTGCCTGCCGGCGGTCGCGTGGCGCTGATGCTGCCGACGTCACGCGCGTTTTTTGTTTCCTATGCGGGAATTTTGCTGGCGGGGGCCATTCCCGTGCCGATCTACCCGCCGTTTCGCGCCGACCGCATCGAAGAATATGCGGCGCGCCAGTCGGCAATTCTCAGGAATGCCGAAGTAGGCCTGCTGCTGACGTTTCGTCAAGCGGAAGCGGTGGCGCGTCTCTTGAAGCCGCGGGTGGCGTCGCTCGCGGAAGTGGCAGATGCAGAAAAGCTGATCGATGCTGCCGATAAAGCGCCGCCGCCGTCGCCCGGGGCGCTGCCGCTGCACCTGACGGGCAGCCGGGCGCGGAAGTCGAGCGACATTGCACTGCTGCAATACACTTCCGGCTCGACGGGCGATCCCAAGGGCGTGGTGCTCACCCACGCGAATTTGCTCGCCAACATGCGCGCGATCGGCGAGGTCGTGGAACTGGGGCCCGACGATGTGGGAGTGAGCTGGCTTCCGCTTTATCATGACATGGGCCTGATCGGCGCATGGCTTACGTTGCTGCATTTTGGCGTGCCGCTGGCGGTGATGTCGCCGCTGGCGTTTCTGACGCGGCCGGAACGCTGGTTGATGGCCTTTCAAAAATACGGTGGAACGATTTCCGCGGCACCAAACTTTGCCTATGAATTATGCGTGCGAAAGATTGCCGACAAAGACATCCAAGGGCTGGACTTGAGCGGTTGGCGCGCTGCCTTGAATGGCGCCGAGCCGGTGAATCCCGATACGCTCGAGCGATTTGCCGAGCGGTTTCGGAGTTACGGTTTTCGGCGCGAGGCGCAACTGCCGGTGTACGGACTTGCGGAGGCTGCGCTGGCGGTGACGGTCCCGCCGCTGAATCGCGCACCGCTGATCGACCGTATCGAGCGCGAGACGTTTACTACCGAGGGCCGTGCCGTGCCAGCGCGCGCGGGCCAGGCTACGGCGATCTCCTTTGTTTCCTCCGGCAGGCCAATTCCGAAGCACGAAGTGCGCATTGTCGACGCCAGCGGTCAAGAAGCCAGCGATCGGACCGAGGGGTTTTTGTGGTTTCGCGGAGCTTCAGCAACGAGCGGATACTATCAGAATCCGGAAGCGACAGAGAAACTGCTGCCGATGGGTGCGGCGGCGGGCGACGGCGAATTTGCCTGGCTGAATTCCGGCGACAGAGCTTACCGTGCCGAAGGAGAAATTTACGTCACCGGGCGCGTGAAGGACATCATCATCAAAGGCGGGAGGAATCTTTACCCCCACGAAGTCGAGGAGCTCGCGGCACGCGCGCACGGAATTCGCAAAGGCTGCATCGTGGCGTTCGGGCTGAAGGATGAAGCAAGCGGAACTGAGAAACTGATTGTCGTGGCGGAATCCACGGAACGCGAGGCAGCGCGGCGCCGAACGATCGTGGCAGCGCTGACGGAGCAAGTTTCCCAAGGGCTAGGAATTCCCCCGGACCGTGTCGAGCTGATTCCACCGGGAAGCATTCCAAAGACGTCGAGCGGAAAGTTGCGCCGCGAGGAAACCAAGCAGCTTTTCCTTGCTGGAAAATTGGCTTCGGGCAAGGCACCCGCTTGGGCGCAGATCGCACGGCTTGCTGCAGCTAGCGCGACGCGCACCGCAGGGACGGAAATTTGGTCTGGCGTGCGGCGTGGTCTCGAGATTTTGTACGGCTTGTATTTCGGCGCCGTCTTTTTGATATGGATTGTTCCGACTTGGACGATTGTGAATTTTATCAGCGACTACCGCAAAGCGGGGCGCTTTACGTCCGCCGCCCTCAAGATTTTGTTTGCTTTGATCGGCTGCCGCGTGCGTGTCGTTGGCAAGGAATACATGGACACACCCGGCGCGAAAGTGTACGCCGCGAATCACACCAGCTATTTTGACGTGCTCCCGCTGGTGCTGGGCCTAGGCGTTCCCTATCACTTCGTCGCCAAAATGGAAGTCGGCGGAATGCCGTTTATCGGGACGTTCTTGCGGCAGATGCGACACAGCAAGTTTGACCGCAGCGATCCGCAGTCGCGTCTGCGGCAGATGAGAGAAATGGAATCGTTGCTGAGCGAGGGAGAATCCATTTTTGTTTTTCCCGAGGGAACGTTTACCAGCGAGAACGGGGTGCGGCCGTTCCAGCTCGGCGCGTTCAAAGCGGCGGTAGCTGCCGGTGCGCCAGTTGTTCCCGTCTCACTGGCGGGCACGCGAAGGTTTCTTCGCGACGGCACATACTTGCCGCGGCCGTGCAGCGTGACCATCACCGTGTCGCCGCCGATTTATCCGCGCGCGGTGAGTGATCCCTCCATCGGCGAGAAGAAGCTGGCGTGGCAAGAATTGGTCCGCCTTCGTGATACCACGCGCGAAGCGGTTGCGCGCCACAGTGGCGAACCGCTTCTCTGACGAAACCAGTCACCAGGGCAGTCGGGTGCGGTAACGATTCTTCCCAAGAAAATCTCTCGAAGATTGCAACTTAGGGCTCGGGCGACGCATCTTTATGAGCAACACAAAAGAGAAGACGCGGATCGTTGCCTTCCTGCCTTAGGCACGCCGCTAGATGCGACGCCGTGCGCGAATCAAGCCGGCGAGCGCGGGCAATTCAACCTACTGGAGGATTTATGAGAATGCGGATAGTGGTGTCTCTATTGGCTTTTCTCTCCCTGTGCGGCGTGGCTGCACAGGCGCAGGAAACGCCGAAGGTGGATGTTTTCGCCGGTTATTCCTATGTGCGCGAAAATCCCGGTCCGACGAGCGGGGACAGCTTCAGCTTGAACGGCGGAAGCGCTTCCCTGACGTATCACATCAGAGATTGGGTGAGTGGCGTTGCGGATTTCGGCGGCTATCACAATGGAAATATTCTGGGCACGGGAGTGGATGGAACACTCTCGACGTACCTCTTTGGTCCTCGCGTTTCCTATCGCAGCTACCGGCATTTTACGCCGTTCGCGGAGGCTCTGTTTGGAGGAGCGCATGCGGGAGCTAGCATTGCCGGCGGCACGCATGGTTCGCAAAACGCATTCGGGATGGCCATCGGCGGAGGCCTGGATTACCGGATCAACAATCGCTTCTCTCTCCGGCCGCTTCAGGTCGACTACTTGTTGACGCGCTTTCGAGAGGGAACGCCCAACAATCAAACGCAGAACAATTTGCGTGCGTCGACGGGGATCGTGATCCACTTCTAGAGCTGAGAGAGCAAATAGGATGGCAACCGGCTTCCCTGGTGCAAAGCCGTTTCAATAAATCGGTGGCCCGGTGCAGGCAGGGGGCCGCGCATTCCTAAGGCGGGCGCGGCCCTTCGCACCTCTCTCGGACAACAGCAGGAAAGGATCGCTCTCACTTCTTGAGACATCGGTGCCTTGAATTCCTAAGTACCGACGTGCAGGAATCAAAAAGAACGGCGGGCCGTCTTTTGGGGCGGCCCTTTTGTTTTCTGCGGAGAGGGCCTGCCCGCTTAGCGCTGGAGCGTATAGATGACCGTGATGTAGGTTTCGATCTCTACTGGCTGTCCGTTGAGCACGGTTGCGCGGTAGCGCCACTGGCGCACGGCATCGGTTGCGGATTCGAGGAACAACGGGTCTCCGTTAACCACCTGCAAGGACTGAATCGTGCCGTCGGCGGCAATGATCGCGTGCAGTTCCACCTGGCCTTCGCGACGAATCTGCCTGGCGAGCGGAGGATAGATTGGCTCGATTCGTCGGATCAGCATGGCCGACTCCAAATGAGTCAGGACCACGCGGTGTGGCGCTGGAGGGCGCACCTCCGCGGGGCGTTCCGGCTGGCGGCGCCCGTCACCCATGTTGATGCCCCAGGGAGTCGGCGGAGCCGACCGCCCCTCGCCTGGTTCAGAGCCAACAGGTGGTTCCTCAGGTGGGTCGCTTGAAATCACCTGCGGGTGAGCAGGAAATTTCGGCGAGTAGCAGGTCGCGCAGAGATGCCTCGTGATCGGTGGGTTGGGCCGGGCGGGCGTTGAATGATGCCCGGTATCGCCGGAGGGATAGTAGGGTGGTATAGGAGTCATAGCCAAAGCAATGCGCTCTGGTTTTCCGAACAGAGGCACAAGAATGATTACCGTGAGAATAGCGCTTTGCGCGGCAATTGAAATAGTCAGCGCTCGGCGGCGAATGCGTCGCTCACGTGCGCGCTGCTCGACGTTGCCTTCGACGAAACAACCTTCCAGGAAACCAAAATTATTTTGCGGACTGGGACCGGGGTCGATAGACATCACACACCTCCACAAAAAAGTTCTGCAAGTGAACACGGAGTTTTTTTGCGACGCCGGCTTCCTGTGGGTTGCTCAACTACCGCAGGAGACCGGCGCCGCGCTCGCAGGGATGTGAGGTGCGCGCGTCCTCCTAACGTTGGACACCGGGGTGGTGACGAAGTTCCCCGGCGAGCCAAGCTTGTTCGCTTTGCGATTCGTTAGAAGTGGCCATACCGCCGAGCAAAGAGGAGGGCCGGGAGTCGACTTAGATCGAAGAGGCCCTCGCGTTACTTGGCCGCTTTTCGTGTCCCGCGCTGCTTCGTTTATGTGCTGGGCGGTGGAGAAAAGTGTCAGGATGGCACGCGATTAGCCCTGTCTCGGACGCGGTCGGTCGGTACCACCCCGGTACCTACTCCCCGCCCACCGCCGTACTCCCTGTAGCGGCCCTTTGGGGGCCACAACTTGCTGATATAAGGATACTTATTTGCATGAACCGAAAACGGCTCCGCGCGCATCCCATGGACTGTGGACGTGGATCTGAAGGAGGGTTATCCCCATGGAAGGGCGTAACATCGAAACAATAGGCGTGCGCCGCACGGGTTGGGCTGCTCTAGACCGCGATCCGCAGCAGGACAAGGTGGAGTTTGTGTGTCCGTACTGCGGTGCGCGGGATGAGAAAAATGCCAGGCGCGAGCGGGCGCTGTATCATTTCACGGACGGCTTTTTGCAAGATCTGCAGGGCGAAGTGACGCAATGCCATTCCTGCAAGAGATCGTTGCGCGTCGTTCCGGTCGTGCTATTGCATGACCAGGATGAAGAGCGACGGTTTGAAGCTGTCTTTTCGGATGAATTAGCTGCTGCCGCAAAGAATTGATTTGTTTTAGAGCTTGAAAATGGAAACGGGGCGCTGGTCGTTGCGCCCCGTTTTTTTATTGAGACCTTCGAAACTTAGTTAGTAGTGGTGCCAGCAGCCCAAGCGGTCGTAGTAGCCGCGGGCGAAGGCCTCGCGGCGCTCGACGCGCCAGTAGTCAGCACGCGGACTGTAGAAGCCGCGACGAACGATGGCTTCCTTAAGCCTGACGTTATCGTAGCGAAGCACCGCTAAACACTACTGATGGGGGCGATCGTGGTCGTGTTCGTCCCAATCGCGTTCTGTGTGCCATCTCTGGGCGTCTTCATCCCACCAGCGATGGCCGTGTTCCCAGCACCACTCGCGCGCGGCGACAAGGTCCCGACGCTTTTCCCTGGCTTGTGGGCTGTCCCAACCATGTTTCTCGGCAGCCCTGTGCAGTTCATGATCAATGTGAACAACTCTCTTCTGGCAGTCCTCTTCATTGGCACGCGATTTTGGCGCGCCAAGCAACAATAACGAACCAACAAGCGTGGCCCCCACTAGCAGAGTTTTCTTTAACGGCGAAAATCTCAATGTCTGGTCCATGGCCTCGATCCCTCCCGGTGAACGTAACTATGGCAGCGTATAAACACGGCTCGAAGACAGCCATCGGGCGGAAGCCTTAGGAACGTTGAGGCAATGCTGTAGAGCACCGAGGGCTGCGCGGTCTGCCTAGTAGGCCTGCAGAAAGGGATCAACTTCCATGTGGTACTTCTCGAGGCCGGCGCGGATGTAATCGAAGGCTTCGTCCACGCTGTCGGCAAACTGCAGCATTTGGTATTCCTCTTCGTTGATCGTGCCCCAGTTCACCATGGCCTTCCAGTTCAGAACTTTGTCCCAATACTTGCGGCCGTAGATGAGGATGATGTTGTGTTTGGCGAGCTTTCCTGTTTGCAGCAGGGTGAGCATTTCCCAAAGTTCGTCCATGGTGCCAAAGCCGCCGGGAAAAACGATGAGGGCTTTGGCGATTTGCGCGAACCACAATTTGCGCATGAAAAAATAGTGGAAATTGAAGCTCAGCTCTGGGCTGATGTAGGCGTTGGCGAATTGTTCGTGCGGCAATTCGATCGAGAGGCCGATGGATTTGCCGCCGGCTTCGCTGGCGCCGCGATTGGCGGCTTCCATGATTCCCGGACCACCGCCGGAGCAAATCACGAAGCGGCGCGGCCGGGGACCGAGCGCCAGCGACCAGGATGTGATTTTATGGGAGAGCTGGCGCGCTTCTTCGTAATAGCGGGACATTTCGAGGAGGCTCTTGGCGTGGCGCACTTCGCTGCGGTGCCTGGTCTGCGCCGCGGGAGAAAGCTTGCGGACGTTTTCTTTTCTTAGCCGCGTGACGCGCGCTTGCGCCGTTTCGTGCGATTCGATGCGCGCCGAGCCAAACATGACGATGGTGTCGGCGATACCCTCTTTTTTGAGCTGCACCAGGGGATGGAGATACTCCGCGAGGATGCGCAGGGGGCGCGCGGGGGTACTTTCGAGGAAGCGGTGATCTTCATGCGGGGCTTTTGGAGCGTGCTGGGGCTTGAGCTTGGGCTGACCTGCGGACATGGGCTTTTCTCTCCGGTGGATGCAAACAATCATTGTAGGAATCATGGAGGCTGGCGGCAACGTCTTCCGGCGAGAGTGCGTCGAATTGAGTACACTGCGGGAATCAGGTCGTATTTAACGGAGGGACAGAATGAAGCAAATCACAAGCAGCTGGGGGCTGATGCTCGTGGGTCTCCTGGCCGGAGCTGGGGCTCTGCCGGCACAGGCTCCTGAAGGACCGATGGCGCCGAGGCCGGGGCAACCGGTCGAGCAGGCTCCCTCGGATGAGCAGGCCAAGCTGAAAGTTCGCGTGTCGCTGGTGAACATGCCGGTAACGGTGCGCAATGCGAAAGGCGACATGGTGAATGACCTGGACGCCAAGGATTTTCGCATCACGGATAACGGCGTCGAGCAGAAGATTTCGCACTTCGATCTTGGAGGCGATCCTGTTTCCGCGGTGATTTTGATTGAGACAAGCTCGCGTATCGATGCCATCCTGCCGGAGATGCGCAAGACCGGGATTCTGTTTACGCAGACGGTGATGGGCCCGGAAGGAGAGGCCGCCATTGTG
>DATDHE010000022.1:0-23945 GCA_036521695.1 Candidatus Acidiferrum sp. | reverse complement strand
GAGAGCGATGGGCTTCATGGGAAAGGTTAGCTCAGAACAGGCGAAAGACAGCTTCGACAGTGACCCACGCGGCCACGGCAAGCTTAGCTTCGTCGCGAGCTGGAATAAACTTCCAGCCGCGCACGGTTTCCACTGCGCGCTCATCCAAGCCAAAACCGATGCCTTTAACGATGCGAATATCCTGCGCCCGCCCATCCGCGCCCACGAGGACTTGCAAGGTTACCGCGCCCTGCACCTTCCCGTGTCGCGCCTCGTCCGTGTATGTCGGGTACGGGCAATAAGCGCATCCAGGACCAATGAATCCCGGCCCATATGGACCCTTCCCAGTGCCATCGCCGCCCGGTCCAATCCCGCCGTCGCCGATCGTATCGCCATCCTTTGATCCGATGCCGTGTCCCTTCCCAGGACCCGCAGAGTTTGTATCTTCCGGCATCCAGGGCAGTCCTATTTTACCGGTGGGTGAAAGCACCGGCGCTGCGTTCGGGTCAAAAATCGAAGGCGGCTCGGGCAATTGTGGATGCTCGTTTTGCGGGAGCGTGGGTTTCACAAGAACGATGGATGAACGTAGCAAAGGATCTCCGTGAGTCGCGGGAATGGGGTTCTCATCGCCTCCGCTGCCAGTGCCGCCCGACGGATGCGCGCTGGTGAGGCTGCGGATGAGCGGCGCGGAAAGCTTGAACGGGCTCAGCGACGTCGGCTCGCCGTTTGGAAGCGGCCTGGTCACTCCCTTCGTGTTTGCCAGGAGAAAAACGATCGCAACGAAAACAGCAGCGTGCGTAAGCAATGAAGCGCCCTGCGCGCGTGCCGGCCGTAGCGATTTATCGAACTTGAGGAGATGAATGGGTGCTCCGTTTGCCGACGACGGTTTGAAATGCGTTGGAATGAAAAGTTGCCCCAGATTTTCTCGAACGCGGCTGAGCCAGGATTCCTTTGTGGGATCGTTGCCAGAAAAAGGACGCAGTACCGGATCGCGCATGAGCAGGCCTCCGTCTCCGCCTCACGGTTCGGCCCAACAACATCCCGGGGCGAGCACGAGTCGACTAGTCAGAAGTCTCAAAACAGAGTTTAGTTGCCTGCGGAGAAAATTTTGAGCAGTTGGAAGAAATCGAAGAATATGTAATTAGTTTAAAGAAGGGAAACTAATAAAGCCGGAACGTCACTTCAATTGGCACCTGCACGGCGACGATCTTGCCGTTCGGTCCAGCCGCTGGCCGGAACTTCCAAGTACGCACGGACTCGACTGCTTTTTCCCCGAGGCCCATACCTGGATCCTTCAGGATGGAAATGTTGACAGCGCGGCCGTCAGGCGTAATGGTTACCTGCAACACAACGGTGCCCATGTACTTCGCCTTGCGCGCGTCATCCGAATAGAGCGGTGGCGGGCAATAAATACATTCCGGGATGCCCACGCCATTGACTCCTGCGCGAAACGCGCCGCCTCCCGTGCCTCCGCCTTCGCCAGGACCCAATCCGCCGCCGGTACCGCTTCCGATTCCGGTGCCATTGCCATGTCCGAGAGAGTCGCTTACGCCGTTGGCCAGCGGGTCGCCAAAATTCGCCGCATTGATATTTGGCACCTTGAGGTCTGGCGGGCCAAGCAAAGATGGGTCCATCGCCAGCTTGGGATCCGGATTCTGAGGCTTCACCTGGGGTGGCGTGAACTGCGTCCACTGGAATTTCGGAAGCTTGCCTTTGTTGACGGGGGTCAGCGTATGGTCATTCGCACCACCGCCGCCGCCGGCCTTCTTCGCACCCGCCGGGAGTTTCGCCATGTAAGGCGAAATATCAATCGCGGTCATATCGACATTTTTATTCTTCGCTTCCGTCTTAGTCCCGAAATGCCAAAACAACGGAATCAAAATCACCAGCGCAAAGACGCTGCCATGAATGGCAAAAGAAATGATTTGGGTCCAGCCGAAGTTTTCGTCCTTCGTCCAAATGTCCTTCACCTTTACGGGCTTACTAGTGAAGTTCGCGGGCGGAAGTTTTGCCGGAAAGAAAGCCTCTTTAATGCGCGAACCAAAACCGCCGAAATTGGTTCCCCAGGAGACCGCCAAGCGGCTGTTCACGGGACCTTTCGGCACCGGACGCGAGCTGAAGAAATCTTTGAGATTGTCCATAACGCCCGCGCCGAATACAGTTTTTACAAAGGGCGCGCCAGGACGGTCCGCGACGTTTACGGGACGCTCCGTTAGAAACTGTTTGAGATTGGACCAAAAATTATCAGGAATAAGCAGAGCAGGTGCGCCAAACTTGGGAACCGCTGACGCTGGTACCGGGACGGCCTTCTGATCGGCCGATGCAGACACCGCGGGCTTTATCGCTTCAGGCGGAACGAGATTAACAATTAGGTCCGGCACCATCTTCCCCCTGATTTAGACGCAGCTGGGCTCCGTAGGGTGTCCTGAATCGATATGATTCGCGAGGGCCGGGAAAGGTTGCGCGACCCCAGCCGCTGACACCGACTGTCAATCATTGTAACATACAGAATTACAACGCTTTCTCATGTTTCTGGCTGAATACCTGAACCAAAGTACGGTACGTAAGGTACGGCGTTTACTTTAAGCCGAGCAGGGGACGGCATTCGAATCGAGCAAGCACAGCTGCGGGTACACACAGAAATGGCCGAACCTCTGGAACTCAAGAAAACACTGAACCTGCCCAAGACTGATTTTCCAATGAAGGCCGGCCTTCCGCAACTTGAGCCGAAACAGCTTGCGGCCTGGCAGGAATCCCATCTTTACGAGCGGATTCTTGAGGCGCGAAAAGGCCAACCCCTGTTTGTTTTGCACGATGGTCCCCCTTATCCCACGGGCACGATTCACCTGGGCACAGGACTCAACAAAATATTGAAAGATGTGATCGTCAAATCCAAAAGCATGGCGGGGCGTTACGCGCCGTTCGTCCCTGGCTGGGATTGCCATGGTTTGCCGATCGAGACGCAGGTGGAAAAGGAGCTTGGCGGAAAGGGGAAAGTTTCGCCGGCGGAATTCCGCAGGCTTTGCCGGGAGTTCGCGACGCGCTATGTTGAGCAGCACAAACGGGATTTCCAGCGTTTGGGTGTGTTGGGCCGATGGGATGAACCGTATCTCACGATGAACCACGATTACGAGGCCATTGTCGCTGGCGCACTGCTCGATTTCACGGAGAAAGGCTACGCGTATCGCGGGCGAAAACCGGTCTATTGGTGCATTTACGATACGACGGCACTGGCGGAAGCTGAGGTCGAGTATGAGGATTACACCAGTCCCTCGGTTTGGGTGAAATTTGCTGTGGCGGGCGGCGCAAAGAGCGAACTCGCTGCGATGAGCGACGTGAGCGCCGTCATTTGGACGACTACCCCGTGGACCTTGCCCCACAACCGGGCGCTGGCGTTTCATCCGGATTACGAATACTTGGTTGTTGAAACGGAGAAGGGCCCGCTGCTGCTCGCCGCGGAACGCGTGGCGGCGTTGCAGGCGGAGTGCGGAATAAAAGAAGTGCGTGTGCGTTCGAAGCGGAAAGGGCGGGATTTTGAGGGCCTGAAATTCCAGCATCCCTTATTGCCCATGCAGGTGCCGGGAATTTTGGCCGACTATGTGACGCTCGATCAGGGTAGCGGGATCGTACATACGGCGCCCGGGCACGGTTCGGATGATTTTCTCTCGGGACAAAAATATGGTCTGGAAATCTATGCGCCGATCGATGACCAGGGCGTATATCTCGAAGGACTGGCGGAATACAAAGGCAAGAATGTATTTCAGGCGAATCCAATCATCGTGAAGTTGCTCGAAGATCGCGGAGCTCTTCTTGGGACTCACAGCTACACGCACAGCTATCCCTATTGCTGGCGTTGCCACAACCCGGTGATTTTCAGGGCCACAGAGCAGTGGTTCATCAGGATGGATCAAGCGGCGCATGGGAAAGAAGAAACGTTGCGTGCCAAGGCACTTGAAGAAATTCATGGCGTGAAGTGGTTTCCGGCCTGGGGTGAAGACCGCATGTACGAAATGATCGAGAAGCGGCCCGATTGGTGCGTGTCGCGGCAGCGATTTTGGGGCGTGCCGATTATTGTTTTCTATTGTGATAATTGCGGCACGAGGCTTGAAAACTTTGTAGCCCTGCGCAACGTAGTGAAGTGGTTCGAACGGGAGGGCGCGGACGCCTGGTACAAGCACACGTCAGAAGAGCTACTGCCTGCCGGAACGAAATGTAGGTGTGGCGCGGGATCGTGGCGGAAGGAAAACGACATTCTCGATGTGTGGTTTGACGCAGGGTCTTCAAATCTTGCCGTTTTGAAGAACGAGGAGTGGCCCGCCGATGTCTATCTCGAAGGTCCGGACCAGTATCGCGGGTGGTTTCAGAGCTCTCTGCTAATCGCCACCGGATTGCGCGATCACGCGCCATATCGCAGCGTAGTCACGCATGGGTGGACACTCGACGAACACGGCCGTCCCATGTCCAAGTCGCTCGGAAACGTCGTTTTGCCCAGGGATATTTGCGATAAGTGGGGAGCGGATCTTCTACGATTGTGGGTCGCTTCGCAGGAGTATCAAGCCGACGTGAAAATGAGCGAGCGCGTGATGACGCAGCTCAGTGATGCGTACCGCAAGATTCGCAACACGTTTCGATTCGCCCTTGGAAATTTGTTCGATTTTGCGCCGGCTCGCGACGCGCTCCCGAACGTTCAGCTCGAAGAAATTGATCAGTGGATGCTGGAGCGCACAGCAGAATTGGTCAGGAAATGCAGGGAGTGGTATGCAGCGTACGATATTCACCGCGTGTATCACGCGATTCACGATTATTGCGTCGTGGATCTCAGCGCGTTTTATTTTGACGTATTGAAGGACCGGTTGTACACGAAAGCTGCAAGAAACCCTTCGCGGCGCTCGGCGCAAACGGCGGTCTGGAAAATCGCCAGCGCGCTGGTGCTGCTTGCCGCACCCATCCTGGTTTTCACCGCGGAGGAGATTTGGACGCACTTGCCAAAGTTGCCAGGCGAACCGGAAAGCGTGCACATCGGCGTTTTTCCCGAAGAAGCAGTGCTGCTTTCAAATGTAGATGCGCAGGCAAAAGCAGAATGGGAAAAGCTCCATGCGTTGAGAGCGGAAGTTTTGCAAGACCTCGAACGTGCCCGCACAAGGAAATTCGTAAATTCTTCACTCGAAGCAAAAATTCGCATTCGTTCGAACGGGCCCTACCTGGAACTTTTGCGAAGACACGCAAAAGATTTGCCAGGCTTGTTCATCGTTTCGCAGATCGAAGTTTTGCCACTCGATGGGCCGGCGCAGAGCGATCATCCCGAACCTTTTCATGTGGAAGTATTACGCGCCGACGGCACGAAGTGTGAACGCTGCTGGAACTACTCGACGCATGTGGGGGAAAATACGCGCTACCCTGGCATCTGCGAGCGCTGCAGCGAAGCCCTCGCGGAAATCGAAGGATTGGAGCTTGCCCGTTCATGAAATTGCCTTCGCGCCTGAAGTGGCTTTGGCTAACGCTGGGGATTGTTGTTTTGGATCGCGCCACCAAAGCGTGGTTCGAAACGCAAACGGACTTAGGCTGGCGGCATGAAGTTGTTCGGCACTTCATTTATCTGGTGCATAGCCGGAATCCGGGAATCGCCTTCAGTCTGTTCGCGGATTCGCATTCGCCCTGGCTGCGCATTTTGCTGACTAGCGGTTCGCTTGGGGTGATCTGCGCGCTGGCTTGGTTGCTGGTGGCCGGGCAAGGCGGTGTTGCGGCGGGCGCAGGGCTTGCGCTTCTGCTCGGCGGGGCTACCGGCAACGTCACGGACAGAATTCTTCACGGGGCCGTGACGGATTTTTTCGAGGTGTGGATCGGCAGCTATCGCTGGCCGGCATTTAACGTAGCGGATTCCGCGATTACCATCGGCGCCATTCTTTTGATTCTCGACCTATTATTCAGTCCTAAGGAAACAAACTCCTCGGCATCACCGGACCGTTCCTCTACGTAAGCCCATTGAGTCGTCCGGGAGTTTGGAGCGTTTGATTCCCGGCCGTGGACAAGCTGCTAGAATCTTTTGGTGCCTTTGCCCATCACACACAAACTTGCGGTTCGGGAGAGCGATGCGGGGCAGCGCCTCGATCGCTATCTGGCGGCGCAACTCCCGGAGCTTAGCCGCACGCGGATTCAGGAATTAATTGAGTGGGAGCTCGTGCTCGTCGACGGGAAGCCGTCCAAGGGTGCACATCGTCTCCGCGCGGGCGAGAAAATCGCCGTCGATGCGCAGGCGCGGCCGCCGATGCAGGCCGAAGCCGAGGACATTCCGCTCGAGATCCTTTATGAAGATGACGACGTAATTGCGGTGAACAAAGCCGCGGGGATGACGGTCCACGCCGGGGCGGGCAACACGCGAGGAACTTTGGTGAACGCGCTGCTGGGGCGAGGGCAGGCGCTTTCGCAGGTTGGGGATGCGTTGCGGCCGGGAATTGTGCACCGGCTGGATAAGGAAACTTCCGGGGTCATTCTCGTGGCGAAGAACGATTTCGCGCACGCGAAGATTGCCGAGGCCTTTCGTCAACGCTTGGTGAAGAAAACGTACATTGCTCTGGTCGAAGGTTTATTGAAGGAGAAACAGGGACGGATCGAGTTGGCGATTGGGCGTGATTTGCATCGGCGTACTCGGATGGCTGCCTTCAAGGAGAAGCCGGGGAGCGTTCTGCGCGAGAACTTGCAGCGCAGCGGCGCGCGGGAGGCGCGGACCGACTGGCGGACTTTGGCGGAAGTGGATGGGACGACGCTCGTCGAAGTGCAGTTGCATACCGGGCGGACCCATCAGATTCGCGTGCATTTTTCGGCGATCGCGCATCCCGTTGTGGGAGACACGCTTTACGGAGCGGCTGCCCAGCTTCGCGTTGGTGCCGGAACCGGGCGCGCTGCGTCTAATGAGCGGGAGAAGAGCTTGATGTCGGCGCTGGAACGGAATTTTCTGCACGCGGCGCGGCTGGGATTCTCGCAGCCGCGAACCGGAGGCTGGATCGACGTGCGGGCGCCGCTGCCAGGGGAATTGCGCAAGTTCGTCAAAAACCTTTCGGAGGCATCCGGAGAAGATCCGGAGAGAATTGACGCTGTGCTCGCTAGCTACCTATAATCTACTGACATGTCCAGAGCACTGATTTCCTTATTTCTCGTCGGGGTTTTGCTGACGGCGGCGGTCAGCGACCGCGCACAGCAGGCACCGGCGAAGCCTGCGACTCCGTCGCAATCCTCGCCGCAGGCGACCCCGCCGGCGGCGCCACAGCAAGGCCAACAGGAGGAGAAGTCTGCGACTCCCCAAACTCCGCAAAAGATCATCCAAGTTGTAAACCTGGTGGACGTTTTGTTCACCGTGTTGAACCGGCGCAACAAGCTGGTGCCCGATCTGCAAAAAGAAGACTTCCAGATTTTTGATGAGAAGTTTCCGCAGGACATTCGTTACTTCAGCAAGCAATCGGATTTGCCGCTGCGCATCGGGATGCTTGTGGATACCTCGAACAGCATCCGCGACCGGATCAAGTTCGAGCAGGACGCCTCGATCAATTTCCTTTTCAGCGTACTGCGGCGTGGAAGAGATGAAGCATTTGTGATGACGTTTGATGATGAGCCGCAGGTGGTGCAGGCGTTCACCAGCGACGCGGGGTTGCTGCGCGATCAGATCATGCAGACGCGGGCAGGCGGCGGGACAGCGATCTACGATGCGATTTACCAGGCCTGCCAGAACGAATTGAGCCATCCGCCGCGTCCACCGGGGGACCAGCCGGACGTCGTGCGGCGCGTGATGGTTTTGATCAGCGACGGCGACGACAATCTTTCGACGCACACTCGAGGTGAGGCCATCGAGATGGCGCAACGGACCAGCGTGGTGATTTATACGATCAGCACCAGCACGCAGTGGATCCAGCTATCACAGACGGATCCCGACAAGCTGGCCAACCGGAAGACGCACCTGACCGAAGGCGACAAGATTCTGCAGGACTTGGCGGACGAAACCGGGGGACGCGCATTCTTTCCCTATCACGTGGATGATTTGGACCAGTCGTTCCAGGATATTGGCGACGAATTGCGGAATCAGTATTCGATTGCATACATACCTACGAACTACGTTCTCGACGGGCGTTACCACAAGATTCGCATCGAAGTGCCTGACCACAAGGGGTATCAGGTGCGGGCCCGCCGCGGGTATTTTGCGCGGGCGAACCGGGAAAATAATAATAGTCAGCCGAGTCCTTCGGGCCCGGCTTCTCCCTGATTTTATAAGTCCATCCTTTTTCATGGTGGGACTGACATACTTGTCTGTCTAGCTGTCTCTCTTGGCACCGCAAGGACGAGCCACCTGGCGGGACTGTAGACCCTGCGCCAAATCGGCGCACGCGAAGGCGACAGACAAGAATGTCCGTTCCACTAACGGGTGGTGTCGCGGAGGATGACGGCGTCGGATTCGTTGTGACCGCGTTCGATGGCGATTCTTGCGCCGTCCTGGGAAAACCGGAATTTGTCGATTCGCTCGGAAGTGAAATGGGTAAGCTGACGGGGAGAGGAGCCATCAAGAGGCTGCATCCATAGGTTGCCGACGCCTCTTTCGTGAACAGCATAGACAATGGACTTGCCGTCGGGAGCAAATCCCAAGGGCGTAGAAGCGCGCGGGTCGATGTCGTGGTAAGTGACCTTTTTGTCGTCGATGGAGTACAGATCCAGGACGAGTTTGTGGTCGAGTTCGCGAACTTCCAAGCCGACGATGGTCTTGCCATCAGGGGAAATACCTGCGGCGCCATCGGCGGTGGCCAAGATCGTTTGCGGTGTGCCGCCATCGATTGAGACGCGCTTTAGCGATTGATTGTCGGCGAAATCAACGTAATAGACCCACTTGCCATCCAGCGAGCAGCGTGGATCGGATTCGGCGGCGCCAAAGGTGAGTTGTTTAAAGTCGGCGCCAGAGCTGTTCATCCTCCAAAGATTGAAAGAGACCTTGCCAGAGCGGCCAGCGGAACGAAACACGATGTAGGGCTGTGGCCCGCAGGACGTTAGTTGATCGGAGATGTGATCTCCGTCCGAGAAGACAAGGGTTTCGCCGCCCTCGGGCTTAACGAGCCGGATGTCCGGTACCTGTATGAAGACGATGCGACCGTCCGCAGTCCAATCCCAATTCCAAACCGGACTGCTGGAAGAGAGAGGGACGGGGTGAACCTCATCGGGTTGAGCAACACTGGCCACTTCAATTTGATACCTGGACTGTGCCTGGTTGGCAGCGATGGTGCGGCCGTCGGTGGCGATGGTGGGAAAGAAATACGAGTTTGTGTCCGTGGTGAGGCGGCGATAGTCGCCTTTGGGATAGCTGACGAGGCCCAGCTGAGAATTCAAAACGCCAGTGTTACCGAACTCCGAGACGAGGAGGGCGGAGCCGTCGGGCATCCAGACTGGATTACGAAAAATCCTATTGGTGGCGAAGGGTATGACCTGAAGTTTAGCGGAGGCCACGTCAACCGCCAGAACAGCGGCAGTGATGCCCTTGGCCAATTGGGATTCAGTGACGACGATGGTCTTGCCGTCCGGAGACCATGCCGGGCTATAGCTGCCTGGGCCCTCTAGAGTGACGTCCTTGAAAAGTGCGCGATCGGGAGAACCGTCGCTCTTGGCGATGATCAATTCGTAAGTAGGAGAGTCGTGGTCTTCGCGCAAGAAAGCAAAGCGTTGGCCGTCGGGAGAAAAGGTGATGGGGCTATCGACGTCTTTGATGAGCAGACGCGGTGTGCCACCGAGGATGGCGGCAGAGTAGAGAGAGGCGAGAGTGTGCTCGGCTTCGTCGCGGCGGACGCAATAGATATAGCTGGCGTCCGGAGAGAAGGTGAGCCCCGCATAACGAGTGGCCGCAGGGGGCACGAGCTGCGTATTGCTGGCCGAAGCGATGTGCCGCAGCCAGAGTGACTGCAGGCCATTTTCATCGCGAACGTGGAGGAGATATTTGCCGTCGGGCGAGATGGCTGCGAGAGCGATGTGGCCGTTGTTGGTTAAATTCTCGATGGAGAAGGTGTCGAAAGGTACGTGACGCGAGCGGATAACCATGGAGTAGATACCGAAGGCGGCGGCGCCGACGACGACAAGGACGCCGAGGATCGTGAGGCCGGCGCCGACCTTGTGCTTTCTGGCGGCGTCGACGATGACGGAGCTGCCGGAAGGCGTCACTTTAGGTTGAGAGGACGGCGGCTCGGAGACGGTAGAGACGCGTGCGCCGGATCTTTGCGTACTTGCAGGGCGGCTGCCTGAATCGATTTCGCGCTGGAGGCGTTTGAGGTCAGCGCGCAGTTCGGCGGCGACCTGGTAGCGCATGTCGCGGTCTTTTTCGAGGGCTTTGTTGAGGATGCGCTCGAGTTCCGGTGGAACATCAGGATTGATGGTCACCGGTGCTGCAGGAGTATTGTGCAGGATGTTATCGAAAACGACGGCGCTGGTGGAACCGGGGAAGGCTTGTTTGCCGGTCAACATCTGGTAGAGGACGGCGCCTAGGGAAAAGAGATCGCTACGGGCGTCAATTTCTTCGCCGCGGGCCTGCTCAGGGGACATGTACTGAATCGTGCCCACAGCCATGCCGGGACTGGTGAGCAGAGTGTCGGCGCGTGCGTCGAGAGTATGGCCGGCGAGACCGTCGGAATGGCGCGGGAGGAGCTTGGCGAGGCCAAAATCGAGGATTTTGATGCCGCCGGCTTCGGAGACGAAAATGTTTGCGGGCTTGATGTCGCGGTGAACGATGCCTTTTTTGTGGGCGGCGTCGAGGGCGTCGGCGAGTTGGATGCCGAATTCTAGAGTGCGCGTGATGGGCAATGGCCCGGCAGCGAGAAGTTTGTCCAGCGATTCGCCGACAAGAAGCTCCATGGCGATAAAGGTGCGGCCGTCGTGTTCCTCGATGGCATGGATGGTGCAAATTCCGGAATGGTTCAGCGCGGATGCAGAGCGAGCCTCGCGGAGAAAGCGTTCGAGGGTCTGGCCGTCACGCTGATTTTCCTCAGGGATAAATTTGAGCGCAACGCGGCGACCAAGCTTGGTGTCTTCGGCTTCATAGACGATACCCATGCCGCCGGAGCCGAGTTTTCGGATAACCCTATAGTGGGCGACAGTTTCGTTAATCATGTTTGGGTTGCAAGAGGGATGTTAAACGGTCGGGCAATCTCGGTCAATGCGTAGCGAGAGTTCGATGGTTGATTAGTTTCCGGTTACCCGCAAGCAGGCGGAATCAACACACGGCTCCCGAGAGTCGTTCACTTGTCGGGGTACGGCAAGCGACGCCAATTCGGTTTCCGGGACTTTAAACTGAGCAAAGCCGCAATCCAAGCAGATCAAAAACTTCGGGAATAACCAGACGCCGGGATTACCCACGTTCTTGAGCCCGCTGAAATGAATAATCATCTCAACAGGAAATTCTGCCTCGTTACTCGACGCACATAACACGCAAGCCACAACAACCCTCCGCCACCTGAAGGCCCATGCGCGCTGAAACAGATGTGAGCTAGACCTCGCAGGTACCACAAATTATAGGCACCGAGAAAGCGCTTGTGTGTTTAATGCTTGTTAAGAATTGGGAATGGCCAAAGGGTGCCGCCGATCCCATGTCCAATCCTCCCCAAAGGCATATGTAAAATTGTAGTGTGTGTTGAAAAATTCACTTCCGAGAAAGTATTTCCCAAATTCCTTCGTTACTTTCTGAAAGATAGACTTTTTCAGCAGCCATCGTAATTACTGACACTAGCCACTGGCTCCGCCATGCGTCAGAAGAACTCTTGCATTGTTGTTGAAAGTGTTGGGACGCGCCGCCTGCATTAGATGAAGTCTGCAGCGGCGCAACTCAATAAAAACCAAACAGCTTTCTGAAGGAGAAATCTATTATGCCAATTAAGAATCCAAAGGAACTATTTGTAACGATGCTGAGCCAGGTGCGACACGGCACAGAGCGTTCGGCGACGGCCTACAAGGAACTGGGCGAATTGGCCCAGAATTCGGAAATAAAGGAGGCCCTCGAAGCACGGGCTTTCGTTTCCCAGCAAACCCTAGCGAAGCTGGACGAGGCTTTCAAAATCATCGGGGAGAAACCGGTAAACGTCACCGGACGGCTGCACGATGTGTTTGTCGAGGATTTTCGCAGGGAGTTTGCGGAAATTCAATCCCCGGAGGCGAAGCGGCTCTTCGCATTGGCAAAGGCCAATCACTTAATCCACATGCGCACGGCGGAATATGTCACGTTGGTGGCGGCCGCCGATGTTTCCGGTCACCAGGGTGTCGGCGTGTTGCTTGAGAGCTGCCTCGCCGACCATTTGGCCTTCGTCGAACGGACGAAGCGTTTAATCCGTCACGTCATCGAAGCGAGGGTCGCGGCGAGAGCTGCAGGCTGAGCCGTAAGTTGGCGTACGACGTGAAGGATAGTTCGCATGGTCCTGCTTCTTCTGCGAGGCAGGACCATGCGTGTGCTTCCGAGGCCAATCGCAAGTCTCCATTTCAATCGATTGGAAGTACAGTCCAATCCTGGCTGGCAGAGGTAAGCCTAGTGCCGTAATCGGAAGTTTGATTTTCAATAATTTTCAATGATTTCATAACAATGCTGGCTCCCCCGACCCGAGTAGACTTTGGTTGACGACCAAGGCCCGGGAGGAAGGAGCCAGACATGACGATTATAGGAGTAGATTATCACCCGAGCTTTCAGGCGATTGCATTTTTTGTGGAAGAGACGGGAGAGTGTGGTGAGCAGGAACTGAACCAGGCGATGGACAAGCGGAGCGATTCTATCGGGATCTGCAGCAGCGCGGAATCCGCGTGCGGATAGGCATGGAGGCTACCGGGTATTCCCGCTGGTTTGAGCGCCTGCTGGCAGAGTTAGGGTTCGAAGTATGGATGGGCGATCCCGCGGAGATTAAGGCCAAGCGGGTGAAGAAGCAGAAGTTCGACCGCGAGGACGCCCGACTGCTGCTGCGCCTGATGCGGGAAAACAACTTTCCGCAAATCTGGGTACCAGGTCCCTAGAATCGGGATCTACGGCAACTGTTGTGGCATCGACATCGCATGGTGCAGATGCGCACACGGATCATGAATCAGTTGCAGACGTTGGCCATGAACGAGGGCTATCGCTGGAAGAAGAAACTGTTCAGCGAACAAGGGCGAGCCCAGTTAGGCAACCTCCCGTTGGCGCCTTGGGCCAGTCGACGCCGGAAAGAGTTGTTGGAGTTGCTGGACCGCATGAATCCGAAGATTGCGGAGCTAACCGCAGCCGTCGAACGGGAAGCTAGGAAGCGACCCGAGGTGCTGCGACTGATGATGCATCCTGGAGTGGGGCCGCTTACGGCCCTCACCTATGTGTTGATCATCGGAACACCGACGCGGTTCGAACGCGGCAAGCAAATCGGCACGTACGTGGGGATGATTCCGTGTGAAGAGTCCAGTGCACACAAGCAGCGACTAGGACACATCAGCAAGCAGGGCAATTCCTTGTTGCGTTTCTTGTTGGTGGAGGCGGCCCAAGCGGCGGCGCGTATCCATCCGGACTGGAGACGTCGCTACAAGCGCCTGGCGATGCGCCGGCACAAGAGCATTGCCAAGGTAGCCCTGAGGCGCCGGATGGCGATTAAGTTGTATTGGATGTGGCGAAATGGCTGCGAGTATTCGCAGTCCGTTAAGTGCGGTTCGTACGCGGGACAGCTCGGAACCGGACATGGCGTGAACTAAAGCGCCGTCTCAATGATTGGGCGTCCCGCTCCCTGCAAAGGGAGTTTGAAGATGTCGATGCGCTCGTCCGTCATGGGAGCCCAAAGTTACTGTGGCAGTGGCACCAATTGCCCTCCAGTAAATAGGATGACTCACGTAGAATTAATGAGAATTTTTTGGGAAACGAGCTGGCATCAAAGAAGAGCGTCAGGAATGCCGCCGGTCAATTCTGTCAGGGATGTACCCGGTCTGTGCACAAGAATAGAGATGCGACAGTTGTGACAGTCGGTGTTCTAACGACGGCTTCCCCCTTTTTGACGATTCAGTTTTTCGGGGCGTAGTAGCCTTTGCGGGCAAGGACTTTCAGGTCTTTGCCGGTGACGTCGATTTTGATTTTGCGGAATTTGCCATCGCGAGCCGAGTTGGTCGGGTAGTAGCCGAGGGTGTATTGGCTGCGGAGCTCTTCGGAGATTTGGTCGAAGGCTTCCTGAAGATGCTTTTCGTTGTTCACGACGATCATGCGGCCGCCAGTTTCGTCGGTGATTTTCTTGGCAATGCTGGCGTTGGCTCCGTAGTGCGGGTCGTAGACGAGAAGGATGTGGACGACCGTATCGGTGCGCTGCGCGGCTTCGATGGCTTCTTCCACGCGGACTTTGCTGCCATTGTCCTCGGCGTCTGTAAGAACAACGACGGCTTTGCGGCCGGCTTCGGTCGAGAGTTTTTCGTTGCAGGCGAGGTAGAGGGCGTCGTAGAAATTCGTCCCTTTGGATCCCGATTGGGGGATCGTTCCAGGAGTGATAGGCCCCCCTCCACCACCTGTGTTGATTTGCGCTTTGCGGATGGCGCGATTGAGCTCGGAGCGGTTGTCGGTAAAATCCGCGAGAAGATCGACGTCTAGGTCGAAGCTCATGATCATGGCTTCGTCGCCCTTACGCATCACGCGGTTCAGGAAGCTGCTGGCGCCGTCCTGAATGGCGCCGAGCATATATTGCTCGCTGCCGGAGGTGTCCATGAGCAACCCCAAAGTGATGGGGAGCGTCACTTCTTTTGAGAAGAAGGCGATCTTCTGTTCCTGATTGTCTTCGGTGACCTTAAAGTCCTCTTGCTTGAGGTCGGTGACGATGCGCTTGCTCTTGTCGCGCACGGTGACGAAGAGGTTGACCAGGTTTACATTGGCCTTGATCGTGGGGCCTTGAACTTCCGGCTCCTGCGACAGTGCAGGCAGGGCGATGGCGGCGGCAAGCAGGGGCGTCACGCACAGCGCCGCGAGTTTCTTAAGAGAAGGCATGTATACTTTCCTTGACGAGAGATGCCCGGCCGGAAACGGTCCGCTGGGGTTCTTCGCCACGTTAAGATGCTAACAAGAGGTGCGATGGATGCGTCGCCGGGAGAGCCGGCGACGGTGCCAGCACTGACTCCGACAGGAAGTTTGGCCTGAGGGATATGAAAAGTCTACGAAAAATCGCGGGTGCGACTTGTGCTCTATTCTTCGCAGCGCCAGCTTTGTGGCTTGGGTTTGCGGCGCGGCCACGCCAGCAAACTGCTCCAGCGGCCCAGGAACCTTCCCCGCCGCCCCCGGACTTGCCTCGGCTGAGCGACGCGCGAGCAAAGATTACGGTAAACGCCAATTTGGTAGTGCTGCCGGTAACCGTCAAGGACCGCTCAGGGCGGCTGGTGCCTGATCTCGGCAAAGACGAATTTCGGGTTTTTGACGAAAACGTGGAACAGAGAATCGATGTGTTCACTACGGAGGCTTTCCCTCTTTCAATGGTCCTATTGATCGACAACGATTTGAAAAAGGGTGACGCCAAGGAAGTGCAAGACAGCCTAGACGCTATTGTGGGTGGAATGAGCGATCTGGATGAGGCGTTTGTTTGCAAATTTGACCAGTTTTTTCACCCAGGCAAAGGATTCACCAGCAACCAGGACCAGCTTCTTGTCGAGCTGAGGCGGACCAAGCTGGACAGCCAGACCAATGTGCTGTCTCCCGGCGGGCCGTTCTATGGACCGAGTATCAATGGCCACGCAGCGGACGGATCGCCCTCAGTTCCCGAGTCCACGCGCACCATCCTAGCGGCGCCCACGAAAGCGCTGGATGATGCCGTGTACGGAGCGGCGGAGCTTTTGAAGGACCGGCCAAGAAACCGGCGGAAGATCATTTTTATTGTCAGCGATGGAGTTAACGGCGGAAAGAAATACAACACCAATACTTATGACAATACGGTGAAGGAGGTGCTGGCCCACAGCATCTCCGTGTTCGGAGTAGGAGTGGGAAGTGCGTTCTACGACCGCAGATTTGAGCGGCTCTCCGAATACGCGCATGCCACCGGCGGCGATGTGTATTACGCAGCCAAGAAGGAATCGCTTCAGGATCTGTACTCGAGGGTAACCGAAGAAGCACGCAACGAATACACCTTGGCGTACGTGCCGCGAGGCGTAAAGAGCGTGAAGGATTACCACACCGTGGAAGTCCGGGTGAAGCGCGAAGGGTTGACGGTCCTTACCCGCGACAAGTACTACACCGGCGGCGTCTCCCAATAAAAGACAAATCTTAAGCTGCGGGACGGAATTTTCTTGACAGCTGCCTGTGACGCTCGTATACGGAGCGAGATGGCATGGTGGGCGGCGCCCGTCATGACCCGAGAAGTGCGATAAACTGCGGCACATAGGGGCCGCGGGTGAAAGGAGCATCGCGATGAAGAAAAAGGGAAAGAAGGACGAAGCCAAGGCCCCGAAAAAAGGGAAGTAAGTTTTTTACTGAAGATTCGGTTGGTTGGGGCGCTGCCCGCTGGGTAGCGCCCTTTTTCTTTGGGAGAGAAAGAACGCGGATACTTGCGGCCGCCCTTCCCGGCTACGAGCTATGCACGATCGTGGGAGGGCTGTTTAGAAAGTTGCCGAACCACGTCTCTCGAGTTCGCCTTCGCGAAGATAGAGGAATAGAGGAAGGCCGAGAGAAACTCCTACGAGCAGAACCGAGACGACGGGAAGCCACAGCCTGCTCATCTTGAGGCGCGCGCCCTCTGCGCGAATAAAACCGATCAAAGTGATCGCAGAAACGAGAACGTCCATGCCGAAGAATCCGCCGATGCGGTTGGCGAAGAGTTCACGGACGAACAGGCGCATGTGTCCAGACTGTGCTCTAGGAGCCAGGGGATGAATTGAGAATAGGGAATAGCGAAACCCAGAACACAAAGCACTAGGTAGAAGATCTTGCGGTTCATGTGGTCTCCTCGTGATGTGCATTCGGTAGTCAGTTTCCGATGCCGCGTTTACCAGACTTAGCCATTCCCGCTAGCTCTTTTTAGACAAATCACGTGGTTTCCCGCAGGAGGACTGCTACCTGAAACAGTCTCAGGTTCAAAGCCCTCCTTGTGCAACGTGAGCGTGTATTTCACGCCGCGCTCGTGGCTGATGTACATGAAGACGAATTCACCTGTGTGATTGCCTCGTAGACTGGACCGTTCACTTCAAGATTTACCTCGGCGTTCTGGACTGGCGCGTTATCTTCAGCGGTTACTACGCCGGTGACATCAAAGATTTAGTCGTGGCTCACGCACCGCACGGCGCAGGCTACCACCAAGAATGCGCAGCCAAGAGCGAGCAGCGTCAGCAATGTAGTCCTCATTCTGTGTCTCCACGAGTAAACAATGCGTAGACGGGCAGCAGCGGGGCAACTCCTGATTTGTCAGGTAGCCAGACATTGGGATCTGGCCCGATTTCACTTGATTTCCGGTAACCGCAGCGTTAACCAGGCGCATCGCGCAAACTCCTTTGCGGCGAAGCACGAAGCACAATGACAGCCCTAGAAAAAATTGTCTTCTCTCGCCAGCGGAATCACAGTGATATAACACCATCTGGAACCATCTGCGTGCGCACCCTATGCAGATCACACGGCGAGAAGCGCTAGAACACATGCTCAAGAACTCGTCGCCCGCCATCACCGGCCTGCTCAGCAGGCCGGTGCGCTTCCCCCTTTTCGAGACACCAACAGAACCCGTGCAATCTGAAAGCCAAGAGGTCATGCATATTGCCCAAGATTTCATGCAAAAGTTTGCTGCGCCCGCGCTTTCCGTCGCGATCGGCCACAATGGCCAAATCACATATCGGGGGCTCTCGGAGTACCAAGCCGGGATAGCCACGAGCAGTTGACGGCTTCTCACGCTTTTCGAAGAGCGAGCGCCACCAAGCCGTTCACTTCCGTGGCGATCTTCAAGCTCATCAAGATGGCCGCCTTAAGCCTGAGGACAAAGTTTTCGGGCGACTGGGGGTTCTAGGTACAACGTATGGCAGGCAGCCCTACCGCTCGGAAATCGAGCAGATCACGATCGACCATCTCCTGACCCACACTTGCGGTGGCTGGGACAACGGAGTGGATGATCCCATGTTTTCCAATCTCGAAATGAATCACCGAGAACTCATCGCATGGACTTTGGACAACCGACCTCTCGAGAATCCGCCCGGCAAGGTCTATGCTTATTCCAACTTCGGATACTGCTTCCTGGGCCGTGTGATCGAAAAGCTGACTGCACAACAATATTCCGCCCATATCCAACGTACGATCCTCTCTCTCTGCGGAATAACTAACATGCAGATCGCAGGGAACACGCCAAGAGAGCGGGCGGCGACCGAGGTCACTCATTACAAGCGGGGTTGGGGAAACCCCTATGGCATGAATGTGGCGCGAGCGGATGCCAGCGGCGGGTGGATCGCCACTCCCGCTGATCTTGTCAAATTCGCAATGCATGTTGACGGTGTGGGCGTCGACCGGAGGCTTCTGAAGACCGGAAACAGTTCGGCAAATGACAACACCTGGGAGGAATCAGTACTAAGCGGGAGGTTGGTTCGTTACCCAGACCGGACGCATGTCACATGGGGGTAGCCTACCAGGGTGCACCGCTATGTTCGCTCTAACAGCCGACCATAATTCCGTAGCGGTGCTTACAAATGCGAGCGTTGACGAGGAAGATCTCGACGTCGCACTGCGCGACATTGCCGCACGGGTGAAAAACCGGGGCTTTGGAAAGTGACTCTCATCTCAATCTGATAAGCCCCGACTGCGTTTTCGACGCGTCACTGGTGCGAAAACTTGGCGAGATCGGTTTGTTGATTTGACGGGAGTTATGAGCCAAGTTCCTGGAGTCGCATTATCGCAAACTGACCCATGGGGCATTCAGGCGAAGCAATACTTTATTTCGATTGGGACCGTGCGGAGCGCGCTTAGCGGCTTAGCGTCTCTTCGTAGGCGGGGCAAATCGGCTTGTAGGCGCAGCTGCGGCAGACAAAGCCGGGGTTTGGCGGGAATTGACCGGCGCGGATGTCGTCGGCGGCTTCGAGTACGATCGCTTGTGCTTCCTCGAGTTGCTTGGCGTCCCGTGTGGTCACCTGGATTTGGTTGTTCTGAAGAAAGTGGAAAACCAGGCGCACCGGATTCCATTCGAAGATTTCTTTTGCGGCGAGGGCGTACAGGCTGAGCTGCAAGTCTCTCTTGGCGTCCGCGTCTTTCTTGGGTTTGCCGGTTTTGTAGTCAATGATCTCGACGTCTTTGCCGCCCAGTGAGTTCACCTGGTCCATCCGTCCAATGATGGTGACGTTGTTTTCCAGGGGAAGCTCAAAGCTTTTCTCCAGCTCGAGCACTTGCGAAGAGGTCGCAAGTATCGACGTGTAAAAGACGCGCAGCTGTTCAAGCCCTTCTTGTTTATAGCCTTGCTCCTGGTAGTCATCCTCAAATCCTGCGGAAGTCCACTCGGTATCGAACACTCGGGCCACATCTTCGAACGGCAGCTTTACCCCTTTACGAAGCTGGTCGACGAAGCGCTTGATCGTGGTGTGCATGACGCTCCCGAAGCTGAGCACAGCCTTAGGGCCTTCCCGCAGACGCCACGAGCGGCTGAAGAGATATTGTTGCGGGCAGGTGCGGTAGCCGCTCACCGCGGAAGGGCTCAAAGCGAGCGGCTCCGGAGTCAGAGGATGGAACTCGAGAGCCCAGTCGGCAATGCGGGAAAAGATTTTTGCAGGTTCGGAGAGAGGAAAGAGTAGCGGGTCGCCAGCGTACGGGGATTGTTTTTTTGTGATGGCCGGAGTTTCGGGCAATTTTGGTTTCATCTGGTAGATATCGCGCCGCTTGATCGCAGGATCCATCAGGAGGTCCTCGATGAACACTGGAATTTTGCCTTTTTTTTCGGTGACTGTGGTGAGCGTAAGGCGGTTTTCCGCGCGCGTCAGAGCGACGTAGAAGAGGCGGCGCTCTTCTTGAATGTGAAATTGCTCGGCGGGTTCGCCTTCTTTCATCAGCGCGGCGGGAAATTCGAACACGCGCGAGCGTTCCGCCGCTGGGAATTTCTTGTTATTGACGCGCAGCAGGAAGACTTCGGGAAATTCGAGGCCTTTGGCGCCATGAACGGTCATTAATTGGACGGCATCTCCAGGGACGTCATCTTCCAGACTGATCGTGCCGCCGGCCTGTCCGTAGTAGTCGAGATACTCGACAAATTCAGCGAGGCTTTGCGTTTCGCTTTTGGGCTCCCACTCTTTGGCGAATTCCGAAAGGCGTTTCACGTACTTGCGGTCTTGCGGGCTGGCGCGTTGCGCGACTTCCAGCCACTGCAGGAGATCCGCGAGGATTCCGCGAGCACTGCGGCGGTGCAGCGTTTTGCGCTGGTCGGAGACGAACTCGATGAGCTTGCCCAATGCGGCATGCGAGGCGTCGAACGCGAGTTGCCCTTGAGGGCCTTGCAGCATTTCGTAGAGAGCCTTTTTTTCTTTTCTGGCACGCTCAGCAAGGCGGACTAGATCACCGGGCTCGAGTGACCACGCTGGCGCGGCGAGAACGCGGACGCACGCGATGTCGTCCGCAGGACTGTCGATCAGGTGCAAATAGGCGAGGACGTCTTTGACCAGCGGATGATCGAGAATCGAGAGCCTGCTAATCACGAAAGGGATTTTGTGGCAGCAGAGTTCTTCGACAAGTTCGTGGCGGTGCGCATGCTGGCGGTAGAGAATGGCGAACTCGCGCCACTTGCGGCCGGCTGCGCGCATCCGCAGAAGTTCGCTGACGATCCAGCGCGCTTCGTCATCTTCGTTGTCCAGTTCGACGACGCGGATTTTCTCGCTTTCTTCCTTGTTGGCGCTTAGCACTTTCTTGGGGAAGTCGGCGCTTACCGTGTTTTGGGCGATGACTTGCGTGGCTACGCGCAGGATATTCGGTGTGGAGCGGTAGTTTTCGACCAGCGAAATGCGGAATTTTGTGGAGTCCTGGCCTTCGCGCCAGCCGGCAAAGCGCTCGAGAAAGAGTTTGAAGCTGCCGAAAGAGGCGCCGCGGAAGCGATAGATGGCCTGATCGTTGTCGCCCACGGCGATGATGTTCTTTTTATCGCCGGCCAGGAGTTCGAGGAGCCGAAGTTGCGCGATGTTGGTGTCTTGAAATTCATCGACGAGGATGTAGCGATATTTTTCCTGAAGCGCGCAGCGGAGCTTGGCGTCGGTTTCGAGAAGCTCGACAGCTCCCGTGATCAGTGAGCCGAAGGAAACGCGCTTTTTTTCTCGCATCAATTGGTCGCTGGCGCGGTACGCGCGGGCGATTTCTCGTTGCAGGGCGACTTCCTCAGCGCGTTCCTTGAAAGTGTCCTCCTCGAAGCCGCCACGGTCGGTTTCGAGCTGTGCCGCGAGTCCTTCCGCGTAGCGGAGATAGTCGTCGCATGAGACAAGCTCGTCCTGGCATCGCGAGAAAAAATCCACGAAATCGTTTAGAAATTGTCCGGGGTCGGCAAGCCGCCGATACTTTTCCAGTTTGAGGCGCTCCAAATTGCGCCGCAGAAGAATCCAGTGATCGACCTTGTCGAGCATCAAACGTTCGGGCGTGGCTTCTTTCACCAGGCTCTCGCAGAAAGCGTGAAATGTCACGAGCGTGACTTTTTTCCCGCGTTCGCCAGTGGCGCGAACGACGCGGGCCTTCATTTCTCCGGCTGCTTTGTTGGTGAAGGTGAGCCCCAGAATGTTTTCGGCGGAAAGAGAATTGTCAGATTGGAGTAGGTGGCGGATGCGCTCGGTGATAACGCGAGTCTTTCCAGTGCCCGCGCCCGCGATAACGAGCAACGGCCCTTCGCCGTGCGTGATGGCGCGGCGTTGCGCCTCGTTTAGTTGAGCGCCGACTTGAGCCGGCGGCTCAAGATCGAAAAGTGTAGCCATGACTTAAGAAGGGTAACGGAAATCAGGGCGAAGGGGAAGCGAAGCCAGTTGTCAGGCTTTTTTCGATGAAAAGAGTGTTTCTTGCACTGACAGTTTGCCCGCGGCCGCCTTGGCGTTTATCTCTGCTGATTGGCCGCGCGGCACGCTAAGAGATTCCCACTTTCCAGTCTTGGTGAAAGTTATATGCTTGGCGAGAAACAAAATCTGGCCAACGTGATGAGCGTAGTGGGCGACCTGACGATTGATCGCTTGCATGACGGAATGAGGTTCCGTGCGAATCGTAACTGTTCGCGTGAGGTCGGTCTCGGTCAGTGGTTCGAGTGCATTGAAAACGTATTTCCAGCCGCGTTCCCACATTTCTATCAATTCGGCGCGGGTGGCGGGCGGAGTTTCGAATTCTGTGTCGCGGTTGCGGTCCGGTTTTTCGCCATCGGTGGTCAGGAAATCGAGCCAGCGGGAGCGCATGTTGCCGGACATGTGTTTCACGATGATGGCGATGGAATTGGATTCGGCGTCTAGCGTAATGAAGAGGGCTTCGTCCGGGCATTGCGCGATCGCTCGGTCGGCCAATTTTTTGTAATAGCGAAAGAGTCCGATGGAATCCTGCAAATACGAAGTGCTGAGTTGGTGCGGCATGCGGATATTTTCTACCGCGTGAGGCGGTTGTCAACGGCCATTCGTGCGAATTTGCGGGCCGGAGCGGAAATCGGGCAGACGATTCGGGCGGCCCGGGCGGCGAAAAAAAAGCTTGACATTTCGCTTTTCCTTCGCCTATGATTCCGGCGCTGAGTGGATACTTTTCCTTGGAGGTGGATATGACCATTGGACAATCGATGCTGCCAGAATTTGACCAGGAAATGCAGAGCACGCGAAAGGTGCTGGAGCGCGTGCCCGACGACAAGTGGGGTTGGAAGCCACACGAGAAGTCCGGCACCGTGGGCTGGCTTGCCTCTCACATCGGCACGGTCCCAGGATGGATCACGATGACCATTAACACGGACGAGCTCGATTATGCGCCTGTGGACGGGCCAGGCTACGAGCCACCGAAAATCACCAACCGGAAAGAGCTGCTTGCCGCCTTTGACAAAGAGAGTGCAGAAGCACGAGCCGCGCTCGCCGGCGTAAGCGATGCAGACATGATGAAAGGCTGGAGGCTTCTTGCTGGTGGCAAGGAGATCTTTACCTTGCCGAAAATTGCCTGTATCCGAGGCATGTGCATGAATCACATGATCCACCACCGGGCGCAGCTCACCGTTTACTACCGTCTGGTAGGGGTTCCTGTGCCAGGGTTATATGGTCCGAGCGCCGACGAAGGCATGCCGGATTCGGCTGCAGCCGCAAACTAAGATTGGCCAGGGAAGTGCGGACATTTTGTCCGCCTTCCCTATTCTCCTTCACCTCTTGGCCCCGGAACTCCTCCCAGCGCAACGCTGTATAATGGTGTGCGCCGCTTCTCCGGAGGACTACCACTCACATGGATACACCCGTCATCCTTTCTGCTGTTCGCACGCCCATTGGAAAATTTCAAGGCGGACTCGCCGGATTTTCGGCTGTGGACCTAGGCGGCAAAGTCGTCGCCGAAGCGATTCGACGCGCGGGGATTGATCCCAACGAAGTGGATGAAGCAATTCTGGGCAACGTGGTGCAGGCGGGACTCGGGCAGAATCCCGCGCGACAAGCTGCGCTGAAGGGCGGATGCGCTCCTCGCGTCGCGGCAATGACAATCAATAAAGTCTGCGGCTCCGGTCTGAAGGCGGTCGCGCTGGCCGCGCAAGCCGTGCAGCTTGGCGAATCGGGAATGCTGGTCGCCGGCGGGATGGAGTCGATGTCCAACTGCCCCTATTTGTTGCCGCAAGCGCGGACGGGCTACCGCATCGGCGACGGCAAGCTCGTGGACTCCATGATTCACGACGGTTTGTGGGACGCCTACGAAGACTTTCACATGGGGATGACCGGGGAGCTGGTCGCGGAGAAGTACGGGATTACGCGCGAAGAGCAGGACCGGTTTGCGGTCGAGAGCCACCAGAAAGCCGTTCGCGCGCGCAAGTCTTGTTTCTTTGAGGGGCAAATTTTGCCGATCGAGGTGCCGCAGAAAAAAG
>DATDHE010000021.1:0-3067 GCA_036521695.1 Candidatus Acidiferrum sp. | reverse complement strand
GGCAGAAGAAATAACGCTGGGCAATTCTGGTTCATAGAGGATTGCTCCTATCGTGCGTATCGACCTTAAACACAGAATCACCATTCAGATACAAGCCGCACCAGCGGAAAGTTACGAAGGTCATTCTGAACGTCTCTCGATTGCCAAGAACATTCGAGTGGTCGCCTTCTGGGAGGGCTCGTGCGCATGAAAACCTGGGGTTCGTGACAGATTGTCGGCCACACGGGAGTTATCCAGAAACGGGCTTGTGGGAAGTGATAGCCATGATTCTAGGCGGGCGCCCGTGAACAGGAACCAACTCCAAGCGTGCCGCCTCTCACAGTTCTCAGTGAACAGCCAAGCAAGCTCGTGCTTCTTCTTCGAATAGGTGTTCTCGTTCTTCCTCGGTCAGCATTTCGGGTTCGAGAATAACAACGAACTTCTTCAGCGTTCCCGTGAACCGAAATGGCATCTTCTCCGCGTAATCTTCAACAACGGGAGTACCGCAGTCCTCGCCAATGTCGAATGTTTCAGTAGCGGAGAATCGGATCGATATGGTACGGGGAATTCGGCCCTCTGCAACTTGCTTTCCGTCCACAAACAACACGCCGGTTGCGCCTTTGCCGTAACCGTGCCCGTCATATCTGAAAGCAAACCGCACCACATGATCGCCTGGCGAAATAGCACGTTCAGAAGCAATGCGGAACTTGTGCTCAGGTTGATTTGAAAATGCGTAAGCAAACTCAGGTTTGCTGTCCTGCAGCAGCAATACCCAGCCTCCAAAGCGACCTCCCAGGGTCGCTAAGACACCATCTGCCCCCTTGTCAGGAATGTTTATTTCGGCTCCTATCGTCCAGGATTTGTTCTTAAAGTCCGGTGCGGAACCCTCCGGGATGCGGATCATTCCCGGATAGTATGTGAATTCCGAACGTCCCCGCGCGAGGCTTGGGCGAATGCTCGGATCGGCTCGTTCAGCGAAGCTGGAGTCAAGTGGATAGACGTTGTATTTCCTGGCTTCGACTTCAAAGGCGTCTTGGAGTTCTTTGAGTTTGGCCGGATACTTATCCACCAGGTTGTTGGCCTGACTGAAATCCTCGTTGATGTTGTACAACTCCCATTTGAAGTCATCGGGGTCAGTTTTAGACCCGACGGTCACCCAGGGCAGTCGAAGCGGCGTCGTGCTCGCCATCCACCCATCTTTGTACATTGCGCGATTGCCAACCATCTCGAAATACTGTGTTGTGTGACGGGTCGGGGCCTTTGCATTGTCAACTGTGTACATCAGGCTCGTGCCATCAAGCGGTTTCTGTTTTACCCCGTCCAAAATGTCTGGAGGCGTGATACCGGCGGCCTCATAGATGGTCGGCACGATGTCGATCAGATGGCAGAATTGCGACCGCAAGCCGCCCTTGTCCTTGATTTTTGCCGGCCACGAAATCACCAGACCATTGCGCGTACCGCCGAAGTGCGAAGCAACCTGCTTGGTCCACTGCATCGGCGAATCCATTGCGTGTGCCCAGCCAACCGGATAGTGGTTGTAAGCCAACGGACCGCCCAATTCATTCATCACCGAAAGCAGATAAGACAGGCTCTCAGGTACTCCATTGCCCGCCGTACCGACCTCGTTGGTTGTGCCTTGCAAGGAGCCTTCCGGGCTTGCTCCGTTATCTCCCATGATGAAGATCACAAGCGTGTTGTCCAGTTGGCCGGATTCCTCCACGGCGTCGATCAGGCGACCGATTTGATTGTCACAATATGCGAGGGCAGCGGCGTATACCTCCATCATGTGCGAGAACAAGCGTTTCTGGTCTGCCGACAAAGAATCCCAGGCAGGAATTTCTTCCGGGCGTTTTGTAAGCTGAGTATCCGCCGGAACGACGCCTAGTTTTTTCTGCCGTGCGATCGTTTCCTCCCTGACCTTATCCCAGCCTTGATCGAACTTCCCTTTGTACTTCGCAATCCAGTCTTTCGGCGCGTGATGCGGTGCATGTGCACTGCCGGTCGCGTAATACATCAGCCACGGCTTGTTAGGAGCGAGCGCGTGTTGCATTCGCATCCAGGCAATCGCTTTGTCAGCAAGCAGCTCGTCAAAGTGCTTTGCACCGTGTGTCTGCTCCTCAGACTCAACTGGCCGGGTGTTTTCGAAGATCGGTGTGTGCCACTGGTCAGCATCCGCGCCCACGAACCCATAGAAATATTCGAAGCCCAGGCCGCTCGGCCACAAGTCAAATGGTCCTGCCTGGCTCGACATCCAGTCCGGCACATTGTGCATTTTGCCGTACCACGACGTGTTGTAACCGTTTTCCTTGAGAACTTCGCCGACGCAACCCGTACTTTTAGATATGAGCGTGTGATAGCCGGGATAGCCGGTTGCAAACTCAGTAATCACGCCGCTTGCGACAGAGTGATGATTGCGGCCAGAAATCAAAGCAGCGCGACTGGGGGAGCACAGGGCGGTGGTGTGAAACATGTTGTAGCGAAGTCCATTGTCGGCAAGTCGCTGAAATGTAGGTGTATCAATAGGACCGCCAAAGGTACTACTCGCCCCAAAACCGACATCGTCAGTCAAGATTAAGAGGACATTGGGCGCTCCTTTCGGCGCCTCTACGCTCTTCGGGAAGTCAGGAGTCGAGTCCTTTACGGTACGGCCAATTTTTCCTTTGAACGGCGCCTCCGGCACTGGCAGGATTCTTCGGTCTTCCATCTGCGTACTCCTTCTGGGCAAACAACGAACGAGGTCATTCAGCGGCGCTTTCGGCGGCGCAAAGCTTGAACTCTCCTTTATTTGGAGTCGTGAGCTGGCATTGAAGCATCCCGAACGACGCGAGGCCCTGCACTTGACTTGCGCGTCAGTAATTGCCCGCTGCATGGCTTTTAACGACGATTCAACTGCCGGTCCGGAATGCTGGCCGAGTTCTCGCGCAACACGGAAGCGGTCCAGAAACGGGTCTCGGAAGTTGGCCGGATTAGTACCGATAGTTGGGAGTCGGCATAGCGGAAGCATTATCACCATCACTCCGCTCGTTCTTCCGCCCAAATCGCAGGCAGGTGGAGAGGGTAGCGTTCTCCGCCAGTGCCTTTCTATTTG
>DATDHE010000020.1:0-7303 GCA_036521695.1 Candidatus Acidiferrum sp. | reverse complement strand
GCACCGGCGGAGTTTTCTTTCACGACCGGAATGACATTGATCAAGGTCTGCTGCATGCCGCGACCGAGCCAGAAGTTTCTTATGTACTCGGATTTACGCCGCAAAACTTAAAGCTCGATGGCAAATATCACAACCTAAAAGTGACTCTCACGGGCAAACAGAAATGGGGGCTGCAGGCCCGCCATGGATATTTCGCCCCGCGCGGCGAATCCAACCCCGAAGCTGCGGCCAAAGAGGAGATCCAGCAGGCGGTCTTCTCTCAGGAGGAAGTGCGCGAGCTACCCATCGAATGCCAGGCGCAATTCTTCAAGGGCGCAGACGGAGTACACCTCTCCGTAGTTACCCATGTGGAGACCGAAGAACTCAAGTTTCGTAAGGTGGATGGACGCAACCAGGATACCTTGACGATCACCACTGCTATTTTTGACGAGAACGGGAGAATGCTTGCCGGCCTGCAGCGAGTCCTCGACATGCGGTTGAAAGATGTAACCCTGGAGCGAGTGAACAAAACGGGCCTGAACGTGAAACTGGGCTTTGATCTCCAACCAGGAACGTTTCAGGTTCGCACCGTAGTACGAGATTCCGAAGGGGCCCAAATGGGCGCAACAAATCGCGGAGTAGTGATCCCCTGATGACACCGTTCGTCGCAAGTCTGGTTAACGCTGCGGTTACCCGAATTGACCACGCTTATGTCGTACGCCCCAGCGCCTCCAGCGCCTTCTTCAACTCGCAAAAACTGCCCGCCGGGTGCATACTGTTACGCTTTTCTTCTTCCAAAGGAGTTGATGATGTTGAAACTGTGGACTCTGCTCGCCGGTGTCTTGATCCTCGTGCTTTCTTCATTCGCGCAAGCCCAGCAGAAAGAAAAGAGCAGCGCTGTTCCCACACCAAGCGCGTTTTTGGGTTTTGAAATTGGCGCCGACCGAAAGCTCGCCGACTATCGTCAAATCACTGCGTACTTCAAGGCGCTTGCCGCTGCTTCGAATCGCGTGGAAATCCAAGTTCTCGGCAAGACCACACTTGGCGAAGACATGTTCATGGCTGTGATCTCCACGCCAGAAAATCTTGCCAACAAAGCCAAGTACAAAGAAATCGCGCGAAAACTCGCCGATCCTCGCGGCCTCACCTCCCAGCAAATCGACGCACTCGCTCGCGACGGCAAAACCATCTTTCTTCTCACCTGCAACATTCACTCCACCGAAATCGGCTCCAGCCAAATGTCCATGGAGTGGGCTTACAATCTGGCGACATCACAAGATCCAGAAATCCTCCGCCGTCTCAATGATTCCATCGTCCTTCTCATCCCTTCGCTCAATCCCGACGGCGAAAGCATGGTCACAGAGTGGTACAGAAAATATCTCGGCACCAAATATGAGGGCGGCGAGATGCCCTACCTCTATCACCACTACGTCGGCCACGACGACAACCGCGACTGGTTCATGCTCACGCAAATCGAAACCAAAAACGTAAATCGCATGGTCTACCACGAATGGTTTCCACAATTCTGGCTCGACGAGCACCAAATGGGTGAGAACGGTCCGCGCATCTACATCCCGCCCAACGCCGACCCCGTCGCCAAACTCGTTAATCCGCTCGTTCATCGAGGCAACAATCTCATGGGTGCCGCTATGGGCTGGCGCCTCGAAGAAGCAGGGAAGTCCGGCGTGATTTTTGGTTATTCTTTCGATGCTTACTGGCCTGGCGGCACACGCAACACTGGCTGGTGGAAAAACATGTACGGCGTGCTCACCGAAGTCGCCTCCGCACGCATCGCCACTCCCATCGAAATCGAATCCACCGAACTTCAGGGCGGCGGCAAAGGTTTGACGACTTACGAGCAACAAATCAACTTTCCAAATCCCTGGCCCGGAGGCGTATGGCGTCTCCGCGACATCATGGACTACGAACTCCTCGTCTCCGGCGCTGCGCTAGAAACCGTCAGCAAATATCGCCAGGAACTTCTCCGCGGCGTCGCGACGATGGCCACGCAAGCCGTTCAGACCGCCGATCCCAATGTTTACTGGTGCATTCCCATGGACGGCCAGCGCGATCCCATCACCTCCACGCGTCTTGCCGCGCTGCTCCTCGAACACGGCGTCGAAGTTCGCTGGCACGCCGACAAGAAACTTTTCCTCATCCCTACCGCGCAGCCCTACGGTCGCTTCGTCGACGAAATGATGGGCATCCAGCGCTATCCCGAAGTCCGCCCCGCCGCAAACAGTGGCATCCTCGAACCATACGACGTCGCTGCTTGGTCGCTTCCGCTAATGATGGGCGTCAAAGCAGAACGAGTCAGCATCACGCCTGACGTTCAAAATTCTTCGCTGCAACTCCAAAACGTGACCTGGCCCGTAGGAGGCCTAGCAAGTACTGGCAAGTATTATTCCATCGCCCCACACCAGAACAATGTCTTCGCGCTAGCCAACGCCATGCAAGCCGCCGGCAGTCAGGTTTATCTCGCACAAAAAACAAACGAGACTCCTGAAATTATTTTTGCCGCAAACCCCCAGCTGGCTTCCGACGCCGAAAAATTCCACCTGCAGCTTCAGCCTCGCGCCGATCTTCCGCAAGGAGCCACCCAACTCAAACAAGTCCGGGTCGCCCTCTACAAACCCTACATCCCCTCGCACGACGAAGGCTGGACGCGCTTCCTTCTCGAGCAGTACGGCTTCAAACTAAAAAACATCGAAAACAAAGAAGTCAAAGCAGGCAATCTAAATAATTCCTACGACGTGATCATTCTCCCCGACACAACTCGTGAAGTTATCGTGGACGGAAAAGAAGGCCGCGGCGGCTTCTTCGAAGAATTTCCGCCCGAATACGCCGGCGGCATTGGCAAAGACGGCCTTCACGCCCTCCGCGATTTTGTGGATAAAGGCGGCACGCTCATCACGCTAGCCAACGCCTCCGATGTGATCTACGGTGAAGAATTTAATCTCCCGGTTCGCAACGCGCTCGCCAGTGGGGGCGCAACAGCCGGCCGCGCCGCCACCACAACCTCCGACTTCAATGTCCCAGGCTCGCTCTTGCGCGTTTACGTTGACACGAACCATCCCGTCGGCGCGGGTATGCCGCACGAAATCGCCGCCTTCGTCGACTCGCCGATCGCCTTCCAAACTTCCTCGCCTCCTCCGGAGATCCAGCGCAGCGTCATCGCCTGGTATCCTGACGACGCCAAAGACATCCTCGTCTCCGGCTACGCGCACGGCGCCGAACGCCTCCAGCGCAGAGCCGCCGCAGTCAGCTTCACCCGCGGCAAAGGCAAAATCGTAATGTTCGGATTCCGCGTCCAACACCGCGCCCAAACCGAAGGCACCTTCCAACTGCTTTTCAACGCTATCTATTGGGGAGGAATGTAAATCTCAGCAGGAAACCGCCACTGCGGCAATCGAGGACGCCAGCCACTTGTCATCCCGAGCGAAGCGAGGGATCCGCTTTTCTCTTTCTTCGTCTTTCTTTTGTAGACGCCGGGCTTTAGCTCGGCTCCTCTTCTCTGAATTTCATTTCCGCCAGCTGTTACCGCAGTGCGCGGCTCTCAGGCGGAGTAACCTGCTGCATTCACGCGCCCGCCAACTCCCGTCATCGCGTCATACTCCCGCCCCGAACTCTCCGGCGCCAGCACCCACAACGTGTAAATCCCCAGCGCTGTCCCAAACGGAATCCGTATCAGCGCCAGGCATGCCACCACAATCCCCAGCATCCGCGCCCACGGCTGCCGCTCATACAATCCCCACGCCAGCAGCAGATGAATTACTCCAAACACCGCCAGAAAAATGCCCGCTGAAAACATCCCGCCCCACACCAATGAGCGAAACGCCGGCTCCCAATTCCCGAAAGGCCAGCCCCTGTCAAAAACCAACCTTCGAAAAATCAACCACCATGCCACTCCCATCAACCGCAGAATCCCGTTCACCAGCCAAAATCCCGCCACAATATTGATATTTCGCCTGACACGGCCATCTTCCGTCGCTCTCGACGCCATCGCCGTCGCTGGCGTCGCCGCTGGCGCTGCTGCCACCAACTGCTTCCCGCAAGAAGTGCAGTATTGGCTTCCGGAGTTGAATGGTGTTCCACATCGATCGCAGTACATGATTCTGTCCTCCTGCCACTCTACCTCTTGTCCAATACTACGCACCCCGCTCCAAAAAGTTCCACCCCCTCGCCAACTCACCGCCCCGCTCGCCGTTTCTACTTCGAGAAGCGCTTCACACTCAACGCAATCGGCAGCCCAATACAAATCATGTGCACCAGCAGCCCTTGAATGAGCCCTCTGAGTTGGAACGGCCCTTTGACATGCACCGCCGAAAGCGGCAGCACGACCAGATTCATCACCAGAAAAACAGCAATCCCGTAGAACACTCCGCAAACCACCGCATGCTCCGTCATGAACCCCAGCACGCGGCTCACCGCGTAGTAAATCGCCGCTGCCGAGCACGCAATAAAAAAGTGCAGCAGCACGCCGAGCACATACGTCCCCGTTCCGCCGTGTAAAGCCGCTGGCCCGAGCAATCCTCCAGCAATCGCGCGCGGCACTCCCGGCCCATAACTAAGGAATGCCGCCGTCAGATCCAGCGCTCCGGCAATCAACCCGCCCACGAATATGGCCAGCACCGCTTTCGATTCGTGCATTCCAATCGTCGCTACTGTTGTACTCATCGTCTCCTACGTGCGAGTGGCACCAGCGCCGCCCATCTCGCGCAGGCCAGCAGGAGGAGTCGCTCAAGTTTGGACTACGCTGAACAAATTCGGCCTGCGCCGACGGCTTTCAACCGCGGATGCCTCATCCTTGCGGGTTTGGTTTTCGCAAGGGTGGGTCTTCTAACTCAAACGTCTTCTCTTTCCGCGCCGCGCTTGTTCCGGAAAAAGTACGCCGACGCGCCAATCACAATCGCGAAAAACACCACCACTCCCGCCAGCATCGCAAACGCTCCCAGGTCCACCCGCGCTCCCGGCACCGCGGCAAACTCATGCGACCAAATCGCCGCATACCCCAGCGAGTTGTGCGGCGCGTCGCTCCCCGCCGGCGTCGTCGTCCACGGAGCCGAGCAAAACAGAATCGCCATTCCAATCACGAAAGCAAAGAGCGTCACTTTGAGAAGTGTATTCATAGGCCCTCAGTCTACACCCGGCAACCGCCGTCAGCGCACCCGCACCGCCTTTCCATCGTGCGTGATACAATCGGCTCATGGGAGTCATTGTCAAAAATACGGAGATTCTCGGCGGAACTCCTGTCCTTCGCGGAACACGAGTGCCCATCCAAACACTTTTCGATTACCTCGAAGGCGGAGAAACACTCGAAGACTTTCTGGAAAGATTTCCCACCGTCTCCCGCGAATTCGCCGTCGCCGCTCTCTGGAAGCGTTTTCTCTGGAAGAGTACAAGGCTGGCCGGTTGACGGACGCGCAGTTGCGGCAGTTGCTGGGCCTGCAGACTCGCGACGCTCTCGACGGTTTCCTCAAGGCTCATGAAGTGTGGTTGAATTACACCACGGAAGATCTCGAGCGTGAACGCGCGGCACTGCGGCGTTTGGGCTTTGGAAGCTAGATGCGGTTGTTGTCGCCGACGCGACTCCGCTGCAGTAATTGATCCTTATCGGCGCCATCCAAGTTTTGCCGCGCATTTTCGAAAGAATTCATGTTCCCGTCGAGGTGCGCGACGAACTGAGCTGCGAGGTAACATCTCCGGAGGTGCGAACCTGGATGCAGCAAGCTCCGCAGTGGCTCGAAGTAGCCGCTGCGCCACTCGTTGCCGCCGAAGATTCCTCCTTGACGCGTTAGACTCGGGTGAGCGCGCGGCAATCGTCCTCGCCGAATCCATTGGCGGCGATCTCCTATTGATTGATGATCGCGCAGGCGCCACGCTGGCCCAACGACGCGGGTTGGCTGTAACCGGAACGTTGGGCGCAATGAATCTGGCGTCTCGAGCTGGGCTCCTTGATTTGCGCGACGCGTTCGTACGCCTTTAGGAAACCAACTTCCGCTATCCACCTTCGCTCATGGAAATGTTGCTGGTGGATGAGGGGAAGCGTAGGAAGCGTGGAGCCTGAGTAGCCTTTTCTGTGTTTAAGAATTGTCCCGAAAAAGCCAAGAGCTCTACGTACAACACTGACACATAGGCCACCAATACAGAAGTCGCACCCCATGACGCCGCAACACCACTCCTCGCCCCAGTCCTTCGCCTGATCTCTGCGGCGGTATGGTCGTATCAACTAATTGGAAGGTGTTGCATTGACCGGTTGAGCTGGCAGCCGTAACCGGACAATTGCCATCATGCCGCGCGCATTTCCCATGCCGCTACGCCGTTCGCCGCTGATGTTCAAGTTCCTTCATTGTTCCCGAGCAAGCGCTGGATTGTTTTCAAGCAACGACAGAAATAGTCTGAATTCGTACATTTCGAGGGTTAGTCGGCACAACTGGTCAGTGCTTCGACTGAAGCCGGACCAGGAGGAGACTGTCTGCAATCCCCGTCAGTCCGTATTCTCGTGGTAGATGATTTCGAACCCTGGCGTCGGTTCGCCTGTTTAACGCTTCGCAAAAAGCCAGGATTACAGGTCGTCGGCGAGGCTTCAAACGGATTAGAAGCATTTCAGAAAGCAGTGGAACTGCAGCCGGATTTAATTCTATTGGGTATCGGACTCCCATCGCGAAATGGAATCGAAGCCGCCCGGCGAATTCGTGAAATTGTCCCGGAGGCTAAAATAATCTTCTTGAGTGAGGAATCTTCGGTTGACGTAGTGCAAGAAGCTATGAGCATTGGCGCATCTGGCTACGTCTTCAAAACAATGGCTGCAAGCGAGCTGCTCACTGCTGTGGAAACCGTCCTGTCTGGATTGAAGTTTGTGAGTATCTGAAAGGCAAACTGCAATTCCACCGTCAACCCGCCGTCATCGTCAGTCGCCCCATTGGCGGAGTATCACCGACAAGCGACGCCAATTCAGTTTTCGAAACGTTAAACCGCACAATGCCACAATCCAAGCAGGTTACCAGCTTCGGGAAAACCCAGACATCCGGATTGTCTATATTTGTGAGACCGCCGAGGTGGATGACCATCTCCGAAGCAAATTCGGCCTCATTATTTGACCCACACAATAGGCAAGCCATAATCCCTCCCAAGTTCTATGGTCCGTGCCTGGGACACAGCCCTACTTACCCTTGGGCGGATTGTAAATTATCAAAGAGCTTCTGACTGTGCAATATTGCACATCAGTGCTGTCCAGATTAGCCCAGAATTCAGCCTGGAATTATCCAGAATAAGGGCAAACGTCACCGCGTGAGCCCTGAGGCCGGGGCAGGTTGGCGGTTCT
>DATDHE010000019.1:0-7004 GCA_036521695.1 Candidatus Acidiferrum sp. | reverse complement strand
GAGAACGCTTGTTTGAACACGTCTTTCTCAAGTGCTAGATCTCCTCCGACGGGACAGCATTCTTGCACTGTCTCGATGCGTAAGAGGACGATTGCCATCAACAGCGATTCGACTCGGGGCGGAGCCCGGTTCGTGGAACTAGAAAGCTGACATCCCCCGGATAGCTGAATAATAAGCCGAGGCGCAAAGGCCAGTGTCAAGGCTCTTTGACCGCGAACGCGGCGCGCGAAGCGCGGCCTTGACACTGGCCGGGCCTCGGTTATGCTCTGGCTATCCGGGGCATGTCATTCGTGATTGCAGCATCACAGACCTAGACCGAGACCCTGACGGATCTGATTCGTATGCGTGGTTTGTGGTTCTATCTTGTGCGCTCCGGGCTCTTGCTGAATCGCAGGCGAATGGGACACAATGCGGCTGAGTTCTTGCCCGAGCGTCTGTGCGTTGTTTGTATAAATCTGGGCGTCATAGCGTCCACGCGAGACCGAAACGTATGCCATTCGGCTATTGAGCAGATCCTTAGCGCCCAACTCGGTGTCTACATGAATCAGGACACGGTCGGCAGTCTGCCCCTGGCTGGAGTGGCTGGTGATGGCATAGCCATAGTCGAGATGCGTACGCTTGTGCGTATCAAGCTCGATCGCGCGACCATCATCTGTCATCAAGCGCAGCCGCCCGTTTTCCTCGATGCTCCCGATGGTCCCCAACTCGCGGTTGGCAACCTTCAGTTCGTTGGCCGGCGCAGTGAATTGGATGCGGTCGCCCACTGAAAAACTCCGCATCTCCTCCCGAAAGACGGAGACGCCCTGCTGTCGGCGTGGATCGTAAGTGCGCTCCGTGTGGTCCTGCAGCTCGACTGTCAGCCGGTTGGTCGGGGCGTCTATGCTCTTGACCTGTGCATACTGGCCCTTCCCGATGCCCGTCTCCCTCGATGCGCGCGAGTAGCGCAGCACATCGCCCAGGTCATAGCGCTCGGCCCAGGTGCGGTCTGCGCCGGTGAGGTCTTGGCGCGGGACAAGCGTCCTGAAGTGGTACTCCTCGTTACCAACGAGGCCACTCTGCCGCAATTCCGCATGGACGCGCTCGTTGATCTCGATGCGAGAGCGATTATCGGGAGAAATCACCAGCGTGTTCTCTGGTGATTTCGCGTACTCCCTCGCTATAGCGGCGATGCGCTGGTCGTGGCCTTGAATCTCATGCACTCGGCCCTGCCGGTCAAGATTCTGGATCGCCTCGTGCACTTCGCCGCGCGCAAGCTGATCGACTACCTGTTTCAGTTCCGCGTCTATCTGGCGCACGATCTCTTCGAGCTTCACCGTTCTCATACCGGCATCCTGAAGCTGCGCGAAGGGACGCCCGGCTTCGACTGCCTCATGTTGCCGCCGGTCGCCTACGAGCAACACACGGTCATTCGGATGGAGCCGGTTCACAAACTCATGCACCTGCCTGGTCGACGCCAGAGAGGATTCATCGAGTACATAGAGCCGTTTCTCGCCGGTATCGGGCTGCTGTCCGCGTACCAGGTGTTTCTGTAGTGTGGATGTCTCCATGCCTGCTTCCCCGAGCTTTTGTGCCGCGCGGGATGTTGGCGCGAAACCTTCCACTCTGTAGCCCTCGGCCTCCGCGCCTTCGCGAATCACGGACAGAGTTGTTGTCTTGCCCGCACCTGCGATGCCATCTAAACCGACAACCTTCTCTCGCGAAAGAAAGATTTCGTCTACTGCTTGACGCTGGGACGCATTCAACTCCGGATGGCGGTCTTCCGTGGCGATGCGCACCTGCGGCGAAGCCAGCATGGGATCGGTGTAGGTGCGCCGATTGCCTTCTTGCATCCGGCCAACGATCTCGTGCTCCATGCGCACCATCACGGCGGTTGTGTAGTGTCTTCCAACACCAACGTGCGAGACTTCCCGGAACTCCCCGGCCTCGATCCGGCGCTCGAACTCCTGCCGGACCTGGGCATAGGTGGTTTCTCCCATGCCGCGCACCAGCGCTGTTTCAAGGATCGCGCGGCGGTCCTGCACAGCCGATCTCTCGAAGACATGATCGCGCGCCCAGGTCACGGCCCGCTTCGCCTGAACCTCTGGCTCCGGCATCTGGTATTGCCCATGTTGGCGCGCCTGCGCGACGACGCGGTCCGCCTGATGCCCGTATTGTGCGGCCAACTCGCGGTGCTGCTGTAAGACTTCGCGAGGCGACAGCAGTTCCTTGCGGTCGCGAGTATGGTGGGCCGCGATCTGTGCTGCCGCGGCTCCGTCGATTCCTTGTTCCCGGAGATGGTTTTTGATCTGTTCACGTCGCGGACTGGAAGCCTCGAGATATTCCTTCGAGTAACCGCGAATTTCTGGCTGTCCATGCTTACCGCGCTCCAGTTCGTAGCCCAGCTTTTCCAGACGCATCGCCAATTCGGATCGGTAGACTGCAGTGGCGTAGCGCTGTGACACGAACATCTCGTGTGGCTGCAAAGCTCGCATCTGTTTCCCATTTTCTACACCGTTCTCGCGCTCGGTCATGTTGAAGATCACGGCATGAGTATGAAGCTGGGGCGCAGCATAGCCATCGACGGGCCGCGCGGTGTCGTGCTCGAAAGTGGCGGCGATAAATTTCCCGGTCGTCTCCGGGGGATGGACATTGCCGATCCGCGCCTGCATGTATCGTTCAAGTTCCTGAAGTGCCGCGCGGACGCTCTCCCGATGGGCCTCCCGCACCCGATCATCGCCGCCCACGAGAGCGGTAATTGATACCGACTTCGGTGCAGAAAATGTGGCGTCCCACGCGGCTCGGTGCTCGGCGCTGGTTACTTCCTTGCCGAATTTCCCTTCGTAGGTTCTTGATACCTGATGACGTACGAGCTGCTCTTCGGTTTGCGGATGTTGGCCTTCGCTCAGTCGTCTAAAGTGTTCGGAACCAACGCCCCCTCGCAACCCCCACTGCTCGGCAAGTCTGCCCTGCCACTCAGTGTGACCCTGCTGATCGCGGCTCCAGTAGTTCTGTTCCTGCGAGGCAAACTCGCGCTCATGGTAGGACTGCGCCTGGCTGGCTGACAAAGGTTTCGAGATCGTGAGCATAGCGAAGGCTCCTCAAGCCTGAAGTGGTGTTCCTGGCAAGTTGTCTCTTATTCGATCCCCTTCGTTTTCTCCCAGGCGAACGTCTCTTTGGGTTTGCTCTCGGACACACCGACGGTCGAACCAAAGAGGGCGAGCATCGGGTGGGTAGGCTTCTTCCGCGGATCTGCAGGAGTATTCGCGGGCCCTGATGGCGCTTGTTTCGGCGCGATCTCCGGCATCTGCCGCTGCGAAAATCTCGGCAGTCTGAATCGGATTCTGCCCCTCTTTATCCTCCATCTCTGGATCAAACTTGGCCGAGGTCGGTCCCATTCGATCGTTTCCCTATCCGGCCCTTTACGTGAGAACCGGTTCTGCAACACGCTCCGCACAGCCAACAGCAAAAGGAACATCGCGGCTACCCAAAGCAACGGCGTCAAGAGCGAAAAGCTTCCGGGGAAAGGCATGGCACTCATGGCATACGAGCTCTTTCCTTACCCCCGCGGGCGAAGAAGTCATCAAGCAGTTTGCGTGCCTGCTGAAGCTTTCGTGCGTCTGCCTGGTCGCGAATTTTGAGGACGGAATCAGGCGACAATTGTTTGCCGTCCGATGCCGCTTGAGAGGCTGCGTGGAAGAGATTCAGGAGCGCGTAACGCACCGCCCAGACTTCGGCCAATACCAGTTCGGCGGGGTCAGCGGGCCGCTGGCGCGCAGCGCACAGAGCGGTCCCGCGCAACCACTCGGAGAGAGCCTGCCCTGCGCTTTCGGCGGCAGCTTCTAATTCTCCTAGTTCTTCGGGAGTCAGTCTCGTGGCCGCAGTCTTGGTGCGGAAGCCAGGCTTCGCTTCTGCTCCGAACGGCAAACTGGACTGCTGATTAGCTTGAACGCGGGGACTGCTCATTGGACGAACCGCCTTGTTGCACAACTGCGCTTGATACCGCTGCGATTAAACTTCCTAATTGCCAGTTCCAGCAAGGTCTTGCCTTTCAACGCGTTTACCTGATCGACAATTGGCGGCGCTTTGTCGCAAACAAATGTGATCGTTCGCTACCGCGCTCATTCAGCCGATCGCCGATTTTGTTGACGCAACGAACGTTAACCTGCGTAAACATCGAATCGCCGTCTGGCGCTCCACAGTTCCCAACTTGGGGGTGACGTGTCCAAATTCTTCCGGTGCGAAGCACCGCGCCTTTCACAGCTCGCCATACTCCCTCGCCAACGCATTCCACAGACGGACCACTTCCGGCGCCTGCCAGCCGCGGCGGAACAGACTCTTAATAGCCTGCCAATCGTCATGATGAAATGTGAGGGCGATCCCGTGGTCCCGAGAGCGAAATACGACGCCGACCTTTTCGTCTTCGTCGAACCACGTAGACGCAAGGAAATAGCGACCTTCCCAGAAGATCAGTGTGTCGCGCAGCGACAACCCTTCTAGTATCGTCCGAAGTTCCGCAATTCTCGGGTAATCGAAGAGCGGATATTGCAGAGCAAATCTTCCGGGAAAATACAACCAGGTAGAAAATTCCGTCTCCGGCCCCCGGTGAAATTCGAGGCGGTATTCGCCTTCCTGAAACGAAGGCAATGGCCCAGGATTTCTCAACCTAGAATCGGCACCCCAAAATGCACCATCGCGTAAGGGTTCTTCATGGCGGAGGTAATGGCCACGGGCGCACACGCGCCAGAGAATCGGCCAGTACGGTCGCAGCGCTTCGTTCAGCTTCTCGATGTTTAGAAACTTTTCGTTGTCAAGAACCATGTAGAGAAGTCGAGCGGTATGAATTGGTCGGTCAGTCTCGCTGTCAGCGTTCTTTAGCGTGTGGATGGTTCGGTTCACGGCCCGCTGCACATCATCGTTTACGATCCCCTCTGACTGCTTCGCCTCAGTTTGCTTTTGTGACGGCAATGTGGTGAGGAGATAAGGGGCCATCGGGCCCCTCTTTCTCTGTTTAGATACAAGTCCATAAACGGCAAGGAAAGCTTCGAGAATTCCGGCGAGAGATTCAAACGAAATGTCCGTCTGGCCGGTATTTGCAAATAACTCCGCACCCTGCTGACAGTAGTAAGCAACTAGGGTCCATTCGGCTTGCGAAAGTGGCAGCTTTGCGTCTACCTTCCCGCGAATCTTCACCAGGGAATCGGTTGGCTCTGAGAGTAGATTTACGAACTCTAATCGCTCCTCTTTAGAGGACTCAAGGAGCTGCTTTGCCGCCTCCGATGTTGAGACGGGTTCGCCACTCTTGGAGGCCATGATTTCTTTCAAAGTGTCGAGTCTTTGACGCAGCTCGTCGGAAATCCGAATGGAGATCACCGGCTGCTGCAGGATCGGGGTCTTGTCTGCCAAAGGGTCACCCTCACTAAAATATGGTAACGTTACGTATTGACTGTATTGGTACACGTGCGTTAGTGTCAAGTGCAACGTTTGCTCCCCGGTCGGACGACCTACGTCGCAGGGATTGCTGCACGCTCAGCCAGATGAACCCGTCCGAAGTTCCGGGATGGAGTAGAAAATGAATCCAGCCGAAGACAACGAACCCTTCGTAACGCCCGAAGAAGCAGCAAACTTTTTGAAGATCAGCCCGGTGACCGTGAAGAAGATGGCTCGGGAGGGCTGGCTTCCCGCACATCCCATAGGCAGCGGAGTCCGCAAGCGCTGGCGTTTCCGAATTTCAGAGCTAGTTTCGCACATGCGTTGTCGTGTAGAGTCGGAAGCGTCATCCGTGCGCGCTTTGAGGAGGAAAGCTTCTTGAAACGCACACAGCAAGACGTGGGCACGATTGTCCGCAAGAAGAGAACGCGAGGCTCAGACGCCTGGGTTTGGCGCTTTTACGAAACGGACGAGATGGGCATTACGCGAAAGCGCAGCGTAATGTTAGCGGGAGATGTGGAAGCGTGGCCAACGGAAGATCATGCCTGGCAGAGGTCGAGAGAGTTTCGATACCAGCGGATGGAGCAGTCTTCCAGTCAATCGTTTGGAGCATTGGTAAGGCGATACATGCACGAAGCAATGCCAGAACGGTATTCAACCAAGAAGTCCTACGTATCCATTTTGAAAGTGCACATTTTGCCACAATGGGGCGAGACTCCCGTGGCCGAAGTGAAAAAGCCCCTCAAGGTGGAACAGTGGTTGAAGGAGCTGAAGCATTCTCCCAAAACGAAGTCCAACATAAAGGGTCTCCTCCATCGCATTTTTGAGTACGCGATGAAATGGGAAATTTTGGAGACTCAGAGAAACCCGATGCAGTTAGTCGAAATCAAGGGCGTGACGAAACGGGTTCGCAAGAAAGTTGTGCTTACGGTCGAGCAATATCAGGCTCTTCTCGCAGAGCTTCCGTACCACATTCAAGTGATGGTCATGATTGCAATGTGCCTAGGCTTGCGCATCAGTGAGATCAGGGCATTGCAGTGGCAGGACTTTGATTTGAAGGGACGGATACTGACGTTGACCCGATCGATTGTGGGCCGCTACGTCTGGAACGGCGGAAAAACCGGAGCTTCTGAGGACGAAGTCTTTCTGGATTCGAAGCTAGTGTCCGTTCTGGAGGATTGGCGGAAGCGATGTGTCGAAACGCAGGAGGCTTGGCTATTCGCCAATGCGGATACGAAACGCCCAGTCCACGGCGATGCCATTCAGAAAGACTACTTGCGACCAGCAGGTGAAAAGATCGGATTGCAAGGAGTAGGGTGGCACAGCTTTCGGCACACCTACCGAACGCTGATTGATGATATCGGCACGCCGCTCGGGGTGCAGCAGCGCCTCATGCGACACGCCGACATCAAGACAACCATGAATACCTACGGCTCAGCATTTGAGAAGACCAAGCGTCGAGCCAATAGCCGGGTAGCAGATCTGATCTTGCCACCCGCGATCAAAAGGCAGCTAAAGGATAGGGCGAAGGAAGTTTCCCTGAAGAATTTGAGGCCACAAACAGCCGCGATCCAGTGATTTTGGAATTGGGGACTACG
>DATDHE010000018.1:0-9204 GCA_036521695.1 Candidatus Acidiferrum sp. | reverse complement strand
CTCAATTGAATTTGCATAACACCCGCGTCCACCGCAAACCGAACGGCTTCCTTCAAGTCGCTGTATCGAACGCGCGCAATCCCACCGTGCTCATGTGGGCATCCTGCCCACTCGCGCGTCCGATACAGCGCTAAGACTTCCCAGGCACTTGAGGCAAATCGCGATAAATTCAGCTTCTGCATAGAAGGCGAAATGAAAGCCTTGGTTTCTTGTTTGAGTGTTTTCCTTCTCGTTTCGCGCAATACACCTCCGGCCCAAGCGCCCCAAACAGCTGACTCATGCCACTTCAAAGTGTCTGGCGAGCTTGCTAAGCCTACAATTTCCGGACCGAAAGACATCACTGCCCTTGTCCACATCGTCGAACAACCGGATTCTCCCGTGGAAATCCTCGCGATTGATTTCAAAGATTCATGGTTGTCCGTTGTGCACGAGCGCGTGACCGAGCAACTTCGTTGCACCGAGTCGACTGGGATGGTTGCCTCTACGCACCATCGAAACGGCTGCCCTATTGAGCCTGGGATTTTTGTTCATGTGAAATCCGTGATCAGCATGAGGCAGATGATCTGCGACGGCAGCTTGGACTGTGTGGAAAGGCTCATCGCTTTTAAGTTGCGCTGCTTCACCCAGTGCCGCGCAGCAGAAGTTCAGCTCCTAAACACACTTTTAAGATTAAGCTAACCTAAAACCCACTATTCTACCCGGGAACCTTCTGGCTGGGACGATCATCCAATCTGACGACCCCAGATTTAGATTGTGGCTTTCGGGAGGCCAGTATGGACATGCGCAGTAATAGCATCGGGCCCTCGGAACTCTTGAGAGGGCAAACGCCTGGGGCGCCTTGGGCGTGGTCATTAACAGCCATCACCTTTCTGGTGCTTGCGTTTGGTGTCCCCGTGCGATCTCAAGAACCACCGCATCCGGCGGAATCGATAGCGGAGGCCGCGCGGAACGTTCGCGAGCATCAATCAAATTCTACGAAGCATCCGAAAATCTTCACCGACGATGACCTGGGCGCGCAGTATCCGGTGCCGAGCACTTCTGCTTCTCCTGCAGAGTCCTCATCAGCGAGCGTGGCCGAAGTACCAAAGCCACCGGCAGCAGAGTGCGATAATCCTGACGCCGAAAGGGTTAAAGCGGACCTTTTGGCCGCCCAGGCGGATCAGGACCAGGTTCGTCGTGAAGTTTCCTATAACCCCCTAGCCATCTCTGGCAGCGATGTCGATATGAAGAATTTCAAACGCGGCAACTCGGGGTTTGACGTTGGCGGTCCGCCGATTCTAGAAACGAAACCTCCAGTCCCCGCGCGAATCGAGGAAGTCAGTCTCGATGAGAAGACTGCGTCTCTGACGAGAGCCTTGCGCATTGCCTGCGACTCTCCTAAAGACGCGGGAATCCAGGCGGAGCTCGATGGCGCGGAGCAAGAGCTGAAGGTAATGCAGCGCGAGTTCGATCTGGACCAGAACGCCTACTATTCAAAGACAAGTTACGCGGCGGACGCTGCGGGCAAAGCCAGGCTCGACGCCGAGGCGCAGCAGGTCCAGTACCTGCAGTCAGAGGTCGAGCGTTTGAAGGGCGAGCTTACTGCGTCGAAGGCCAATCAAATCCTAAATTAAGCAGTTCTGCCGACTGACTCATTTGCGTTGCTCCCCCTACACGAGCTGTTAGAAAGGTCCCGCGATGTAGGCAGCGCAGAGCTTAGTCGGCTATCAACCGGGCAGATGTACGATAACGCGTCAATCAGGCATATCGATCATTCACGTCAGAAAAGGCTAGACGGGCACTGCGAAATTTCCCGGTCTCGCGATTCGTATTAGCAAAGCAGGAAGAGCTTAGCCAACCGAGGAGAACCGTATGCGCAAGTCTTCATTTTTGCTGCTGTTGCTTGCGATCTGCGTCCCGTAAAGGGGCAGCAGACCAGAGTTCAAGAAAGAAACAAGGAAGTTGCTCGAAGCTTTTTCGAAGAGGTGCTCGGCCAAGGACACCTAGACAAGTATGCGGAGTCACACGCCAAGGACTTCGTGGCGCACGGCGAGAACCACGAGTACACCCTGGAGGAGGACATGGCCGCCGCTAAAGAAGAACGCAAGGCCTTGCCAGATATGATAGTCAAGGTCAAGCAGATTCTCGCGGAACAAGATCTCGTGTCGGTATATTGGACTTCGTCCGGTACGAACACCCAGGCAGGAATGGGTTTTCCGGCAACGGGCAAGAAGATCAAGATTGACGGCATGACCCTTTCCGGTTCAAGGCGGGGAAGATTTGCGAGGAGTGGAGCGTCTGGGACATGCTTTCGGTCATGAGGCAAGCGGGTTTGTTACCTCCGCCCCAGTGACAGGCGCAATCGTCGCTCTATTCGGAAATAGATGGACGAACCCGATCTGACCGAGGCCGCAGCCTAAGTGCCCCGTTGCGTCTAGCTTGACGTAGCCATGCGAACGAAGAATGGGAAACTGGAAAGCACGCGCCGGATCTTCGCTTCTTTCTCGGAGGGCTCGAACAAGCGCAACGACGTAACTGCTGAGACAAAAAAACCATTTCTCAGGAAACGAAGCCGCTGACCGAACATTCGAATGCATCGTCATTTGAAGGTCCGCCCGCCACAGGCTGGCGCAGCTGATCGGCGGGCGAGGGTAAGTAACCTTTCTCCCTTTCTTCAGGTGACGTTGCTGTTCGAAACTGCCGTTGCCGTACCCGCCTTCCCTGGCATTGCTTTTTTCAGTTTGAGTTCGATCACTCCACCTCTGAATCGCGCTGTTGCGTGAGCCGAATCGATCTCTACTGGCAGTTCGACGCTCCGGAGCAATCGCACCGTGCGTTTTTGCGAGCGAGCGCTCGTACCTGCTTCTTGTTCCACCTGGGTGCGGCCCCTGCCAATAATGGTCACTCGTTTCGGCTCCAGATCGATCTCCAACTCTTTAGGAGTGAAGTCGTGGACTTCAGCCAGCACCGTCACGCTATCTTGAGATTCACCAATATTAAGACGTGTCCGCTCGAACAGCTCCGCTTCTGCCTGCAACCAGTTATCCAGGTCGCGCCCTTTAATTCTGCCTTTCGCTTCAAATATTTCGTAGGCCCGTCTGGCAATCGCGCCAAGCATGTCTCTTGCCTCGACACTCAGGCCTGTAGTCCTGATCACGATCGCGGGCTCCGTCGTTTGGTGTCTAACTACCTTTTGTTCGTGCATAGCTGTCTCCTTTTCCCCTGAAACCGGCGGGGCACCATGGAAGCAATTTACTAACCACTCGCCAAGTTCTCCTCACCGCTCCATGCTTGAGATTGGCTCGGGAACGGTTGTGTGCCGGGAGGACCCGCGGGTCATTGCAAAGGGCAACGGGGACGACAAATCAACGCGCGTCCCCCGGCACAATTGTTGCCACATCCATTAACCGTGAGACGGACTTGCGCTGGCATGCTCGGTGTGCCTTGGAATGCTGGTAACAGCGTTATACAGCAAGGCAAAAATTAGCCCAGCGATCCCACCATCGATTAGCCCATCGACCGTCCCGAGAAGTACATTTCCCATGGTCCGTGTCGGATGAAACCAGGGATAGACCGAACTGGTCAGCTGAATGAAGTTGATGCCGTAGTTGGGGTCGACTAGATTTATCAAACCCACGCAAAGCATCGCGCCGCCCCACAAGACCGCTGCCGCAATTGCCATGGCCTTCAAAGAGAGTCTCATCATTTAATCCTCCTTAGTCTCCGCGATAAACCAGCGAATGAAATCCCTACCTCCATCTCGAGAGGCAGCGTTCCTTCGGCGCTCCAGCTTTTGACGACCGGAGTGACAGTCCCGGTGAACGCCAGGCTACCCGAGGGGAGGGTTAGAAAAGCCGCTTCAGTTCCCTGAATTGCCGCCGCTTGCCTGCTGGATGCTGGCCGTGGGTGCTTTTGAGAGCATCTCGACTTTCTTCAGAGCCGGTTCGGGGCGTTGCCAAACGATGCGTGCATCTGGAACGTCAGCTGGATAGATCTTTGTCGATTGCTGACCGGTCGGCTCCAGAACGAGGTCCGCCCGGCGATTGTAAGCAAGCCACGTTGTTTTTTCATTTTTGGTCATCCATTTGGCTGACTGTGGATCATTCTTGGCGAGTAGCATTTCGGACGTCCTTTGGTCTATTTGCTTATCTTTTCCCTCCGCACGGATCTTGATTTCCTCGGAGGGAATCCCCTTGGAGACCAAGTAGTCTCTAATGAGGGCGGCGCGGCGCTCGCTGAGTGCGGAGTTGTATTTGCGCGAGCCACGCACGTCGGCGTATCCGATGACCACCAAGCTGGCGTTGTGTTCGTACATGCTGAAGTTTTTGAATTGTGTTGCGATATTATCGAGAGTCACTTTCTCGTCGGTCACCAAACCAACGTTTGGATGGTGCTTCGTGGGGTAGGCCGTGGGATAGAAAACGCTGAGCAAGGTTGCCGAAGGCGGTGGATCGATGGAGCCGATGACATGCAGCGTGGCGGTTTTGGTAGTCTGCCCGCCGCAGGAATTTGTTGCCGTAAATGTGTAGGTTCGGTTTTCATTGATCGGCCCTGTGCTTGTTTGCACTGGATCGGCTGTCACTGTCCTGGTCCCGCTCATCGCATTACTGTCGAAAGGTTCGATCCTGGCCGAATTTGCATTGGAAGCCGACCAGTTCACCGTGGCGGTATCCTGCTCCACTACTTTGTCCCCAATCTTGTGGTAGCGGATTTGCGGTTGACTGACCCCCAGCGTCGCCGTCGGCATGGCGTCAACATGCACCGTTACACTCTGAGTCGCTTCCCCTCCCGGGCCTTTCGCCGTCAACACATACGTCGTGTCATGCGTCGGTGTTACACTCCGGTCCCCACGCTTGGGCACTTGTCCTATGCCGGCGATAGTAGCGTCCGCTGCGTCGCTGGATTTCCATGCAATGTTAGTCGCCTGTCCGCAACTCAAGGCGCTGGACTGCGCCTGCAGTTGCGCAGTGACCGGAGCGACTGGCACGGTCGCACTTGCAATTCCAGCGTGGAATCGAGGCTGCGGCGGCATGGTCAAGCCTTCCTTCCATTCCTTGGTTTTCATCGCACCATTTCGGTCGAGATAGACGGTCACCAGTTGGCCGGCCTTGGCAGTCACCGGCCCCGACCATATGGTGTTTCCTTCGTGAGTCACTGTGACTTGGTAAGTTCCGGGCTTCACAAGCAGCCGCTGGTGCCAAATCCAATTCCAATCGAATTCGTCGACATGGCCGACGAAATAGGCCGGAGTCTCGCCGTTCAACAAAACCGCAGCACGGGGATCACCCTTGAATTCGATGTCAGCGAACGGTCCCGCGACGACGTCTCCCGAGGATTGCAGGTTCACGCGCAGATCGGTCGTTTCGCCGGCACCGACGTGGACGTCTTGCGTCTTGGACAAATAACCGTAGTTGTAGACGCCCACCTTGTGGTCGCCGGCAGCTAATTCAATCGTTTGACTTCCATCGCGGATGGCCTTGCCATCCACAAAGACGTAGGCTTGTTTAGGATCAACGTGGATTTTCAATTTGCCCTTCTCCTGTGACGACTGCGCGAAGGCGGGGACCGCACATAGATAACTGATGGCCGAGAACAAAGTCGCGATAACGAAACATTTCGTTCGCATTTAGAGAATCTCCTTCCTGGGATGGATTCTGGCTTGGGTATGAATCACTGATCTGGGTATTCAGTCGCGGGGCCAGGGAGAGCAAGCGTTCTCTGGCCCCGCTTCGGCTCACCTCCCATGGCCTTGGTCGGCCATCCCAGCCGGGAGGCGCGTAAGCAGCCTCAATATATCGTGATGCGATATATTTTTAGAGAGTTGCCTATCTTTTGTATCGTATTACGATATATAGTGACGGCCCCAGCCAACCGTTGCTGCTCACCGTACGTCTATTTCTTTATAGAGGCAGGCGCTGCTGCCTGGGAAACGCAAATGAGCTGTTGAAAGGCAGCTTTCCCCAGGTGACTCGCCTTGCTTGAAAGCCACGCAGCTTGGCGGCTTCCTTGGAGGTCACTTTATGAAATCAACATTTTGGATCATCATCGCACTGCTGGTGTTCGGTGCCGCACCCCTGCGGACGCCAGCACAGAGCCGACAGAGTCTGCATTCGCAACAACTGTCGAACTGTCTGGACGAATTCTCGACCTGCGATCGATCGGCATTGAATGTGCAAGAACTGCAGGTAGTGCGACGCTTTACCCAGGATCGTAATTTTTTGAATTGTTTCAATGGATTCTCTGACTGCGACGAAAAGGAGTTGAATACCGAGCAGCAACTCGAGGTTGCGCGCGATGACCGGGATCAAAACTTGCAACATTGCCTGGATGGCATCGGTGAATGCAACTTGGCTCGGCTTAGCGACCACGAGCGCCAAGACGTTGCGCTGTCAGCGCGTGTCCGAAATCTGCAAGCTTGTCTGGACGGAATGGGTGAGTGCGACCCAACGCAGCTCACCGTCGATCAAAAACGGCAGCTAGCGGACGCCAACCACGACCGCAATCTGCAGAGTTGTCTGGAAGGGTTGGGCGAGTGCGATCACACTCAGTTAAGCAGCCAGGAAAAACAGGACGTTATGCGAGCCACCAGCGACCGCAATCTTCGGGAATGCTTCGACGGATCGAACGAGTGCGATCACAGTCATTTGACGGCCAGGGAGCAGCGCGAGGTCGCCGATCTCAACGCGCACAGTAAGTTACAAAACTGACCGCGCTCTGCAGCGGCGCTACGACGCCATCCGCTATAGTCCCCTCCCACTGAAGATCTGTGCTCCGCGTGTTTGGATAGTGTGACGGAACAAGTGTAACGGGACCAATAATCTTGTTGCGCAGGGAACCTTGCCAAAGGTCCACAGACGTCCCCAGAGCGTTCAGGTCTTATTATATCGTAGTGCGATATATTCACCGATGTTGGAGACATCCATATCGCACTACGATACATCGTAATAAGTAGATGCGTGAAGCATCGAGTTTCCGCGGCACTGCAATGGCAACAATCTTCACACCAATCGAGAAAGCCTGCTCCTGTTACGTCCTGCCTAAGGTTCCGAGTGCGCGTGCCCTTCTTTCAGTCGGGAGTGTTGCCTCGCTCACCGAGCGCGGAAAATTGCAACATGCGGTGGTACCAGACCGGACGGTCCCAATGAGTCATCCCGCATGGAAGACCATTGCAACGCATTTACAATTCCAGGATTCAGAAAAGGAGAAATAGCATGTATAGGAACAATACAAGCCCCCCGCCGTATCACCTCATACCACTCAAACCGGGCACCAAACTAGGGCTGGGGGCCTTCGGCATCGGGGTGATCTCATTCTTGACGATGTTCGTCTTGGGACTCCTTCTTGTGGCCTTTGTGCCACAAACCGGGAACAGTACTTCGGCTGCCAGCAAAGTGCCACTTAAGATTGACAAGGATCCTGCAGCGGTAAACCTCGCCGACTTCAAAAACGGATACGCCCCCGTCATTGATCCGGCTTTGCCGACGGTGGTCAATATTTCCTCCACGAAAATGGTCAAGCAACAAAACGACAACTCCCCCGGCTACTCCTTTGATGATCCGTTTTTCCGCCAATTCTTCGGAAACCAATTCAACCAGCAGCCTGCTGTGCCGCAGACGGAGCGGGAGTACAGCTTAGGGTCCGGCGTAATCGTGAATCCCGATGGCTATATTCTTACTAACAACCATGTCGTATCGGGAGCGTCCGATATCGAGGTCTTCACGCAAGACAAGAAAAAATTCCGCGCAAAACTCATCGGCGCGGATTCTCGGACCGATGTCGCTGTCGTCAAGATCGACGCAACGCGCCTCCCTTCACTGACGCTGGGAGATTCCTCAGACTTAAAGGTAGGTGACGTTGTGTTTGCGATCGGCGATCCCTTCGGCGTTGGAGAAACGGCCACCATGGGAATCGTCAGCGCCACTGGGCGCGGCCTTGGCGGCGCTATCGAGCACTATGAAGACTTCATTCAGACGGACGCAGCAATCAATCCAGGCAATTCCGGTGGCGCACTCCTCGATCTCCACGGCGACCTGGTCGGGATCAACACCGCCATCGTCACCGGCGGAAGCGGCGGCAACCAGGGGGTTGGCTTTGCCATTCCGATAGACATGGCCCGCAACGTGATGGAACAAATTGTGGACCACGGAAAGGTCGTCCGTGGCCATCTGGGTGTCTCCATCCAAAGCGTGGACGCCGATATGGCCAAAGCCTTTGGTCTTAACCAGGGCGGCGGTGCATTGGTTGGTAATGTGACTCCGGGTAGCCCAGCTGCGAAGGCTGGCATCGAACGGGGCGATATCATTCTCGAGCTGAACGGCAAGACAGTAAGCGAACCAGACGATCTGAGCCTGCACATCGCAGAGACGGCTCCGGGCACGACAGTGCATTTGAAAATCTCACGCAACGGCCAAACTCATGACATCAACGTTGTGCTCGATGAGCTCTCCGAGACAGCTGCGGCAGCAGCAGGGGGAGACAGCGGTCCCGCTGTGCTACGGGGCGTCCAAGTACAAAATCTCACTCCCACTGTTGCCCGCGACCTCGGGATCTCCGCAAATACTGTCGGAGTATTGATTACTGGTGTGGATCCCTCGAGCGCGGCGGCAGCGTCAGGCCTGCAACGGGGCGATGTCATTCAGGAAGTGAATCGCAAACCAGTCCGCAATGTCGAGGAATATGATCGGGCTCTCGCGGGAGCACCTGATCAATCGATCTTGCTTTTGGTCAACAGAGGCCAAGCATCCCGATTCGTTGTCGTTCAGCCAAACTGAAGTTCGACTATTGTAATCGCTTCTTCAGGAAGACGTTACAAGGATTCAGGAGGGCCGTAAGGTCCTCCTGGCCGCCAGACGGATGCCCCTTGGAACGTATTCCAATCCACTTCTCCGGAGTGTTGCGGAGCACGGGGCGATCTTAACCTCATGGATACTTCCCAAACGAGGAATTTCTTGGGGCTACTCGAAATTGTATGCCGACGTGAAGCCTCTTGCTGCTCGTAGCGCATACCGCTCTTGGAAATGGAACCAACAATATCCGAGGAACGAACCGATCCAACGGCCGATCTTGCGGTTCCAAATAGTTGAGTCCGATTGCTGCCGAATACCGGCCCATATGAGCATGTTTGACGCAGAACAAAGCCAAACGGGCGAATAAGATAGTGTTTCTACTGCCTATCGGGACCAGGCGGTCGAAGGTTCAAGTCCTTTCGCCCCGAGCACTCCCTCC
>DATDHE010000017.1:0-6085 GCA_036521695.1 Candidatus Acidiferrum sp. | reverse complement strand
AGAAGATTAGATGGCTACAGGCGAGGATCGACAGGCTCGCTTTCAAGCGCGAGAACACCGAAGACGCACTCATGTACGCGACGAAGCGGTTCCTGCCGGACGAATCGCTCCAGTGCTTCGATGCCAAGAGCGAATTCGCGGAGTGCCAAGGAACGCTTGGTGGAAACCGAACGACTGCGCAGACGCTCTAAGTTCTCGGGCAGCAAGTATTCAGGCCCATAGATAATTCTCAGGTATTCAGGGCCGCGGCATTTGACTGCGGGCTGCGTCAACCCGCGTCGTCCACGCACAATGAAGTCCAGCGGCTTTACGACCATGCCTTCGCCACCGCGTCCCGTCAGCTCTTCCCACCACTGAGTGGCTTCTTCAACGCTCGCTGTGTCGGTTACGTCAACCTGTCGGTACGACGTTGCGAGCAAGAGACCATCGCTGGCTTTGCAAACCTCTGCCAGCTTTTCCATGTGCCACACGTGATCGCGCTGAACATGAACCTGTCCTTCTGTAGCCAACAGGTGAAACGGTGCGAGCTTCAAGTCGCTCACTGACTGAACCAGCCAGCAGTAGCGCCGATAAGAATCGATATAAAGCTTCGTGGCTTCGAGCCGTTGCTTATACTTCTCGATGAGAGGCAGAGCATCGCCATTCTTCGATGCAAGATGCTCCAGAGACGCGACTGTTTCCGTTAGAGACGCTTTCGCAGCCGCGCCAACAGCGGCGTATTGCTGTCGCAGTAGTTCCTGAGCCTTTGCAGACCAGGGCATCAATTCCGCGTCGAGGCAAATCCAGTCCGTTTCAAACTGCTGCCAGAATCCTGCAGCATCTGCGGCCCCACGCACCTTTTCGAGAACTTCCTTTTCGATCTTTGGATCATCGAAGAATCGTCGTCCTGTTCGTGTGTAGCAAATCCCAACGCCTTCCCCGACGACACCGAAACGCCGTCGGGCAGCATCTTCATTTCGGCACACGATCAAGACGGCGCGGGAACCCATGTGCTTTTCCTCGCACGCGACGCGAGGGACCCCTTCGCGGCGGAAGTAGGCAAAGGCTTCCGCCGGATGTTCCAAAAGTCCGGGCTTTTCGGTTGTCTCTGTGGGTGACATCGTGGGCGGCAAGTAGATCAGCCACTTCGGATTCGCGGCAAACCGGCTCATGACTTCAAGAGCCGCGAGCGCGTTTTCCTCCCGGACCGTCACATTGTGATGCAGCCGAGTTGTGACAATTCGCTTTCCGATCACATCATCGATGTCGAGCAAATCGTCGTGAACCTGCTGAGAGGTGAGCGAAGGCGCGGTTTCTGGGACCGCAGCGAGCGGTTTGACCGGCTGTGCGTAGGTCTCACGAGCGGCAACAGAGACGAGTTCCTTCTCCGGGTAGCGTAGTGCTGTCAGGCTACCGCCGAAGACACAGCCGGTATCGATGTTAATCGTACGATTCAACCAATCGGGCTGTGGCACCGGTGTGTGGCCATAGACCACCATTGCCCTGCCACGATACTCCGCAGCCCAGTTGTAGCGAACTGGCAGCCCAAATTCGTCAGTCTCGCCTGTCGTCTCGCCATAGAGCGCAAAATCTCGAACCTTGCCTGAACCACGGCCTTGCATCTCTTCCTTCATCCCGGCGTGAGCGACGACGAGTTTTCCCTCATCCAAGACATAGTGGCTGACAAGCTCATCGAGGAAATCCGAGACCTGCGCGCGGAATTCCGGCGATTCCTTGTCCAGTTGTTGTAGAGAATCAGCGAGCCCATGCGTGATCTGTACGTCTTTGCCCCGGAGTTTGCGCATCAGCTTGATATCGTGGTTGCCGGGAACGCAAAGGGCTGTTCCGGCTTTGACCATGCTCCTCGCAAGGCGAAGCACCTCTGGAATCTTTGGGCCGCGATCTACAAGGTCACCAAGAAAGACAATCTTGCGGCCCTCCGGGAATTTCACGGAGTAGGAAAGAGAACCCGGACCGTTTGATTGCTTCTCGACCGAATACCCAAGCTGCGCAAGCAGCTCGACAAGCTCATCGAAGCATCCATGCACATCGCCAATAATGTCAAACGGGCCCTGTTCGTGCTTCAGATTGTTCCACAGCGGCTCGCGCACGATTTCTGCCGCGTCAACCTCCTCGGGTGAATGTAGAATATGGACCCTCCGAAAACCTTCTCGTTGGAGGTTGCGCAGAGATCGCCGTAATTGCTGCGACTGCTGGCGTATGACGTGTGGACCGAAATCTCGGTCCGGGCGGTTGCGGTTTCGCTCGTGGCAAAGTTTTTCCGGCAGATCAAAAACGATGGCGACCGGAATGCAGTGAAACTGCCGAGCTAGAGCAATGATAGGCTTGCGGGCTTCGACCTGCACATTCGTGGCATCGATCACTACCAACTTGCCAGTCGTCAGCCGTTTGGAAGCGATGAAATACAGAACCTCAAACGCATCATTCGTGGCCGCTTGGCTGTTCTCCTCATCGGATACGAGACCGCGGCAGAAATCTGAAGAAAGAACCTCAGTTGCGCGAAAATGCTTTCGAGCAAAACTCGACTTGCCCGACCCCGAAGGGCCGACAAGAGCAACGACTGCGAGTTCTGGAATCGTCAGCTTCATTGGCGTGTGAAAATACCCATCTGTGTGGGGCTGCCAACAATTGGATCTTCAGGTCCAATTGGCAAGAAACGGACGGAATACCCGAATCGCACTGCTATGGCATTAGCCCAGGATTGAAATTCGGCGCGTGTCCACTCGAAGCGATGGTCCTTGTGGCGCATCTTGCCAGCAGGCAACGTCTCGAATTTCACGTTGTACTCGACATTCGGTGTTGTCACTACCGCAGCTTGCGGGCGGGCGAATTCAAAGAGGACACGTTCGAACGCAGCGAGGCGCGGCGGATCTTGGTGCTCGATGACTTCCACAACGGTTGCAGCGTCATAACAGCTGAGGCGCTTGTCGCGATACGTCAGTGATCCGTGAATCAGGCGAATGCGATCCTTCTGCATCGTAGGCAAATCCTCGAGACGCAGTCTCCGCGAGGCAATCTCCAGGGCGCGGTGCGACACATCCATGCCCACGATTTCTGTGAGGGCTTTATCTTTCAGCAGCTCCCGCAGAAGACGACCCTCACCACAGCCAAGGTCGACGACGCGCTTCGCTCCATTGCTACGAAGTGCTGCAATGACAGCTCCCATTCGCTGTTCGGCCAGGCTAATCGGCTTCTCTATGGCCTCCTCTTCTCGCGTGTGAGTCTCCGCTAATTCGTCCGCGGCGGGCTCTTCCTCTCCAATGAGGCGGCTCAGCGCCTCACGAGCCAATCGCTTCTGGTGCTTCAAATAGCGATTAGTGATCAACTCGCGCTCGGGATGCTCGCGAAGCCAGCCCTCGCCATGACGTAGCAACTTTTCCACTTCCGCGTCGCCAACCCAGTAGTGCTTGTCGTCGTCCAGGACTGGAATCAGGACATAAAGATGCGTTAGCAAATCACTCAATCGAACTGTGGTCTTGAACGTCACCGTGAAATACTGGCTTTCTCCCCACTCCGGGAATTTCTCATCAAGTGGGTGTCGAACGGCCGTGACCTCGTAACCCAGAGGTTCGAACAAGCGCCGCAAAAGATTCTCTCCGCCGCTACAAGGCAGCACCGTGATCCGTGCTTCCAGCCGCAGCGGCGTATCTGCGAGTTCCTGGCGCTCCTTGCTCTTGCCGGTTATTGCCGTACCGAATGTACGGGCAATGGCAACGCTCAGGAACGACGACGCGGCATAAGGCCGATCGTTGACGTACTGATCCAAGGCGTATGCTTCGCCACTTGGCCCGCGCCGGTTGCGTACTAGACCGATAGGATCAATCTCCAGTAGCAGCGCGGCAGTGCAGCGGTCGGGCGAGGTCTCTGGGTAGAAGACGTGCGCCTTTCCGAAGACCTGCTCAAACGAATGGACGCGGAACGGGCTCTTATGTAGGAGGTAGCCTAGATCCGTCGCAGTTTTACCGGAATATGAAATGGTCAGCAACATTCTTCGCTCGAAGCTTCACTATCTCACACTCAAGAGTGTCATTATTCTACGCAATTGGTTTACCGACCTCACTGCACGGAATGGCGTCCACGACCTCGACACGGAGGCAACTGAATGACGCGCCCATACCAAATGCAGGCTCCAAATGCACAACGAAGTAAGGCGAAGGGCCTTCCGCTCGCTGCTGGTGCGTAACCGAAAGCCCAAGAATCGCATTCTGGTGATTGAACCCTTCCATTCGAAACTCATCGACATCACAAAATCGAAGCGTTGTAAGTGTGTGATGCTTGAGAACGAGAAACTCTTTTGAATTGACCTCGTTCGTTAGCTCCCACACGTGTATTCTGAGTGTCAGTACCGGGAAATCATAGCGACCTTGATCGGGCTCCACGACACCACGCCAAAAGTGAAGATCGATGATCTCGGCGTCGTGGAATGACGGCCAGTAACCGAAAATGCTTGTTAGTTTTTCGCTGCCTTGGATAAGTGACTCGATATTTTCCATCCACGCTATCCGTTGTCATATCTGCGCTGGCTTGGCGCATAGGCCCGGCTACATCATGGAACGCTCTCTCTCCACGCCCGAGGCTCCAAGCAATTCAATTCAATAGTTAAATGACTTAAGCCCCCGCAAGATGCATCTCACGAGGCTCTAGCGGCGTAAGGCCTGTCGGCAGGTCTCCTGGAGGTTCTGGACGGAGGAGGGTTTCCAGATTCTTCTTTGCCATCTCATTTTTCGGATCGACATGGACAGCTTTTTCCAAGGCGCGTATCGCTTCAGGGATCCGCCCATGGCGGGCCAGGGTTGCCCCGTAGGCGTTTAGACATTGGGAAAGAGTCAGCCCCATTTGAGTCGCTTGTCTGAAAAAGTCTTCGCCAGGCACGCCAGACATACCCTCAGTTTTCGGAGCCGACGCAGCAATTAGAGCGATCGCAAGGTTTCGCTGAGTGAGGTCGGCTGGCCCCAGCTCGAAAGCAAGAACGAAATAGCCAACTGCCTCTGCGTACAGTTTCATGTCGGAGTGCTGAACGGCTAGATGAGTATAGGCGGCAACTAGATTCTTCTGTATGAGTTCAAGCGACTCCGGCCGCCTAGGCCTGAGCATTAGGGCAGTCTTGAAATCTTCGATCGCTTGGTCCAAGAGGCCAGCCCGTCCGCGCTTTACGCCGCTGTCCACATATGCAGCAGCAAGATTCTCTCGAGCAGGTTCGTACTCCGGTTGGAGTTCGAGAAGCAGACTGTACACGCGGATTGCTGCGTCATGTTTACCCTTGCGGGCAAGAACATTAGTTGATTCCAGTAGGCTGGCTCTAAGGGTCAGATCAAGCGAAAAAGCTTTCGCGAATTGCTCCTTGGCTCGTCCAAATACACCGTTCTGCAGGTACAAAAATCCGTTCTCGAAATAGTGCTGGGCTTCTCTTGGTGTGGCGTGCTCTGCCGTAGTCTTTGTTTGCCACACTTTCTGGATGTCCTCTACGTTCTTTGTAACGAAAGATTCGGGGACGCCCTGCGAGTCCGCTACTTCGATCAAGACCGCTTTCGGAGGTACTCCAAAGGCCTCTACGACAGTGCCGGTTCGTTTCACAGTTGTACCCAAGGCAGAGTCCTCGAACTCAACCACGTCGAGAAGATTTGGATTTAGTTCAAGTCTCATGCTTTTCTCACGTTAACCCGTGAAGCTCCCTAAGCTTTTGCTGTTTTTTCGTGTCTATGTAACATGATATCAGTTGGGGCGCTTGACCCTGCTCTTTTTTGAATATCCAGCCGACAGTGACAATGGCTGGTTGACCGTTAAGCCCGATGATTCGATGGTAGGTGGTCCAATGTTCTCCATATTGGTCGCCCTTTCCCGACTGGGCCGGCGCAGTTGGCAACGTTGACCTGAGCAGTTCAGCCAATACATCTGCGTGCCGACGCTCGATTCCAAGCACGTCCTTGAAAACTGCAGCCTTATGGCGACCTTCGGCATGTTCCATATTCAGAACGTAATCCCGGAGTTTCTCCACCGGAATAACGGCATGCTCGAGATTTGGAAGAACCTGCATTGGGTCTTGTTTCTAACACGCAGCACAAGGACATTCAAGAACTGCACCAGA
>DATDHE010000016.1:0-19635 GCA_036521695.1 Candidatus Acidiferrum sp. | reverse complement strand
TTTGTTACGGCATGGATCGCTCGCAAAAATATTTTCGCGAGGAAAGAAAGTGTACGGAGATATTCCACCTTGCCAGGGGATTTGCTATTTGTTTGGGAATGTTTTGTCGCATTACTACGTGAATGATTTTTGGGGGTTGGCGGGGGATTTTGTGCGGTGAGCGAAATCGAACGCAAAAACATTTACATAGCGGGCACCGAGCACGCAGAGTTCACGGAGGCAGACTCGCCGAGCTTCGTTCGGGGTAGCGAGAGATTAGGCTAGTTCAGATCGGAGATTTTTTTGTCGAGGTGAGCGAGAGCAGCTTCGAGAGACTTGCGATGATTGGGGTTTGTTGCCGCGTCGAGGTCGTGCGCAATCCTGATGCGGGATAGCTGCAGGTCTTTGCGCTCCTGTTCACGGCGCAGCTGTTCAGGGCTCTTGGTGTTGTTGCCGTAGTGACCCTTGGGAGCCTGGCCGGACTCGACCTGTGATTCCACGTCTTTGCTTTCCCATCCTCGCGCCATACTAGTAGTTTGACACATTTTGCAGCAGGTGCGGGGGTTTATGAGAGAAAAACTTCGAGGCCGTCAGGAGTGCCGGAGAAGCTAGAAATGCTGGGCTAGCGTGGCGTTACTCGGCTGCGCGATAGATGATTTTACCGGCGCGCAGCGTGTATTTTACGTGGGCCAGCGCTCGGAGATTTATGGCGGGGTCTTGATGGAAAACGGCCAAATCGGCCCGAAAACCAGCGGCGATGTGGCCTAGTTTGTTTGCGTCGCCGAATCGCTCCGCGGGATTGGTCGTCAGAGAGGCGAGAATCTGAGGAAAGGTCATACCTGCTTCGGACATTAAGGCGTATTCCTCAGTGGGATCGTATTCGACGGCGCCGAGGTCTGTGCCGAAGAGGACTGTTCCTCCAGCTGTAAGCCAGGCGCGGAGTTGGCCGATTTCTGTCTCGGTTACTTTTTCTTGAGCAGAGAAACGGTCGTGGCGCATGTAGTACTTCCACAGAGTGAGGGTGGGCGTGAGCGCTACGCGGCGTTCCTTCATCGCTGCAAGCAGCGTTTCATCCCACGGACCGGAATGAGGCGTGGTGTGGGCGACGATATCGGCACCGCCGCGAACAGCGCTAAGTACATCGGCAGCATTATTGGGATGAACGAAGACAGGTTTGCCCGCGCGATGGGCTTCATTGGCAGCGGCTTGGAACACGCGCTCCGGTAGCGGCGCGCTGCGAGGAGCGGAGGCGAAGATTTTTATTCCGTCGACGCCTGCGTCAAGGAGCTTCTTTGCAGCCGCTGCGGCCTGTGCGGGGTCGGCGATCTCGGGAGCCGGTAATTTCATAACGCCCATCATGCCGAGAACCTGGTCTGAAGGCAGGGCGCCAGGAGGAACGAGGCCCTCGCCCGTCGAACGGATTTTTGGGCCGGGGACTTCACCGGAATCGATGCGGTCACGTAGGCGACGCGTGTTTTCCCAAACGGATCCGGTGTCAAAGACACTAGTGAAGCCGTAGCGGGTGAGCATGTCCTGAAGCTGGCGGCCGAGTTCAGGCGCGGGGATGGCTGCTAGGTCGGCCCACTTGCGCTCGAAGAAGTGAACGTGACTGTTCCAGAGGCCGGCGGTGATGGTGAGACCGAAACAGTCGAGGACACGAGCAGTTTCGGGAAACTGCATCTGCACTCTGCTGCCCACGGACACGATCTCTTCGCCTTGGATGAGGACAACGCCGTCGCGTATGGGCGTTTCTGTCGGGCTGACGTAAATGGTGGCGCCCACCAGAGCGGCGTAGTCGCTTGGGGAGCTTGGTGGCGTGATCACAGGGGCGTCTCCCAGACTGCGGCCGAGTGGGACATTTTAGCTCAGCCGCTGGCTAAGCGCTGGCAGCGCGGCTTTTTGGCAAAATAGGAAGCGGAGAGTGCATCACGCTGCCGAGGGTGCTCTCGGCAACGCGAGCGAAGTGCTCGGCAAAGACGCCCTGGTAGAAGAATTCGGCGGCGTTATCCGACCAGCGAACCTGCAGAATCCAGCGATCCTTTTTTTGCAAGGCATTCGCCGAAGTGACCTCGGCGGCAGGAATGACTACGAGCGGTTGGAAGTGTGCATCGAGGGCCCAGATTTGCTCCGCGCCGACAAAAAATTGGACCGGCGCCGGCGCGGCATTGCCCGACTGATATTTTCCGCCGTTTACGATGACCAGTGCGCCAAGTTCGAGCGCTTTGTGGTCGGCGACGTTGTGCGGCTTGGCGGGAGGCAACAAGATGGCCGCAAGAAACATGCCAAGACCAGCGATGGCGGCGAGCCAGCTATTCCAAAGGCTGAGTGGCAGGATGACCAGCGCGGTGCCTGCAAATCCAAGAAAAACGCGGAAGGCCATCCAGGATTGAGCGTTGCGGCGTATGTGGAGAAACTTGGGAATAAGAAGCACGGCGGCAAAGAGGGCGCCGATCATCAGGTTGCGTAGACGCGCACCTGTTCCTTCGTGTGACGATGCAGCAGTGGCTGGGGCCGTGCTCATCTTGCTTACTTGTCCTATCTGACTACTTAGAGTATGCGGCGCGGCTCAAGGTTTCAACGAATCTATCTCGCGCATGCGGGCAAAGGCGCGGCGCACGTGGGGAATGGTGATCGAGCCGCACACCACCAAAGCCACGTTTAAGGCGTCAATCACTTCTTCGCGCTTCCAGCCCTCTTCACCGCAGCGAACGAGGTGATAGGTGATGCAGTCGTCGCAACGCAGAACGGCTGAGGCCACCAGGCCCATAAGTTCCTTGGTTTTCGTGCCCAGGGCACCGGGCTCATACGCCTGATGATCGAGAGCGAAGAACCGCTTCATGCCGAGGTGGCCGCAATTGAGAATTTCTTCGTTCAAGTCGGCGCGAGTGCTCTGAAAATCTTCAAGGCGGTCTGCCATGGTTCCTCCGAGAGTGGAGCGATTATTATGGACTAAATCGGATCAGTTCGGCAGGACGCGGCCGGGACGCGCGCCGGTGGCTTTGCCGGCGTCCCAAACGAGTGCGCCATTCACGAAGACTTTTTCGATGCCGGTTGGGAGCTCGAATGGATTCTGAAACGTGGACCGGTCAATTACCGTGGCAGGATTGAAGAGGACGAGGTCGGCGAAAGCGCCTTCGCGAAGCACGCCACGATCTTTCCAGCCGAGGCGCTGCGCGGGTAGCGCCGTCATTTTGCGAACGGCTTCCGGCAGCGTGAGCCATTTCTTTTCGCGGACGTAAAGGCCAAGCACGCGGGGGAACGTCCCAGCGCCGCGCGGATGCCGTGAGCCAATACCTCCGTCGCTGGCGACCATCACCCAAGGCTGCTGGTAGAACGCCTGAATGTCGCGCTCGACCATGGATTGTCCGATGACCTCGGCTTCGGTATTGGCGGCGTCGCCTTCGCGGATGATGCGGATGAACATTTCGACTGGAGAAATGCTGCTCTGCGCAGCAAGCTCCTCGATGGTGTGGTTTTCATATGCATTGTTCGGCGGAAAATCGACGATGGTGACGTGTGACGCTCCTCCGACATCGGTCAGAGCCTTCGCGACGCTCTTGGGGTCTATATATTGTTTGTCCGGCACGAGGACTTTGATGTTCGAATGCCACGCGTCGTACGGATAGCAATCGGCGAAAAAATCGAGGCCGCGCTTGCGGGCTGCTTCAATCACGCCGATATATTGCGAAGCTTTGCCCCACACGCCCACGGTGCCGAGCTTGATGTGCGAGTGCTCGACGGGAATGTGGGCGCGCTCGCCGATGGCGATCTCCTCGTCCAAAGCTTGGAAGGAGAGGTCTGCCTCGTCGCGAATGTGCGTCATGTAAAAGCCGTGGAGCTTGGCAGCAGCGGTGGCGAGAGCGACGACTTCGTCCGTAGTGCTGTAGGTGCCCATGTCATATTCGAGTCCGCTGGAAAGGCCAATGGCGCCCTCGCGCATGCCTTGATCTACGAGCAGGGCCATTTTGTTGATTTCCGCTGGTGTTGAGGCACGCTGGTAATCCTTGCCGAGGACTTGTTCTCGAACGGTGGCGTGGCCGACGAGGACCGCCAGATTGAGGGATGAGGGGTTTTTGCGCCGCGTAGCAAGCCAGGGTGCGATGGGCCAAGGCGAATCGCCATCGGGGCCGAGAATTACCGTGGTGATGCCTTGGGCGATCTGACTTTCGGCGAGCGGATCTTTCTCGAGGCCTTCCGTGGAATGGTTGTGAATGTCGATGAAACCAGGGGCGAGGACGAGACCCTTAGCCTCAACGACAGACTCGCCTTTCATCGGCTTGAAGTTTCCGACGTTGACAATACGGTCGCCGGAGATGCGCACACTGAGCTCGCGCAGAGCGGCGCCGGTGCCATCGGCGACCTGCGCACCGAGGATGACCGTCGAGGATGATTTATCCTGCGAGCGCGCGAGCGCGCAGACGAGAGCCATGGCGAAAAACAAAAGGATGCCCAAGTGCCGGGCAATGCGAAACATCGGTCTTGCTCGAAAAAACGTCAGGTCATAGCGTTCCATGCCTCATCTATATAACAACGAGGAGCGCGGAGGGAAGAGGAAGACTGTCGAACAGGTCATTCGGTGGTTGCGGCGAGAGCTTTCTCCGCCAATTCTTTAGCGCCGGGCTTGTCCGCCAAAATTAGATTCGCCCATTCGGCTCCGACCTGTGAGAGGCGCACGGCCTCACTAGTGAGGGATTCTGGCCCACCGGAATCGTTGCCGCCAAAGTAGATGCGGTCCATCGGATGGGCGGCCGCAATGCGATTCTTTGTGTATTGCCCGGGCAAGGACATGAACATGGGATGGCCGCGTCGATAAATGCGAACTTCGATGGGATCGGCGTTGCATTCCGGTAGAATTTTCTGGAAATCGGTGAGAACGCGCGCCGCGAGGGTCTTGCAGTTTGTTTCTTCGAGGAGAGTCGAACGGAATTCTTCGCGGAGAGGGGTATAGAAGGTGAGGATGTTGTTTTTTTGTTTGTAGCCGGGATTGTTGCGGACCGTCCAGTCAGCGACGATGAAGTCGGTGAAGGAATTGCCAGGGCACCAATTGTCGTAACCGCGATTGTAGACGAGCTTGTCGAAGATAAGGTTGACGACCGGGTAGGGAGCGAAGCGCGTGCGGCGCATCGCAGTTCGCTGTTCAGCAGGCAAAGGTTGAACGATGCGCGAGGTGATATGTTTGGGCGTGCACATCAGTACGGCTTTTGCGGCAACGGTCGTGAGTTTTTCTTCGCGGAAATAAGTTACGTTTACCGCGTCTTTCTCTTGAACGACGGCGACGACCGTGGCCTCACCATGCATGCGGTCTTGGTATTTTGGCTGGAGGACTTCGATGAGTCTGTGGGTAATACAGCCGAGACCTCCCGGCAAAATCGCACGTTTGCCGTCGCCGCCGGTGAAAAGATCGTTGGCGTTGTAAAGGCCGACGTAGGCGGAAGTGTCCGGCGTGGTGGCGCCCCAGTTCGAAGGGCCGTAAATGTCCCACCATTGCTGAACTTCCGGAGCATAGCCGGCGGTAAATTTTGAGAAGGGCAGCGCGTCCAGCTCTGCCATGCGCTCATTAATTTTCATTTTCAATACGTCTTCCCGGAATTTCAAGAAGCTGGCGACGACTTCCTTGGTGTACGGAAGCTGCGTAATTCCCGTTTTCCAGGTGTCCGGCACGTACGTTTTGTTCACGAGCGTGGGATCGGGCATGTTGACCATCGGGAGTTTCAGACCGATCTCGGAGGCGAGCTGGTCACCTTCGTCGCCGTGATAGGCGTAGGCCGAGCCGGTGGCGAAAGGCTGTCCGTCGTATTCTTCTTCGTAAGCGTTGCCGCCGAAGTGATCTTCCTTTTCCAGAAGAAGCCAATCTTTGCCGCGAAGAAAATACGCGGCGGAAAGACCGGCAACGCCGCCACCGACGATCACGATGTCGGCTTTTGCCGCGGCCGCGGGCAGGTCGAAGTGGTGACCGTCGCGGACCTGGTGGCAGATTTCGAAATGTTCGCCATCGACGAGGGGCGCGCCGTTCGACTTGGAAACTGACGGCGCGGAGTCCGGCGCAGGCAGGAGTGCGGCGTCGACTGGGCAGCCGGATGCAACCGAGCCCGCAACGACGTATCTGATAAATTCACGGCGCGAGTGCGGCATTTGCCCTCCCATGGGCCCTAAGGCCTTTCAAGTACCTGTTGTGCTTCCGAGCCGACGCTGCGCATACGTATCCGATACCAGATGATGATAAGCGCAACCGAAACGGCAAAAATCAAAGTGGACACGGCGTTGATCTCCGGCGTGATGCCGCGGCGCAAGCGGCCCCAAATCTCGAGGGGCAGCGTGTTGTCGCGCCCGATCAGGAAAAAGGTTACCGCGATTTCGTCCATCGAAAGCGTGAAGATCAGCAGCCCGGCGGCGATCAGCGAGAGCTTGAGATTCGGCAGCGTGATGCGCCAGAAAGTTTGCCAGGGCGTGGCGCCGAGATCGAGCGAAGCTTCTTCTTGAGCGCGGTCAGTTTTTTGCAGGCCGGCGAAAAGTTCGGTCGTGGCTACAGAAATGAGCGCTGTGCCGTGGCCGAGAAAAACAGTCAGCAGGCTGAGCTGCAGGCCGGAGAGCACGACGAACATGAGCAGCGAGAGACCGGTGATGATACCGGGAAGAATGAGCGGGAGAAGAACGAGCCGGCGGAAGAGAGCTTTGCCGGGGAAGCTGGCGCGATCGAGAGCGAGGGCGGCAAGCAGACCCAGCGTGAGCGAAAGGGCGACTGCGCCGCTGGCGACGATGAGACTATTGAGCACCGAATCCCAGATGGGGCCGTCGGAGAAAAGCTGGCGATACCAATCTAGCGTGAGATGTCGCGGCGGAAAGCCGCCGACGCCGTCGCGATTGAAAGAATAGAGGATGAGCACAACGAGAGGCAGATAGATGAAGGCAAAGACGAGCGCGGCGTAAATCGCCAGCAAGGGAGAGCGGCGAGTTGAGGATTTGCGGCTCATTTGAAGGACCAGCGTTTTTCTAGGCGTTGGGTGAAGAAGAGCAACGAAAGAGTGATGAACAGAATGCAAACGGAAATCGCTGCGCCCAGCGGCCAGTCGTAGACCGCGCCGAAAAGGGTTTGCACGATGTTGGCGATCATGGTTCCGGAAGAGCCCCCAACGAGCAGAGGAGCGAGAAAATCGCCTAGGGAGAGAACGAATGCGAAGGTGGCTCCAGCGAGAAGGCCGGGCATCGAGAGCGGAAGAATCACTCGGAAAAAGGTTGAGAATGGGCTAGCGCCCAAATCTTGCGAGGCTTCGACGAGCGGGCGCGGGATGTGTTCGAGAGAGGCGTAGATGGGAAGAACAACGAACGGCGTGTAAATGTGCGTGAGCATGAGAACGACGGCGAAGGGGCTGTAGAGGAGAAAGCTGACGGGTTCGTGGGTGACGTGTAGATATTGGAGGAAGCCGTTGAGAACGCCTTCGCTTCCGAGAATTGTTTTCCAGGCATAACCGCGCACCAAGTAGCTGACCCAGAGCGGCACGATGACGAGTTGATAGAGCAATTCCTTCCGCACGTAGGAATGAAACGAGAGGTAGTAAGCGAGCGGATAGCCAAGGAGTAGAGAACAGAGCATCACCGAGCCGGCGATGCGCATAGTGCGCAACAGAACTTCGGCATAGAGTGGATTCGCAAATAGTTTTTGGTAATTGTCTAGATTCCAGTGATGGACGATGGCGCCGTCCTGTACGGCCCAGAAGCTGTGCGCAAACATCAGCGCGTAGGGCAGAAGAAGAAAGAGTCCCACCCAGAGAAGCGGCGGTGCGGAGACGATCGCTTTGTAGGCGCGCGAGTACATGGCGAAATCAGTCCGAGACACGGATAGCGTCCGCGATCGAGAAAACAAAATCGTGTTCGCCGGTGAGCGGGCCGCAGGCGGCCAGGCGCACGCGCAGCAGCTGATCGGCGCCGCACTCCACTTCGAGCAATTCGCTTGCACCGGCGTAGATTTGCTGGCGGACCGTGGCGCGAAATTTTACTTCGTTGACTTGGCGTTTGCCGTCCGGGCTGAGGCGAATCGATTCCGGTCGCAGAGAAAAGACCACCGGGCCATCCTCTTCTTCCAGCGGCCAGCGCAGGACGCCGCACGTGGCGATGCTGCGGCGGATTTCGCCGTGCAGCAAATTGGTTTGGCCGATGAATTGCGCCGTGTAAGCGGTGGCGGGGTGGACGTAGATTTCGCGAGGCGAAGCGACTTGCTCGAGGGCGCCGTCACGAAGCAGCGCGACGCGGTCGGAGAGGGCCATGGCTTCTTCCTGGTCGTGAGTGACGAAAAGGAAGGTGATGCCGATTTCGCGCTGAAGTACTTTCAGTTCGCTTTGCATTTGCTTGCGCAGATTGGCATCGAGCGCGGAGAGCGGCTCATCCAGAAGCAGGAGTTGTGGGCGATTCACGAGGGCGCGCGCCAGAGCCACGCGTTGCTGCTGGCCGCCGCTCAGGCGCGATGGGCGCGCGCGCGCGAATTCCGTCATTTTCACCATATTCAAGGCTTGGCTGACGCGCTTGGGAATTTCGTTTTTCGGCGCACCTTGCACACGCAAGCCATACGCGACGTTGTCGCGCACGTTCAAGTGTGGGAACAGCGCATAGTTCTGAAAAACAGTGTTTACGCGGCGCTTGTAGGGCGGCAGCGTGTCCAGACGCTCGCCGGACATCCAGATTTCGCCAGCCGTCGGTTGTTCGAAACCGGCAATCAGGCGCAGAAGAGTGGTTTTTCCGGAGCCGCTTTCGCCGAGCAACGTGAGAAATTCTCCGGAGGAGATGTTCAATGAAATATTTTTCAACACTTCGCGCGTACCGAAGTGTTTGGCTACCGCGCGCACCTCGAGGAGCGGGGCGTTGGCGTCCACGGAAGCGGGCTGCGGGATGGCAACAGAGCTCACTGGGCGGCTTTCACCTCGTTCCAGATTTCGTTGTACTTCCCGCGGCGCGGCACATCCTGCCAAAAATAAATTCGCTGCATGTAAGCGTCGGGATCGTCGAGGTGCAGGCCCTTTATCTCTTCAGGACTGAGAAATTGCGCAGCGCTGGGGTTCGCGGGCGTGTAGTGCGTTCGATCGGTCACCAATTTTTGCGTCTTTGCTTCAATCATGTATTCGAGGAAGGCGAATGCAAGATCTTTGTTGCTGCTCGCGGCTGTCACCATCAAATGGTCAATCCATCCAGTCGTATTTTCCTTGGGGATCGTTTCGCCGATTGGGAAATTAAGTTTGCGGAGGTCATTGGTGTTGAGCGGCCAGCCCATCGCCAGAACGACTTCATGATTTTGAAAGAGGTTGGTCAGCTCGCCGCCTGTGGACCAAATCTTTCTAATGTTGGGCTTCAGTGCAATCAGTTTCTTTTTCACGGCTTCGAGCTGTTCGTCGGTCAGATTGTAGAGCTGGGAGGGATCAGGTTTGTCGTAGCCCAGAATTTGCGCGGCCATGTAGACGGTGGAAAGGTCATCCCACACGGAGATTTTTTCTTTGTACTTTGGATCCCAGAGTACCGCCCATGAATCCGGCGGTTGAGGAATGGCTTTCGTGTCGTACAGTAGCGGATTTGGCCCCCACATGAAAGGTACGCCATAAACCTGTTGGTGCGCTTTCACAAGAGGGAGATCGCGGAGTTTGGCTGAGAGTTGCTTATAGGAAGGGAACTTAGAAAGATCCAAAGATGCGGCCAAGCCAGCCGTCGTGATGGAGTGAGCGACGTCGCTGGAGGGCGAGATTACGTCGTAATTCGACGCGCTTCCACCTCGCAGCTTGGCCACTAGCTCATCGCTCGAACCCATGTACGAGGCGGAGATTTTGCAATGATGCGTTTCCTCGAAGGGCCGCACGAACGCTGGATCAGCGTAGCCTTCCCAGACAAGCAAGCTAAGAGTTTCTTCTTTTTGCTTACAAGCGCCGCAAACCACTGCGAGCGTCAGGAAGCCCAGGATGATTGCACGCCGGTTCATACTTTCCGCCATTTCCCCAGCATCTGCATCCTCCTGCTCATATATTCTTGCCGGCCGCATTCGTCCGAGTCGCGGCGAAGGCTTTTTTATTTCGCGTCCGCCTGATAGACGACTCTTCCGCCAACGATTGTCTTGACGACTTTTGTCAGCGCAATCGCATGCGGATCAATCTCGAAAATATTTTGCGAAACAATGACGAGATCGGCGAGCTTACCCGGCTCAATTGAACCTTCCGTTTTTTCGCGGCGTCCTGCGTAGGCTGCTCCGAGCGTGTAACCTTCGACGGCCTGCGCCAGCGTAACTCGCTGTTCCGGCATCCAACCGCCGTCGGGCTGGCCCTCGGTGGTCTGGCGCGTGACGGCCATTTGCAGGCCTTCCCACGGATTCAGCGTCACCACGTTCCAGTCGCTGCCAAATGCCAGATGCCCGCCGGCTTTCGCAATGCTATTCCAGACCCAAGCGCGAGAGGCGCGCTCCGGTCCAACGTTGCCGGCCCAGACTCGCAACGTGTCCTCGTCGGGGTAAGCATGCAGCGGCTGCATACTCGCAATTACCCCCAGCTTTCCGAAGCGAGGGATGTCCGCGAAGGTTATGGTTTCGATATGTTCGATACGCGGATGACGGTCCTGCGTGTGGTTCACGGTTTCCGCATTTTCATACGCGTCCAGAGCGGTGCGCACGGCGTAGTCGCCAATCGCGTGGGTGAAGAGCTGCAAGCCGCGTTTATCCAGTTCCGCGACGGCCGCTTTGTACTTGTCCGGGTCCCAAAACAATTTGCCCTTCGTGGATGGGTCGTCGGCGTAGGGTTCGAGCATGGCGGCGGTATGTGCTTCGATGACGCCGTCGATCATCATCTTGACCACGCCGCCGGAGAGCCAGTCGCCGGTGTATTTTTTGCGCGCTTCTTCGATCGCGGCGATATCTTTGGGGCGCAACTCCGGCGGATTCAGAAAATAAGCGATGTACATGCGAAGTGTCAGATCACCGCGGCGGCGCAGTTCGTCGTAAAGAGCAAACTCCTCGAAATCGCCGCCTGCGCTGTGCACGCGCGTCAGGCCGTTTTCGTTGGCCCAATGGATGCCGGCACGGAGGGCAGCGAGTTTTTCCGCTGGCGTCGGCTTGGGCACGAGTTTGCCGACGAGCCCGCCCGCGGATTCCTTTAGGGCTCCCGTGGCCTCGCCGGTCTTCGAATCGCGCACAATAGCGCCGTTGGCGGGATTCGGCGTGTCCTTGTCGATTTTTGCAAGCGCCAGGGCCTTCGAATTGGCCCAGGAAGTATGTCCATCATAGCCAGAAAGAAAAACGGGGCGATTTGGGAAAAGCTCGTCGAGATATTTCTTGTTAGGCAGATTTTCTTCGCCGAACATCGCGTAGTTCCAGCCACCGCCGAGAATCCATCCATCGCCGGGGTGCTTCGCCGCGTATTCGCGCAAGATGTGTTGAATGTCGGCAGGACTTTTTGCGCCTTCGAGATTGGCTTGACCGAGGCTGATGGAACCTTCCAGGAAATGAATGTGGCAATCCACGAGGCCGGGCAAAACCAGCTTTCCCCCGGCATCAATGACCTTTGTTCGCGGCCCGCGTAGTCTTTCGATTTCGGCATCGTTACCCACAGCGACGATTTTTTCTTCTCGGATGGCTGCGGCCTGCGTCCAGGGTTGTTTGGAGTTTACGGTATAGACTTTGCCGTGGATGAGGATAGTGTCCACGGGCTGGGCCTTCGGTTCCGGCGCATACTGGGCGCGGGCTGTCGCAGAGAACCCCAAAACAAGCAAAATGGCAAACGCCAGCACGATCAGCACTTTGCGCGACGCAGTCATTCGCAGCTCCACGATTTTGTTTTCTTGCGGCATCCGCAAATCACGAGCCACATCCTTTTAGAACGTCGGCGGCGTATTCACCCAAAGCAGCCAGGTTTCGGAACGCCCAGGATTTCCCCACCGGTGCGGCGTTGAGCTTTCGAAATAGAGGCTGTCGCCCGGTTTGAGCCGGTAATGTTCTTTGCTGTTCAGCCAAATCTCAAAATCACCGCGAAGGACGTGCAAGAACTCTTCGCCTTCGTGTGAATAAGATTCACCGCTGCCGCCGCCGGGTTTGATGCGAAAAAGATGCGGTTCCATGGCCGTTTGGCCCCAGGCCAGAAGCTCCATGCGGACTCCGGGAGTGGTCTCCAAAATTTTTCTATGGCCAGGGCGCACCAGGCGCGGATTTTCCGCCGCAGTTTCGAAGAGCGAGAGAATGTTCGTGCGGTAGAACCGCGCAATGCGGCGGAGCGTGGAAATGGAAGAGCGCATCTGTCCGCGTTCGAGCGCGCTTAGAAAGCCGACCGAAACCTTCGTGGCCCTCGCCACCTGTGCGAGGGATAAACCACGCCGCATGCGCAACCGCCGAAAGCGCTGGCCGGGAAGAGCAGCGCTCTCCGCAGGCGCAGGGACGACGCCCTGGCGTTTTAAAACATGCACAATGGCTGCGGGATTCAGTCCGCGGGCGCGCCGCAGAAAAACCGCGCGCTGCAGCAAACGCACGTCAGCCTCGGCATAGAGACGGTAGCGGCTCTCCGTCCGATGCGGGGAAACAAGGCCGAGCGCTTCCCAGGCGCGCAGCGCAGAAGAGGAAATGCCCAAGCGCTGCGCCACCTCGCTGATGCGCAGCAGCCGGCGCACCGTTCGATTTGCTGATGGCTTGGAGAAATTCTTTCCGCTTGACACGGCTCCCGGCTTTCTCTAAGTTTGCGGGATTATAGTAAGGTTTCGGGGGCACAGCAACCTCGAAGAATTCACTGCCAAGAGAATTCTTCGAGACAAGGGGTGAGTTCATGAAACTGGCTGCTGGATTTTGGCGGGGCAATGCGCCCCGCCGTTGCAACATTGTTTCTCTGCTGTTTCTCGCGCCCGCTATTCTTCTCGCCGCACCGTTTGCCGGGGCGCAGAGCACCGGCGGCCGGATTCGCGGAACGGTCAGCGATCCCAGTGGCGCCTCCGTGGCCGCCGCCACGGTTGCACTCGTCAATGAGGCGACGCATGCGACCCGCGACGTGCAGAGCGGTGCGACCGGAGAGTATATCTTCATCGAAGTGCCCGTCGGCACCTATGAAATAGACGTCACTCAGGCGGGGTTTAAGAAATATATCCGCAAAGGAGTTGCGCTGGACTTGAACGAAGTCATCAGCGTCGACGTCACGCTGCAACTTGGTTCCACGGCGGAAAGAGTAGAGGTCACGGGAGCTCCGCCGGTCATAGACACGACGTCCACACAACTCGGGGCCGTCGTCAACGAGCGCTCCTCGACGCAACTGCCGCTGAACGAACGCGACGTTTATCAGTTGTTGCAATTACAGCCTGGAGTCCAGTCACAGATCGGCAACAATTTGTTTTATGGCTCAGACAAGCCAGGGGTTGTGACCGTAAATGGCGGCCGCGGCCGCTCGAATAATTATTCCGTGAACGGCGGGGATGGAAACGACCTGTTCGCCAACCTGCCGGCAGTGCAACCCTCGCCGGACAGCATCGAGGAATTCCGTGTGATCAGTAATTCTTTTGACGCCGAATATGGCCGCAATTCCGGCGCAGTCGTCAATGTAGTGACCAAGTCTGGCACGAACGACTTCCATGGCAGCGCATATGAATTCTTCCGCAACACAGTTCTCAACGCACATGGATTTTCGTTTCAGCCGACCCCAAAACCTCCTTTCAATCAGAACCAGTTTGGTGGAACGATTGGCGGCCCGATCATAAAAGACAAAATCTTCTTTTTCGGGTCGTATGAAGGACGGCGTATCGTGCGAGGCATCGTTTCACAGCAAGTACCCGTCCCCACGGGCGCGGACGAGGCTGGCGATTTTTCCGCAGGAGGCACTGCCGCCCCATTCAGCGGGACTCTTACTGACAATACCGTGGCCACGATTTTGCAGAATCGACCCGGTTGCGCCAGCGCCATCACGATGGAGGGAGGCTCGGCTCCCGTTGCTGGAGCGGCGTACAGCGCTATTTTCCCGAATAACAAAATACCTACGTCGTGTTTTGATCCAGTCGCGCAAAGTATGTTGCAGTATCTTCCGGGCTCGGGAGGCACCAGCTCGCTCGCTCAAGGCGTATCCAAGTCCACGGATAGGGGCGATCAGTTCTCAGTTCATTACGACGAAATCCTGAACAAGGACCAGAAGCTCTCCGTCTACTATTACTACAACAACGACAACACTCTCGATCCCTTTGCCATCTTTCAGTTGGCGGGCGCTTCGCTGGGCAATTTCGGGGGCCGGATTATTTCGCACGTCCAGCAGGTCAATGCGAGTCATACATGGACGATCGGCTCAACAGCTGTGAACGAGTTCCGCTTTACGCTGTTCCGGGAAGCCGAACCACAATTTTACACGCCGACGACGACGAATCTCGTAACTGCTTCCTGCGGCAGCGCCATCCCCGCCCCGCAGTGTTTTGGTGGAACGTCCGACACACCACTGGTCGATGCGAACGGGAATCCTCTGGGTACGGCCGCGGACCCCAATACGCCGGTGTGCCCCGGCCAATTCGGATGCGGAATCCACCCAGGGCTCGGCTCGAAGTTTGAAGGCGTGCCTTTTGTCACTCTGAATGGCACCACTGGCCTCTTCGGGAACAACTTCGAAGGACAATTGCCGCAAACGGGGAATACGTTTCAGTTCAGCGATGACTACAGCAAGATCGTCGGCAGCCACAGCTTCAAGTTTGGCGCTGACACCCGCTATCAGAAGTTCGACCAGACTGTCTACTTCAACGTAAACGGCGAGTACATTTTGGGGTCGGGCGGTTCGAATGATACGGGCTCCGCCGATCCCTATGCGAATTTCCTTTTGGGCCTGCCTACCTCATATTCGCAAGGCTCCGGCAACAAGGAACTGGTTCGGAGCACTTCGCTCTATCTCTTCGCGCAAGACAGTTGGAAGATTAAATCTAACGTCACACTCAACTATGGTTTGCGGTGGGAGATGAATACGCCGCTGACAGACATCGGTCAGAAAGTGCAACGGTTTAATCCGGGGCAGAATTCGACGATTTATCCCTGCGCACTCTCTGCCGTAAGCGTTGCGACTTTTTCGCAGCTCCCCCAGTTTCAAGGACCTGGAGCTCCCACGCCAAATTGTGCCAACACGGGTACGCTCCCAACGGGACTGGTAGTTCCGGGTGACAAAGGCGTCCCCGGCGGATTGATCAACACTTACACCAAAGCATTTGCACCGCGCCTCGGCTTGAATTGGAGTCCTGGTTGGAAAGACGGAATGCTCTCCAAGCTGACCGGCGGTCCAAACAAGACCACCGTCAGCATGGGATGGGGACTCTTCTACAACCCGATCGAACAATTAGTTCTCGAGCAGTTTGTCGCTGAACCGCCCTTCGGCATCAGCAACTCGGTTTCGAACCCGCTCTTCAGCACTCCCTTTGTGGGGCAAGACGGGACGACCAAGCCAAACGTCTCGAATGGCTTCCTCACTCCTCCGCGTGGCCAGGCTGTTGACTGGTCGCTCTATCGTTCTATTTTGCTGTTCGGCCAGTTTCCGACGACGCTGCGGACACAGTACTCGGCGCAGTACAACCTCACGATCAAGCGCGAATTGCCCGGCGATATTCTTTTCCAAATCGGTTACGTCGGCTCGCAGGGCCATCGGCTTCTCGCCATTTACGATCAGAACGCCGGGAACGGGCAAACATGCCTGGATCTGAATTCGACCCTGGGGACGGGTACTTGCAGCACGTTTGGTGAGGACAGCGCTTACACCATTCCTGCGGGAACGGTCATTCCTCAGGGTGGATTCCATTTGCCTTACAACGCTGGCGCGGGCGGCTTGGTCATACCCGCCGGAACAGTGCTGGCCAATCCCGTTACACTCGTCGGGTTGCGCCCCTATTCGTCTCCCAATTGCCAGCCTCTGAATGCAGATCCTTTGACGAACGGTTGCCCGGCTGATGGAACTCCGACCTTCGGAAGCATCTTTAATGAAGATACGGCAGCGCATTCAAATTACAATTCGCTGCAGACGCTCTTCCAAAAGCAGTTTTCCCATGGGGTGCAATTTCAGGCTTCCTACACGTACAGCAAGTCGCTGGACAACGCCTCGAGCTTTGAGGAGATCCTAAACCCGACCAACTTTAATGCGACCTACGGGCCCTCACTCTACGATGCGCGGCATCGCTTCGTTTTCAACTATGTCTGGGATTTGCCGATTCCGAAGAAGCAGGGCTTTGCTGGCAAAGCGCTCAACGGCTGGCAAGTATCCGGGATCTATACTTTCCAAAGCGGTTTCCCTGTTTTGATCAACAACTGCAATGACAGTGAGTTGGAAGGCAGCATCCAGGGATTCGAATGCCCTGGGAAACCCAATCTCGTTACCGCTTTCAAGACTTCAAATCCGCGCGGTACTGTCTGTGCTTTCGGGACGGGTCCGCTTTCAGGGACAGGTACTCCATGTCAGCCGGTTTCCGGTTTTGGATTCGATCCAAACCAATTCGACAATACAATTTATGATCCGAGTACCGGGCCTTCGACGGATCCCACGGCAATCACGCTTGGCCAATTTGGAAATGCACCGCGCACGGTCTGCTGCAATTCTCCAATCAACAATTGGGACCTGGGCATCTTCAAGGACACCCAGGTCGGCGAAAAGCTGCGTGTGGAATTCCGGACGGAAATTTATAACGCGTTCAACCACGCGCAGTTCTATAGCATCGATGGGAACTCCGGAAATGCCGGCACAACTTTTGGCCAACCGCAGAAAGTGCGCGACCCGCGTCTGATCCAGTTCGCGCTGAAACTGCTGTTTTAGCCATCGAAGGAGTTTTCATGTAACAAAGAGGCGCGGCTCGTAAGGGGTCGCGCATTCGCACGTGCGATAATCTAGGAACCAGTTCGACGCATCTCCAGAGCTTTTCCATCTGAGACTGACCGCGGGGAATAGACCTGCTACGGGAAACCGCAAGACGGCCACCCATCACGGAGTATCAAAATGCACGACGCGCTGAAGAGGGAAATCGCCACTTACGAGAAGCGCACGCCAAAATCCGCGGACGCCTACAAGCGCGCATTGCAGCGCATCCCGCTCGGCGTTGCCAGCAACTATCGTCACTACGAACCCTATCCGCTGTTTGTCAAGGACGGAAGGCGGAGCAGGATTCACGACATCGATGGGAACGAGTACATCGATCACAACCTGTGTTTCGGTGCGTTGATGGCCGGGCACTGCCATCCCGCGGTGGTGAAGGCCGTCGAGCAAAAGCTGCATGAGGGAACGACGTTCGGCATGCCGCACGATATGGAATGGGAGCTTGCGGAAGAAATCTGCAAGCGTTATCCCGTCGAAATGGTGCGCTTCGGATCGAGCGGCACGGAAGTCACGATGCACGCTTGCCGCATCGCCCGCGCTGCCACGAACCGTGAAAAAATCCTAAAATTTGAAGGCGCTTACCACGGCTTGCATGACACCGCGCTCGTCAGCGTCAAGCCCAAGGCCGAAGACTACGGTGACCCCGATGCGCCCAACTCCGTTCCCGGCGGAGGCGGCGTGCCTAAAGCGTCGCTTGCGAATGTGGTTGTCGCTGCGTTCAATAATCTTCCCAGTGTCGAACGCCGCTTCCGCGAAAACCCCGGGCAGATCGCCGCGATCATTCTCGAACCCATTTTGATGAACGTCGGTCTGTGCATGCCGCAGCCCGGTTTTCTTCAGGGCTTGCGCGATATCGCCACAAAAAACGGCGCGCTGCTGGTCTACGACGAAGTAAAAACCGGCGCGAAGCTGGCCTGGGGCGGCGCCAGCGAATACTTCGGCGTGAAGCCGGACATGATTTGCCTGGCCAAATCCATCGGCGGTGGCCTGCCGCTCGCCGCATTTGGAGCAAGTCGCGCGGTGATGGATCTAATCGCTCAACACAAAGTTTTTCACGGCGGTACCTACAACACGAATCGCGTGGCCATGGCTGCGGGGCTTGCAACGTTTCGCGATGTTCTTTCCCGGGAAAACTACGCGCACGTCGATAAGCTAAGCAAGCAGCTCACCGAAGGCTATCGCGCCATCGTCAAAAAGACCGGCCTGCAAGCCTACGTCATAAGCGCCGGAGTCAACGGCGCGCTAATGCTCTATCCGCAGGAAATTCGCAACTACCGCGACTGGACCCATATCGACGTCGATCTTTGGCGCCACTACTGGTTCGCGATGGTCAACCGCGGCGTCCTGCCGCAGCCCTATTGGTGGGACGAGCAGTGGACCATTTCCGTCCAGCACACCGAAGCCGACATCGACAAGCATCTCGCCGTGTTCGATGAAGTCGCGCCCTCTCTCGCAAAAGCGCAGCTCGAACGTGGCGCACACTTCGTCGGTGCTGCTGGCCACTGATTTTAGGAGCCGTTCCTTTGCAGAATGAGGCCGCCATTGCGTCCGCCGCACCCATCGCGCCTGTGGCTCAAGACACGCCGCACCTCCGCCGCGTATTGGGACGCATGGACCTCGTTCTGCTTTTTGTTGTCGCCGTTTTCAACCTGAACGTCGTCCCGTCGATTGCCGCTAACGGCGGCGTCACCGTCTGGCTGTGGATTATTTCGCTCTTGCTTTTCTTTTGGCCGCAAGGAATCGCCGTCATCGAGCTTGCGCATCGCTATCCCGGTGAAGGCGGCGTTTACCTCTGGGCCAAGGAAGTCTTCGGAGATTTCCACGGTTTTCTATCCGGCTGGTGCTACTGGACCAACAACATGATGTACGTGCCAACGGTCATGCTGTACTTCGTAGGCGTTTCCGTGTTTGCGCTAGGCTCCGGCCACGAGGCGCTGGGCGACAACAAAACTTTCGCGCTAACCGCCTCGCTCTTGCTGCTTATCCTGCTCGTCGTCCTGAATATCGTCGGTCTGGGCGTCGGGAAATGGATCAACAACCTCGGCGCAATCGGCACTGGAATTGCCGCCGCGGTCTTAATCGGGCTGGGCATCGTCGTATGCTTGCGGTTCGGTACGAGCGTGACCTTGGCCGACTTTCGCATCCCGCCGAATCCTAAATTCGTCTTGAACTCATTCGGCGTGATCTGCTTCGGATTGGTCGGGCTGGAGCTTGCTTCCGTCATGGGAGACGAAATCGAAAGTCCACAAAAGACTTTGCCTGGCGCGGTCGCCTGGGGCGGCGTGCTGTCCGGCGCGCTCTACATCGGTGCGACACTGACGCTGCTCATTGCGATCAACAAAGGCGACATCAACGTGCTGCAAGGAATTGTTCAGGCTGTGGGCCACATGGCCAGCCGCGTTGGAGTCGTATGGATCGTGGCGCCCTTTGCGTTTCTGCTGAGCTTGTCGATTGCGGGAATCGCGTCGGCTTGGCTCGGGGGCTCGGCGCGTATTCCATTTGTCGCGGGGCTCGATTCTTACATGCCCGCATGGTTGGGTAAGGTTCATCCACGCTACGGTACGCCATACGCCGCGCTCATCGTTCACGCTGCCGTATCTATGGTGCTTGTCGTTTTGAATTTTAGCGGCTGGTGGCTCTGGAACAAACTGATCGGCCTTTCGTTCGCGGCCTACGTCCTACGGTCGTTGGGTCTTGTCGCGGCAAATCTAACCGCCAGCGAGACTGGCGTGCAGGAAGCTTTCCAGAAACTGCTCTCCCTCGCGGTGGTACTTCAGCTGATTCCTTTCCTCTATATATTTGGCGCGCTACTGAGAATTGCTTTCAGCGATTCTTTTGTTAAGAGTGT
>DATDHE010000015.1:0-4095 GCA_036521695.1 Candidatus Acidiferrum sp. | reverse complement strand
CGACGCTGGAGTTCTTCCAGCATCATTTTTCGTAGATGGGTCACAGGAACACCTCCTGTGACCCACACTTACATCAAACCGACGAGCATCCAACGCTCCACTACCTCACGCGAAGCGTCCGCCGCCGGGCGGCTTCGTTCTTACGGGCAATGCAGAAGTAACCGAACTATGTCCGGATTGGTGACGATACAGCCTGAACCAATGGATGCTTGCTTAGATTGGATGGCATGCATCTCCATCGACGCTTCTTGGCGGCTCTCGTGATTCTATTGGGCGGTATGTACGAGTTCTGGCGGACTGGCCGCGTGACGGGTTTAGAGCTCCTCGTGGTAGGGTCAGGCATCGCTGCGGCGCTCTGCAGCCATAAGCCACGGCCATTTTGGTTCCTGCTTGGGACCGGATTCGGGAGGTATCTAATTGAGCGGAGGATATCGGTGTGCACGGCGCCAGTCGCGCACACGACAGCTCGTGCGGTCAGCTATTGATGAGAACGGAGACCTCGAACATGAAGCCTAATGAACCCAGCCGCACAGCCCTGATGATCGCCCGACAACGAGCTGCTCATCAGGTGCTCGATCATGGCTCAATCCTCCGTGACCCATTTGCCATGAAGATTCTGCGTGAAGACGAAAAGGAAGTGCTTCATTTTGCGAACGGACACCCCTTGGCCAGCATCGGACGCCTGTTCACCGCCGCGCGAAGCCGGATTGCGGAAGATGCTTTGTCAAGAGCTGTCGAAGGAGGGGTTCGGCAGATCGTCATCCTTGGCGCCGGACTCGACACTTTCGCTCTCCGGAATCCCCATGGCGCACGACAGATCCGTATCTATGAGGTGGACCACCCCGCGACGCAGGCATGGAAACGCCAGCGCTTGGCTGAAGCTCAAATCGCACTTCCGCCATGGCTTATTCTCGTGCCAGTCGATTTCGAGCGGGACGATGTGGGACTGAAGCTCGTCGCCGCAGGCTTTCAGCAGAACTCGCCCGTGTTTTTCACTTGGCTTGGGGTTGTGCCATATCTGACACAGGACGCTATCGACCGCACTCTGGACTACATGTCGTCAATCCAGAACGCGGAGGTGGTGTTCGACTACATGGAACCTCCCGAGGCATTCTCCGAAGAGCCAAGGCAATTAGAAACGGAGCGGACCGAACAGCTTAGGAAAATTGATGAGCGTTTGGTCAGCCGTTTCGAGCCGGCTGGCATTGCAGCGATTCTTCGCTCGCGCGGATTTTGTGCCATCGAAGACATCAATTTCCAGGAGATCGCGTTCAGGTTCGGCCGCGGCGTTCAAGGACTCGCGCCCGGACACGCTGGCGTTCATGTTGTCCACGCTAAGCACTAATTGAACGCGGTCATCTATTGCTATTCAAATACAGAGCCCGTCCACACCGACAGATCGGGTCTATGTACGGACGAGTGCAGCCGCCGACACCCTGTCCAGATTGTAATCTGGCTTGCAAACCCTGCGTTCTGGGCGGATTACGGGCAACCCTTCCATAATCCGTGATGAATTTGTGTTTACTCTGGGCGACAACGCGTCCCAAAAAGTGTGCGCCATTTTCCCAGGGCAGCCATTGACAGCCCATTAGGGAGTTGCGGACCCCGCGAAGGCGAGCGGAACGCCGGGGGGTGTTTGAAGCGGGCCTTCCGTGACGCATTTGCTACGCTGTGGGTGAACGTAGCCCTAGTGTGGAGCTATGTCAACGACCTTATCGCCAGTTTGGATTTGGTGAGATGCCCGGAAATCAAGATCATGCCCGAATCACGGGGTACTCTCATCTTCGTCGGGACACAAGCCGGATGGCTGCTAGTCCCGATCGCTTCCGTCGCAGGGTGGAGCACCGCTCAAATCGCAAGCCTGTCAGGAGGCGTCTTTATCGCAACCAAGGTAGGGCTGGTCACCGCGATAGCCGTATTGGGCAAGTCCGGGTTCAATCACCTCGAGCGGCTTCTGTTCGGATTTCTCCGCAAGCTTGGCCCACCTCAACAGGTAGGTCGTCATCGCTATTACATCGGTTTGATTTTGTTCCTGGTGCCTGTCCTGATGACCTGGGCCGAGCCATATGTCGCGATTCTGGGCCCGGGGAGCATGTATTTGTTCCTGCAAGACCTGCCGCTCGAATTGCTATTGCTGGTAGGGCTGTTTCTCCTCGGAGGCGAATTCTGGGACAAGGTACGCGGGTTGTTTAGGCAAGGCGCGAAGGTCGAGATTGTCGCCGAAACGTCAGCAGCGCCCGCTTGAGTTCGCCGTCATCAAAATGCTTATAGCACAGGCGCGGAGTTTATCTATCAGGCGGTCCTCGGTGACTTCCAAGGAGAAGAGATTATTAAAGTCCAGTTTAGCCTTGAGCACACCTGTACCTTCGGGCTATTCAAGGTTCGGAGAAAGAACCTCAGACTTAAGAACATTGAGCGATCGACCATTCGAGGAACACTTTGTGAGGAGACAAGAATGAAGAAGGTCTTTTTGTTGGTGTCCACGGGCGTCCTGTTCACCATTTTAGGATGCTCAGAAAATTCCCAAAAAGTCGTCTCAAAGAGCGCACCGACAGTAGTGCAGGCATCCGCCGGGCCAGCTAGTACATCTCCCGTTATTGAGCCAGCGGCTGTGCTTCCCATACCGTCGGTCGAACACATGAATCAGCAAGCCTGGCACTCTCAAAATGTCAAAGACCGCCTCGGCAACGCCGTTGCGCTGAGCAGAACTTCGTCAGACGGCAAGTTCGATTTAGTCATCCTCCAGAAGGGAACGAATTCTTTCTTGTCTTTCGTCAGGCACGCGCACTGGGAGTCTGTCCATCACCAGCCGGCCAAAGGCAAGTTAATGTATCTCCGCGTGAAATTTGAGGATGGACAAGAGAAACGCATCGAGTGGGACGAACTGGGGTTCGGCACGGAGAACCTATACAGCGTCTTATGGTCATACCCTGCCAAGACAGACGCTTCCATCGGCCCGGTGCTGGAAGGTGCCACAGGTGATTCTGTTGGCGGTGACCAACTCCTTGTTCAAGACATGATAATGCACAAGACGATGCTTTTAGAAGTCGCACCGGGGGTCACGACACAGTTCGACATTACCGGGCTAGCGCACGAAATAGAGAAAATGCGTGCGCCCAAAACGCAGCCAGTCCTTGAGGCTGGGCAAATCGCCGAGTAGGTCAACTCAATCAGAGGTAAGGCGTTCGTTCTTTGGAATTAGCTTCACGCTCCTATGGGCGGATTGGCAATCGGCGCCAGAGTGACCAATCCGCCTCACAGAATCGGGTACACTTCAAGATAGCCTTGCGCGATGGTCCCCGCGGCCTCCACGATTTTGTGGAGCGAAAACGAAGGCGGCCGGTGACTTAGGACTCGTGGTTCCGCCCAGCGGAACGTGTGCGGTATCCTTGTTGAATTGAGTCCGCTGGCCAGCACTGCGTCCTCGGTGTCCGTCGGCTTCATGAGCACTGCAGTCCCGCTCTGTCCCTACCGAATATTCTGTGCAGCCCATGGGGGATGTCATTCCCCTAACCAGACAGGCTCAAGCAATTCGTGGACCTGCTCGAGTCTGGTGAACGAAACTCGCGCGGGCACGCGTGTGCAACGAAGCACACTTCGGAGACAGATCTCAAGGGTCCGAGCAGAGGCAACGCGTAGCACGCTGGATTTGGGCTCTTTAGGCGGCTCGTCATTCGTAGCGGTGGTGGAGTCCCCCGACCTGCGGTAGCGCCACGACCGATCCCACTTACGGCGGCTGAATCGCTCGTGGCTCCGGCGAGTCCTTCCCCAACGAAAGATGTGTTCTCGATCGGTGATAATAATCGAAATACGAATCGAGGGTTCGTCGTAACGCGTTTTCATGGAACACGATCACATGATCGAGGCACTCGCGTCGAATGGTGCCGATCACTCTCTCTATATAGGCACGCTGCCAAGGCGAGCGCAGTGCAGACAGAACTTCGCTGATGCCCAAGTCTCGCACCTGTTCGCGGAAGTGATTGCCGAAAATAGCATCGCGGTCGCGCAGCAGGTAGCGGGGTAGTTGGTCAAAGGGAAAGGCCTCCGGCAGTTGCTGTCCCGTCCATTCCGCGGTTGGGTGGTCGGTCACATTGA
>DATDHE010000014.1:0-6685 GCA_036521695.1 Candidatus Acidiferrum sp. | reverse complement strand
GAACCCATCGGTGGCCGCAGTCCGTTTCGTATGTGTCGCGAGTAAAAGAGTTAGGGGGTCCCGGATAGCAAAAACGCCGACAAGATGCCGACGCTACAGGGCAAGACAGAATCATGTAAAAGGCATGCTATACGTGAGAGGTAATTTTCTGTCAATCGGGAACGTGGGATGAGGTGGGATGAGTGGGATGAAACGGCGGGATGAGTTGGTCTCGGGGCGGAGTATGGGAGTGGGAAAGTGTTTGTAGATCAAGCGAGCAGAGCGGGCGCGATGGCAAAACCGAACAAGCATGACGAACTAAGGTTGTTGGTGAATTCGCGGCACCCCATCATCACCGTCGAGACACCCGAAGAGGAGCGCTTCGAGCAGATGCTGCTGGATGTGGAGATGGAATTGGGTGTGCCCTTTTATGAGTGGAGGGGGCGAAAAGAAGCTGCACAAAGCGCGCGAACTGGCGCAGAAGCTGGCGCCGATGGTCCTGTGGATCGATGAGATCGAGAAAGCGTTTGCGTCGCCAGGTTCGAGCGGGGAAGCGGACGCGGGACTATCGCAGCGACTGCTGGCGACGTCGAATGACATTACGGTATTGCCGCCGGAAATGGTGCGCAAGGGCCGGTTCGACGAGATTTTCTTCGTGGATTTGCCGAACATCGAGGTTCGCGCGGCGCTCTTCGGATTACACTTGAAAAAGCGCGGGCGCGACGCCACAAGCTTTGATCTGGCGAAGCTAGCTGCGGGAAGCAACGGCTTTTCCGGCGCGGAAATCGAGCAAGCGATTGTCCACGGCGTTTGCACAGAAGCAACGACTCACGACAGAGATTCTTCTAGCGGAAATTCGCGCGACGCAGCCGCTCAGCGTAACTCGGGCGGAGGAAGTCGAATCCATCCGTCAATGGGCCAAGACTCGCGCCGCGCCCGCAGATTGAGGAAGCAAAGTGGTGCATCCACCATTTGCCGCACTTTCCAGTTTTCTATAGACCAAAGGTTACGTCACCTAGCTGGAACGGGTTGCCGCCGCGGGCCGCAATTAGGTACCAGCCTGTCGCGCCGATGTGTTTTGAGGGACCGTAGGTGAAGCCGAAGCCGGTGTCCATTTGGCTGGTGGAGGCGACGAGACCTTGGGCGAGCGGAATGGCGGCGCCGTTGACGGTTTGTCCTGCGCCCAATTGGGCTTGCGCGGCCTCGCAGGTGTCCACAAACTTTACTGCGTTTTGCAAATCCTGGACGCGGTCGTGCAGGCTATCTGCGCCGGCAATGGAGCGCGCGATGAGCGCGGCGATAGTGTGCGAGGTTCCTTCGAGCCAGACCGCATTGGGATCGGAGCCGGGGATGGTCGGGGCGAGACTAGCGGTGTCGAAGACCATGCCGGTGAAGGATTCGTTTCCGGCAAGGCTGGTGTGGGGAGAAGCAGCTGTATCGGTGGCCTGCAGATTGGCGATAGCCCAGTCGATGGTGTGCTTGAAGCGATTGTCGAGGAGGGCAAGATAGGACCAGGTCTGACAGTCCTCGGGAATAGGAGTGGGGTTGACGGTGACCTGGTCACCGAGCGTTCCGGTGAAGAAGTAGCCGCCCGCGACGTTGTACATGGCGGTCACGAAGCTGAGGGCGTGCGCGGCGAGGTCCTTCCAGGACGTACCGTTATTGGCCGCGCCGTGATTTGCGAGCTCGTCGAGCATGGTGAAAAACGCATAAGTGTCGATGTTGTGTTCCGTGGACTTGCCATTGGTGGAGGGGACGGATTGGTTGAACTGGTTGATGTTGGTGCCGAAGGAGTAGCCGCCGGGTCCGAGCGTGTTAAACGTGTTGGTTACGATCCAGTTTGCGACGTTGAGAGCCGCCGTGAGATAGCTGCCGTTGCGGGTGCGGCGATAGAGCTGCGCCAGCGCCATGCCTGCCCACGACTGGTCGCCGACCGCGCTAGTGTAGAAAAAGAAAGGAAAGGATGCGGGAGTAATGAAGGCGCCGCTGGGTGAGGCGGTGTTGACGAAATAGGCTTGCGCAAAGCGGCCGTCGTTGAAAGGGAAATTGGTTGCTTGGGCGTAGATAAGGCCCTGACCCAGAACCTCAGCGCGAGCGAGAGAGTCGCGGCCTCCATTGAGCAGGTAGGCGTGGATGGCGACGGCGTTGTCGTAGGTGAAGGCTGTCGATTCGAGGCCGGACTGGTCGGCGTAACTCTGCGTCAGGCGCACCGTGTCGCCTGAGGCGTAGGCGTCCATCATGGTGTTCTGGAATTCGAGCGCCTTGTCGATGGATCCAAACAAAGCGCTTGCATTTTCGGGCAGGGTTGCGAGGTCTGTTGAGGTTGCATATGTTGACGGGGTTAGGCTGAGGGGAGCGATTCCCGCTGCGGCCGCTGCTCCAAGTCCGAATCCGAAGAATCTCCTCCGTGATATCGCGTGCATTTGTTCTCCCTCCGGAGATGGTTGTTACTACGGAGGGAAGATACTCGCCAGATTTTGGCGAGTCAACGATAACGAAATGGCGGGTATGTATTGCGGTCTTTAGAAAGACACAACGAAGAGCTGGCAGCAAGAATAAGCCCCGGACTCCGAGGGGTGGCGGAGCGCCGGGGCGGGAGTTGCGTTTGCGCTTTGTATCGCACGCCGGGGTGGACGTGCGCTGGGCGCGGTGCTGCCTCTTTGTTGTTTTGTTTAGTGTTGAGGGAAGGAAAGCGGGAATTCGAAGATTTGGTCGCCCACGAAGATCCTCAAGTTAAGTTGCTGCGGGCTTTTGTCGCGCTCGAACCACACGACACCGGACGCTTTCTCCTTCGGACCGACGTTTCCTTGCAGGAGCACCGCGGATTGCACCTGTTGGGCAACATCTGCCAAATAGTTGGGCGTCGAGGGGACGTACGCCGAAGTCTTGTAGGCGGCGTTCATGTACGTTGCCGATGCGGGCGCCGTCGCGCTCGAGTTCGTCCAATAAACCTGGTGAGTTAACGCCTTAGCGAGTTCTCTAGGGTTCTGATAGGCGAGGGTGCGGAGCCGCGGCTTCAGCTCGTCCAGCGTAAACCCTGCGGGGTTGTAATGGACCGGCACGGAGCCTTCGTTGGCAATCGCAACACTAGCGCGCAGCTTCCAGCCTGTGTCTTGCAAAGAAACCTGGACAGTGATTCCGTTTGCCGTCAGCGATTCGACTACCGAGCCGCCGCTGAAGAACTGGTCGCTGCCCGGAGCGCCCGACTGCCAGCGGGCGATACCGTTATCGACCACGGCTTCGACCGCGCGCCGATCCTTTGCCGAGTTCGCAGGTCGCTCCGAGAGGTACATCCGCGCGACGTAGCCGTCCTGGCCGTCGGCCGTGCGGATATTCACAGTGTAGCCTTCGGAGTCAGAGAGAACGGCCACTTCATCGCCGCAATTCAGGCGGGCGACGAGTTGCATGGGAAGGCCCTGCTCGGCGTCGGCGGTTACGGGAACATTTTCAACGCCGCGGCAAACCACAGTGCCGTGAAGCCCGCCAGGAGCCGGAGCAGTAGCGGAACCAGAGTTCTCTGCCGCCAAAGAAGGCAGAGTGACGGCCAATCCTGCGAAAGTGCCTAGAACCAAGAGTTTGTGCCTCATGTTTTTTCTACTCACCCCTCAGTGATTAGAACGATCGTCGACTCTTTTGTACTAGCGTCGATTGGCATCTTCTCGTTACGAGGGGTCTAGTGCCATAGCGCGTTCGTACCAGAGTACAGGTTACGAGCGGGGTACGCAGCGGCACGCCAGTGCTTGCTGCAAAATGTGCGTTGCAAAGTCTACTGAGACCTTAGATGCCGAAATCCATTGCCAGAGAGGCCCAGAGGCACCAGGTATTGTAACGAGCGCGTAACTTGACCATGAGGCAGGGGTGCGTTAGGGTGTAAGCAGTTTCTTCCTGAGTTGACTGTTACACGGTCACCGATCACGAGGAGGAATCCCATCGGCCACTCGGCTTCCTTAGCAGGCAGACCTTCCACTTGGATGCGACGTACCGTTCACATATCCGGAAAAATTGAACCGTTCTTCGGCACGCTCGACGAGAATGTGCGTTTGCTGGAGGACTCGCTGCACGTGCGCACGCACCTGCACGACACGCGGCTGACGATCGAAGGCGAACAAGAAAGCGTCGATCAGGCCGTGAAAATCGTCGAGGAGTACAACCACCTGACGCGGCACGGGCGATCGCTTTCGAGCACAGAAGTAAAGTCGCTCATGCGCGTGGCCACGGAAGAACCCCATGAGTCGCCGCGCGGAATGTTTGAGCCGGCGCGGACGCGATCGTTTGGGAAGAAGCAGGTCACGCCGAAAAACGCGAGCCAGAAGCGGTACATGGAAGAGATCGAAAAGCACGACATGATGTTCGGCATCGGGCCGGGCGGAACGGGCAAGACGTACATCGCCGTGGCCATGGCTGTAAGTGCGCTGCTTACGAAGCAAGTCAACCGCATCATTTTGGCGCGTCCCGCGGTGGAAGCGGGCGAGCGGCTGGGATTCCTGCCGGGCACGCTGCAGCAGAAGATCGATCCTTACATGCGACCGCTCTATGACGCCCTCTACGACATGCTAGACGCCGACAAGCTGGAGAGGTTTCTCGAAAAGGGAATCATCGAGGTCGCGCCACTTGCGTTCATGCGCGGACGCACGCTGAACGACTCGTTCGTGATTCTCGACGAAGCGCAGAATACCACCAGTGAACAAATGAAAATGTTTTTGACGCGGCTGGGATTCAATTCGAAAGCGGTCATCACCGGAGACACCACACAGATCGATCTCCCACAAGGGAAAAAGTCCGGGTTGATTGAGGCGCTGGAAGTGTGCGGAAAGATCGAAGGGATTGGCGTGGTGCAGTTCGGCGAAAAAGATGTGGTCAGGCACAATCTCGTGCAACAGATTATTCGCGCTTACGAAGAGTACGACATGGTGCATCCGCCGCGTGGCGTGAATGCCGCAAGTGGCGCGGCAAACGGCAAGACCGGAATTGCTGCCGAGACACCAGAGAAAGATCCAAATAGAGAAACCCAGCGAGCATGATTCTGAACCGCCAGCGTGCGGTCCGCGTCGCACGGCAGCCTCTCGAAAGTTTTTTGCGCAAGGTACAAGACGAGATGGATCTCCAGGGCACGGACGTCACGATATGCCTGGTAAGCGATGCGGAGATCTCACGAATGAATGAAGCCTTTCGCAAAAAGAAAGGACCTACAGACGTACTCTCGTTTCCGACGGAAAAGAAGTGTGGGGCTTCCGCGCGCCGAAGAAAAAAGACTTACACAGAGTTCGCGAAGGTCACAGAGGACGCGGAGCAGAGCCTGGGAAAACCAGATGAGAAGGCGGATAAGTATTTGGGGGACATTGCCATTGCGCCGGAGACGGCGCGACGTTACGCGAAAAAACATGGGCGAAGTTTGAGCGATGAGATGCGTGTGCTGATTCTGCACGGCGTACTGCATTTGCTGGGCTATGACCACGAAACCGACCGCGGCGAGATGGACCGCATCGAACAAAAAATGCGGCGAAGATTCGGGCTGGCATGAACACGTTTAGATGGGTCTACGTTCTGGGTGTCGTCCTGCTCGCCTTTGGCCTGCCCATTTTTTCCTACTTGACACTGATCTATCGCGAGCTCGGGCGCATGAACACCGGGCGCGTCCACGAGCATCTGGAAATCTTTGAAGCGGAGATCGAGCCCAAGCTGCGCATCAAGCGCCGCAGCGGCGGACGCACCTTTCGCATTCTCGGGCATTTTTGGCTGGCGTTTCTGGTGCTGGAGACAACGCGCGGCGTGTTCTATTTCGTAACGGGCACGTGGGAATCGCTGATCGAATTTTGCGTGTTCTTGACGCTGGAAGTCGTGATCGCGATGCACTTCATCCCCGACATGCTGCTGTACCGCACAACGGGCCGCTGGCTGCTGCCCTTGTTGCCTTTCGTCCGGGCGGCCATGTGGATTGTGTGGCCGGTACGCGTCTTCCTCGAAGGCGCGGAGTCTCTGGCGCGAATCTCGGAGCAAGAACCGGAGATGACGCAGGAACAACGCACCGAGGAGAGAATCGAGGCTCTGGTGGACGCGGCGGAAGAAGAAGGCATCATCGCGGCGGATCAGGCGGACCTCATCGAGCAAGTTGTGGAATTCAGCGACAAGCGCGTGCGCGAGGTGATGACGCCTCGGCCCGATATCGTCGCGATCGCGGCAGACGCCACGCTCGAGGAACTCCACGCAAAATTCGTTGAGAAGAAATTCTCCAAGATGCCGGTTTACGAAAAGTCTCTGGACGATATTTTTGGCGTGGTCCACGCGCAGGACCTGCTACATATCGCCGATCAGGACTTGCCGAAGCGAAAAGTGCGCGAGTTGGTGCGCCCGGTGCTCTTCATGCCGGAGACGAAGGCTGGATCGGAACTGCTGCGCGAAATGCGGCAGAAGGGCCAGCCGCTGGCCGTGATCATCGATGAGCACGGTTCAGTGGCAGGAATCGCAACGGTGGAAGACCTCGTTGAAGAAATCGTCGGTGAAAGATGGAACGGCGGTAAAGCGCCCGCTCCTGACGTGGTCCGAGAACTGGACGGTGGTTTGGTGATGCGCGGCAGCATGGCCATCCGCGACGTTGAGGAATTACTCGGTGTGAATTTCGGCAAGGACGCGGATGAGACGGTTACAACTATTGCCGGACTGCTCAGTCATGTTTCAGGCAAAGTGCCCGCGCCCGGCGACAAAGTCG
>DATDHE010000013.1:0-3348 GCA_036521695.1 Candidatus Acidiferrum sp. | reverse complement strand
GTTGACCTCCCAAGATCTCAGCAGAAAGAGAACTCCACCTGCTGAAGAGAAAATCCAACTGAAAGAGAAAAACCCTTCTCACCTATGTCTTTTACGGGTGTGATTCAAAATATTGGCCGGTAATAATCGGCCATCCGGAAGAAACCTGGAAGGCAAGGCTTTCCTCTAGGTCACGCTGCTGCGCGAATGAGTTCCAAACTAAAGGGCAGGACTAAACAATTTTACTGTCGGTACCACGTCATCGGCGTCGCTAGCCCATGATTTTGCGGCGACCCTGCTTCGGACAAATAACCGCAGTTGCCACTCCTCTTTCGAACTCGATAGCGTGTTCCTCGGCCTCTGAATCCAGTAGGAGCATCCGTTTGTGACGGCGACGGCTGTCCGCTTCCATGTCACGCACCGTGCCCTCACAGAAATGCGACTGGTGACCACAGTCGCACTCAAACGAGGAAGGAACCAGACGCCGAGCCATGCCGATTGCCTCCTCGAACCGCATTCGTTGGCCGGCCCAATGGGCGGCCCGCTGCTGTGTTGCAACTTTACAAGCGTTAGCGCGTTTCTTCAGCTTGTTATGTTCAGCTGGGGGAGTAGCGGTTTTGTTCACTCCGTGCGCTCGGATCGGACAGTTCCTGGGCGGCCATGGCCTGCCATTTCGATATGCCGCATGTACCCAATATTGGTACAATTGTACCCAATATGGGTACACGAACCGGAGCGCTCTCGAATATCCTCTTTAGCGGAAGCCGAAGGTCGATCCTCGCCCTTCTTTACGGCCATGCCGACGAGCAGTTCTATCTACGCGAAATCACACGTCGCGCCGGAACAGGAATAGGGGCAACGCAGCGCGAACTGCGACAATTGAGCGAGGCCGGACTCATCCAAGATGTCCGTCGTGGTCGTCAAGTCTATTACCAGGCGAATCGTAAGAATCCCATTTTCGTCGAGCTGAAAACCATCCTCGCGAAGACGTCTGGAATACGAGACATTCTTCACGAAGCGCTCACTTCTCTTAAGGATCGCATTAAGCTCGCGTTCGTGTACGGCTCGATTGCACGAGGCGAGGAAAAGGCGTCGAGCGACGTGGATCTGATGGTCGTGGGCGAGATAAGTTTCTCTGATGTGGTTTCTACATTTGCTAAGATTGAGACGAAGCTGGGTCGGGAAGTCAACCCGACGGTGTACGGCCCGCGAGAGTTTAGGGAGAAGCTCGTCGCCAAGAATCACTTTCTGTCGGCGGTCGCCAAAGAAAAGAAACTGTTCGTGATTGGAGACGAGCGTGAGTTTCGCCGATTGAGTCAAGAACGGCTGGCTCGTCGCGCATAAGAGCAGCAAGCAGGAGATCGCTAATCTGCTTGGAATTGTGGCGCGCGACCTGAAAGACAGCCAGGCAAAGGATGTGTCGGACGATTGGCGGTTCGCAATCGCTTATAACGCGGCTTTGCAGGCCGCGACGGCCGCCCTTGCAGCCTCAGGATACCGCGCCGGCCGTGACAGTCATCACTACCGAGTCATTCAATCGCTGGAACTCACCGTGGGGAAAGACTCGAAGTTCATTGGTGCCTTCGACGCATTCCGTAAAAAGAGAAACGTGAGCAGTTACGACATCGGCGGAGGAATTTCTCATCGCGAAGTGGAAGAGATGATCGGGATTGCGCAGAGTCTGCGGCATGACGTCGAGCAATGGATTCGCAAAAACCATGCTTCACTTCTTTAGTGAAACGACGATTTCCTCTTTCTCCGGAAGCGCACCCTCTGTTCTCGCCATGGCGTTTCGCCTCTCTACGTAGCGGTCGAGCTCCAGCCGGTCAACCACACGGCGCTTCCCGAGCACAAAGGACGGGATGATTTTTTCACGCAGCAAGGTTTCGACTTGCCAGGTCGTCGCGCTCAGGTTTCGTGTTGGGACTGCTGTTGATCGTGAAAAACCGCTGGATGTTACTCAAGACAGTGACCGCCTTCACGGTTGCCCACAGCATCACACTGGCCATCGCTACTCTCGGATATGCCGAAGTGCCCGTGGTTCCACTGAATGCAGCTATCGCTCTCAGCATTTTGTTTCTCGGCCCCGAGATCGTACGCTCATGGCGTGGTGAGACCAGCTTCACCATTCGGCACCCGTGGGTGGTAGCGTTCACCTTCGGACTGCTGCACGGTTTCGGCTTCGCCAGCGCGCTCACCAGCGCAGGCTTACCGCGCCACGAACTTCCATTGGCTTTAGTCAGCTTCAACGTCGGCGTTGAGTTGGGACAGCTCGGTTTTATCGGCTTGATCGTGGCACTAGAGAATTCGTTCCGCCTACTCGAAATCCGCTGGCCCCGATGGGCGCAGGCACTTCCCGGATACACGGTGGGCAGCCTGGGTGCATTCTGGACGATTCAGCGGGTTGCGATTCTGCTGGGAGGTGCCCGCTGAAAATCTCTTCGAACAGCAGCATCGTGCGCGCATTCCCCCTGCTGATTTTCTTGCTGTTGTGTGCGCCGTGGGCACTCGCGCATACCCAGAAGGGGGAAGCCGTTGGCTTCCTCACCGGGTTTCGGCATCCGATCTCCGGTCTCGACCACGTCCTGGCGATGGTCGCGGTCGGCCTTTGGGGCGCCCAACTTGGAAGTCCCGCTATCTGGTTGCTGCCTGTTCTGTTCCCGATGGTTATGGCGGTTGGTGGCATGCTAGGTCTGATGGGCGTGCCGCTGCCGGGGACGGAGTACGGCATCGCACTTTCCGCGATCCTGCTTGGGGCTGCCATTCTTTTTGAAGTTCGCCCTTCATTGACGATTGCCGGGATTCTGGTGGGTTTCTTCGCCATCTTCCATGGACACGCTCACGGGACGGAACTTCCTGCGGGTCAAAGTGCGCTGCTATACAGCATGGGTTTCGTGATCGCCACCGGATGCCTGCATGCTGTTGGCATCGGTATCGGGACCGTCCATCGGTGGAGCTGGGGACAAAAGCTTTTGCGAGTTGCCGGAGGTCTGGTAACAATGGGAGGATTCTTCTTCCTTTGGAAGGCGGTCGCATGAACGTGAAGTGCAAATCGCGAGTGCTAAGATATGCGTTTGTCGTATCTGTATTCGCTATGTCTGCAACTCCCGCCGAGGCCCATCTTAACTCGACTGGAATGGGCCCGTTCTATGACGGCCTCAAGCACTTCACGATGAGCCCCGAGGACATCGTTCCTGTGATCGCTCTGGCGTTGCTGGCTGGACTTCGTGGCGCAGATCACGGGCGTCGGACTCTGTTCACCCTTCCTTGCGCCTGGTTGCTTGGTGGCATTGGCGGACTCAGTGCGATTAATGCTCTCCCGCATCCCTTTGCCTCGTCGGCTTGGTTTCTCTTGGTGGGTGGTTTGCT
>DATDHE010000012.1:0-12234 GCA_036521695.1 Candidatus Acidiferrum sp. | reverse complement strand
GTATCACCTCTCAGGAAGCGGGCTTGTCTCCCGCGTCTTTCTTCGAGTAAGACCGCACCAAATTGACCATGTTCCATCGCATGGTTTCCGGCAAGCGATCGCCCTCTCCTATCATTTTCCCCTTGCCTTTGGTGATGATGAAGAAAATCTCGCCGTCACTTTTGCCCGCAAGCGACGCTGGATCATTCCAATCGTGCATGGTCAGCTTCATGGACTCGACAATGTCGCCTTTCCCATCTCCCTTCGGCCCATGACACATGGCGCAATCGTAGCCATAAACCTTGCGCGCGGCCGCAAGGCCTTCCGGCGAGGGCTTCACCGGATTTTTCTTGTCGATGTCTTCCTGGGAAATCTTATTTTCGTCCGTGGCGCCTTGCGTATCCTTCGGTTTTTCCTGCGGGGCGTTCGGCTTCGCTCGCGCCATTCCAAGACTTGCAACCAAAACCGTGCCCAGAACCAACCATGTCTTGCGCATAAGTGCCTCCTGACAGGAAGGGCCGGCCGCATGAGAGGTGTCGGCGCGTATCTTTGCGTGGATTCTACGCCCACGGTGAGGGAAAAGACAGCTTCGGACTCGATTACAACCCGATGAAACGAACCTCAGTCAAGATCCCGCCAATTGGGCCCCGAACAAATCTCCACGACCAGCGGGACGGCGAGTTTGTGCACGCCCTCCATCTCTTCTCGGACGAGTTCTTCGAGTTTGCCTTTTTCTTTCGGCGGCACCTCGAACAGCAGTTCATCATGGACCTGCAAAATCATTTTCGCTTCGAACTTTTCCGCTGTCAGGCGCTCATCGATTTTGATCATGGCCAGCTTGATCAGGTCCGCCGCTGTCCCTTGTAATGGCGAATTCAAAGCCGTGCGCTCGGCAAAGCTGCGAAGCTGCGCTTGCGGAGAATTGATCTCCGGGATCGGCCGAATTCTTCCGAAGAGCGTTTTTGCCACACCCGTTTTGCGCGTTTCCACGAGAATCTTGTCCAGGAACTCCTTCACACCCCGGTACCGTGTGAAGTACGCGTTGATGAATTGCGCTGCTTCTTTCTGCCCGATGCTCAGTTGCTGCGCCAGCCCGAACGCCGAGAGTCCGTAGATAATTCCGAAATTGATGGCCTTTGCCGCCCGCCGGTGTTCTGCATTTTGCGCCATGCGGCCCACCCCGAAAACTTCTTGCGCGGTGCGCGCATGAATGTCTTCTCCATTGCGAAAGGCATCGATCAATACGGGGTCCTGCGAAAAATGCGCCATCACGCGCAGCTCAATCTGCGAATAGTCCGCCGAGAGCAGAATTTTGCCCTTCTCCGCGACAAACGCGGCGCGAATCTCCCGTCCCAGCTCCGTCCGAATCGGAATGTTCTGCAGGTTTGGGTCGCTCGAGCTGAGCCGCCCCGTCGCCGCCGTCGTCTGCGAAAAACTCGTGTGCAAACGCCCCGTTTCTGGGTGAATCAGTTTTGGCAGGGCATCAACATACGTTGATTTGAGCTTCGAGATTTCGCGGTACTCGATAATCTTTGCGGGCAGCGCGTGCTGCGCAGCCATCTCCTCCAATATGTCCGCGGCTGTCGATCGCACTTTCCCTTTTCCGCGGCGCATCGGCGGCTGCAGGTTCAATTTGTCAAACAGAATCTCCGCCAGCTGGGCCGGCGAGTTGATGTTGAATTCATTCCCAGCCAGTTTCCAAATTTCTTTTTCTAGCCGCCGGACTTCCTTCTCCATCGACATGGACATTTTGTCGAGTTCTTTGGGGTCCACGCGGATGCCCATGCGCTCCATGTCGGCAAGCACCGGCGCGAGCGGCAAGTCGATTTTTTCGTAGACGCCGGCGAGTTCCAGGTCGTCGATCTGCGCGCGCAGAACAGGAGCGAGCCGCTGCAGATAATCCGCGCGTTCTCCCGGCCCTCCACCAAGCGGAGTGTTGAATTGGCGCATCACGACATCGGCTAAATTGTGATTCGCCGTCGTCGGCCGCACCAAATACGAATAAAGCTGCGTCGCATCCTTCACATTCGCAGCGCGCCCCGTCAGCAACTGAAAAAGTTTTGGGTCGTGAACAATCTTCGAGCGCCCCGCATCAGCGAGCACCGGAGTTAGCGCTTTCAGCGCTTCTCCTTTTTCATCGAGCCAGACCGAACGCCCCTCACCAGTCTTCGACGAAACCTCAATTGATGCGATGCGCGTCCCAAAACCTTCCGATTCCCGTTCGCCAAGTTCCAGATTCAGCCAAACCGCCACTGGCTGCTTCGCCGGCAGCTTTCCGAGATACGCGCGAAATTCAGCAACGTCGCCAAAAACAGCATAGTCCGCCTTCACGCTAGGCTCCGCGCTCGTGGGCGCAGACTCCGCCAAGGCCTCCGCGCTCAACTCCTTCAACAACGAATTGAAACCAAGCTCGCGATAAAGAGTACCGAGCGCAGCGACATCTGGCTCGCGCCGTTCCAACGCATTTAAATCCAGTTGCAGCGGCAAATCTGTCGCGATCGTCGCCAACTGCTTCGACATCATCACCTGTTCGCGCTGCTGCTGCAGCGCCTCGCGGTAGCGTTTGTTGGGCACTTCATCAGCGTGGTTGAGCGCCTTCTCGACGCTTCCATATTTCTTGATCAGCTCTGCCGCGCCCTTTTCGCCGATGCCTTTTGCTCCAGGAATGTTGTCAATGTTGTCGCCCAGCAGCGCCATGTAATCCACAACCTGCTCGGGCGGCACTCCTAAAATCTCTTCCACTTTCTTCGCATCGACGATAATGTCCGCCTTCGCTCCGCCCGATCCCGTGCGCAGCGTTCGCACATTTGTTCCTACCAGCTGCATCATGTCTTTGTCGTTCGAAATCACCAGCACATCCAGATTCTTCTTCGCCGCCTGCAGTGCCATCGCGCCGATCACGTCGTCTGCCTCGTATCCCGGCACTTCCAGAATCGGCAGCCTCATCGCCTCGCACAATCGCCGCACAAGTGGCAATTGCACGCGCATCTCATCCGGCATCGGCTGCCGCTGCGCTTTGTATTTTTCAAATAGCTTGTCGCGAAATGTGGCTCCGGGAGGATCAAACACGATGCCGATGTAGTCCGGCTGGTAATCCTTGATGAGCCGGCGAAGAATATTGCCGAAAAGGAACGGCACGTTGGTGGGAATGCCGCTCGGCCCGGTCAATCGCTGCGGCATCGGCGCAAAAAACGCGCGGTAAATGTGCGCCATCGCATCCACAAGAAACAGTTTTTTCGGTGCAGCAGACATGCCGCCGAGTATAGCAAACGCGTACGGAACCAACCTCGGCTCCGTGGAAACGGATTTGGATGCGCAAATAAAAAAGAGGACGCAAGTTGCTGCGCCCCCTTTTGCTCTCAAATTTTGTCTGACCTATTTGGTCGGTGCCGTGGTAGCTAGCTCTGGCACGACGAGCAGCATCCTTGTTCCGCCGTCCAGACGCACATTTTTGCCACTCGAAGTTATGACCGTAGTCTGGCTACCATTCGACGAGGCCACCATAAGTTTCAAGTCACCCAGACCATATACGCCACGGCTCTTCGCAGAGAGTTGCGCCGCACCACTCGCTCCCATGGTCCCATCAGCAGCACCCGGATAGTTCGGTGTTCCGGGCGTGGCCGTCGGCGTGTGGCTGGTGCCCATCGGCGATCCGTTCGCAGTCGGCGCGCCTCCACCACTCCTGGAATCGTTGCCAGTTCCAGGTGACCCGCTGGAGAAATCCGGCAGCGGCGCGGCAATGGCGAGAATCGATACGTTCAGCGGAATCTCCTCTCCCTTCTTCAGAACCGCCTTGTCAAACTGAATCGCCAGCGTGGACCCGCTATCGCCCTTCGAACGCGCGGTTGCTTCCGTGACGTGCCCTTCCAGCTTTGCTCCTCTGGGAACAATGGTCTTGCCGCCGTACTTTATTTCCTCGGTCGTGTGCGCCTCGACCCTGTCGCCTACCTTCGCCTTCTTCGAATCCACAGACGAATTCAGCTCCGCATTCACCGCGGTTCCGCCGGGCAAGGTAGCGGTGTTTGTTTCTGTTTGCGCGGAAGCACTTGACACTGCCGTAGTCTGCTCGCTCGTTGGCGTTTGCGCCGAGGCCCCCGCCGCAAACATGACCCCGATCAGTACTGCCACTGCAGCTCGTATCATTTCTGCCTCCAAATACGAATAGGCGGAGCAACTTCTAACGGCAATCTCCCCTATATATGGGGACGCTCCCGCGCGAAGAAAAGTTGCATTCGCAAAGTTCCCGAAGCGGGCCAAAAATGTAGCCGAGGAAAACTACGGCCCCCCATACATGATTCAGTGGATGCGCAAGCCAGTAACGGCCCGTCTACGCTGCTCCGACTAGGAAATGATGCCCAGCGGCTTGGCCACTTCCGCCAAAATGTCCGCGGCCCGCAACAATTGTTCCCTCTTGTGGGTCGCGCTCACAATCGCTCGCAACCGCGCTTTGCCTTCCGCCACCGTTGGGAACCCGACCGCCGGCGCGAACACTCCGGCCTCAAACAACTTCTTCGAAAACTCAAACGCCTGCGTCGCGTCACCGACGTGAATCGGAATAATCGGCGTCTCGCTCACCTTGAATTGGAACCCCCGCTTCTTCAATTCTCGCTTGAACATTTTCGTGTTCGCCCATAATTTCTTGACCAGCTTCTCGCCTTCGGGCGAATCCAGCAGCGTAAATGCCGCCTGGCACGCCGCCACCGTAGCCGGCGGATGCGAAGTCGAAAACAGAAACGGCCGCGCTCGCAAGTACAGGAAATCGATCAGGTCACGCGAACCGGCAACGTACCCACCCATAGCCCCAATGGCCTTGCTGAGCGTACCCACCTGAATATGCACGCGCCCGTGGCAATTCAAATGATCAACGGTGCCGCGCCCGCCGCGTCCCAACACGCCGCTCGAATGCGCATCGTCCACCATCATGATGCAGTTGTATTTCTCGGCGAGGTCGCAAAGCGCTGGCAGCGGCGCAATGTCGCCGTCCATGGAAAAAACACCGTCCGTAATGATCAGCTTCTTCCCGGGAAACTCCATGTGCTCTTGCAAAATCCGCTCACAATCCTTCACGTCCTTGTGCTTGAAGACCTTGATCGTCGCTTTCGATAGCCGCGCCCCATCGATGATAGAAGCGTGATTCAGCTCATCCGAAATGATCAGATCTTCCTTGCCGAGCACCGCGGAAACCGTCCCGGCATTGGCCGTAAATCCGGACTGGAACACCACGCACGCTTCCACATTCTTAAACCGCGCGATCTGCTCCTCCAGCTCGATATGAATCTTCATCGTCCCCGCGATCGTTCGCACCGCGCCGGCCCCGGCGCCGTACCGCTTCACCGCATCCAAAGCCGCCTTCCGCAAAGTCTTGTGCGTAGTCAGCCCCAAATAATTATTCGAAGCTAGGTTAATTACTTCCCGCCCGTCAAAAATGCACACCGGTTTCTGCTCGCCTTCCAGCACGCGCAGCTTGGGCGCCACCCCTTTGGCCCGCAATTCGTTCAACTGATCGGAAACGTACTGCGTCGGATTTTTCTTCGTCGTCTGTGTTCCAGTTTCGGACATTGCCTGGCTCCTGTGGCGCGAATGTACTGGGGAGGAGCTATTCTCCTCCATGCAGAGGCTTGGAGCAAACCGCACCCATGCGTCCAGGGCTCATGGCTATAGCAGTTCAGAATCGTATTTTTGAAACACAGCCCGCAGCACGGCCGGAGTGCGCCCTTTCGTGGCGTGTATTTCCTGAATTAACTCAAAAATCCGAGGGGTCATCATGCGCAGATAACAGAGAACCCCAGACGCTGCATTCCAATAAGTATGCGGAGTGCCGCGCGGCACGAACACCGCCTCCCCGCCTTCGCCTCCCCGCCTTCGCCTCCACTCTTTATCGCCAACTCTTACACAAAGAGTGGGCAAGAAGCGGAACGTGCTAACCGGAGAGTCCATTCGGATATAAAAGAATTTTCCCAGCCAAGCCACCCTGCAATTTGGCAAAGGCACTCTCAAATTTTTCGAGCGGCTCGCGTTCCCCAAACAAAGGCTCCAAATTCAACCGCCCCGCCTTTAACAAAGCCGTCATCTGCACCCAGGTCTCATACATCCGACGCCCATAAATCCCCTGCACGGTCGCACCCTTGAAAATCACATCGTTCACCAAATCCAGCGGCACATTTTCCGTCGGAATCCCCAGCAGTGAGGCCCGTCCTCCCGCTCGCAACGCTTTAAAGCCTTGCTGAATCGCGGTTGGATTTCCGCTCATCTCCAGCAATGCATCCGCGCCAGTTCCATTCGTCTCCGCAAGAATCCGCGCAACGGCATCCTCCGCCGCCGGATTCAAAACCACATCAGCGCCCATTTTCTTGGCCATCGCGCGCCGCTTCTCGTTTGTCTCCGTCGCAAACACCGTCGAGCTGCCGCAAGCCTTCGCCACCGCGATGGACATCAATCCAATCGGGCCGCACCCCGTCACCAAAACCGTCTGCCCCGCAATCGGCCCAGCCAACACCGTATGCACCGCATTCCCCAGCGGATCGAGAATCGCTCCATAATGTTCCGGAATCGCGGTATCGAGCTTCCAGATATTCGACGCTGGTATCTTCACGAATTCCGCAAACGCCCCGTCCTGATCGATCCCGATAATTCGCAAATTCTGGCAAATATGCGCTTCGCCCAACCGGCACTGGTGGCAGTGCCCGCAATTCACGTGCATTTCGGCACTAACGAAGTCCCCAACCTTCACCGCCGTAACGTCTTCGCCCACACGTTCCACAACGCCGCAAAACTCGTGCCCCAGCGTCAACGGCGGCTTGATCCTCCCCTGCGACCACCGGTCCCACCCATAAATATGCAAATCCGTCCCGCAGATCGACGCCGTCTTCACCCGCACCAAAACGTCCGCTGCCCCAATCGCGGGCATCGGCGCCGTCTCCATCGACAAGCCCCGCCCCGCCTGCATCTTCCGCAAAGCCTTCATCGTCGCCGCCATCTATCTCGGCCCTCACTCAAAACACAATCTTCGATGCTAGCACAGCCCTATACCCAAGCACCCGTAGGGGCACGGCATGCCGCGCCCGTCTTTCTCGATGTCCCGCGCCAATACAATCTTGCCTCTCTCAACGCGAAATCTCTTCCAAAACCAACCCATTCGTCCTCGGCCCCATCGCCGCTACCACCATTGCCACCAAAATCATCGCTACTGCCAGTAGCGCAAACACTGCGGGCACTCCATGTACAAGCACCGCTCCAATCAAAACAGAGGTAAACGCCGCGCTCAACCGGCTCCAGCTATAAGTGAACCCCACCCCTGTAGCCCGCAACCGCGTAGGAAATAATTCCGCTTGATATGCATGAAACGCCGCCGAAAACCAATAATTCGTCAGCGTCAAAAGCGCGCCAAATCCTACAACCGCCGCAGGCGCAAGCGAATTCCCAAATCCTAATCCCAGCACCGCCACCAGCAAAGCCAGCACAACAATCGTCCACTTCCGCTCCATCTTGTCCGAAGTTAACGCCGCCAAGAGCGGCCCGAGCGGCGAAACCAGCGCAATCAGCAAGGTGTACTCCAGGGAATGCAACAGCGAAACTCCTCGTTTCAGCAAAAACGTCGGCGCCCAATTCGCAAATCCATAAAACCCAATCGTCTGCAAAGCTTGAAAAATCATTAGCATGACAGTCCGCGAAAGATAAGGCTGCGACCACAACTCCCAAAACGACGTTTGTTCCGCCTTCTCGATGCGTCCCGCCTCCATAGAGCGCTCAGCCTCTGTGTTTGTCATCCCGCTTTCTTTTTTCGTCATTCCAGGGGCTAGCGAGGAATCTGCTTTTTCTTCGGATGGTGAAGAACGGAACGACTCCCTCTCCAGCGCGGACATAATCGCATCCGCTTCCGCCACGCGCCCCCGGCTCTCCAACCACCGCGGCGACTCCGGCAATCTCCGCCGGAACCACCACGTCAAAAGCGCCCCCGACGCCCCGATCACCATCACCCACCGCCACCCGCTCATCAAAAAATGAGTCGGCACAAGCAAACGCGAAAGCACCGCCGCCACCGGCGCCGCGCAAAATCCCGCCACCTGCGTGATGGCCACATACCGGCCCCGCGCCTGTCCCGGCACCATCTCTGTGACATACGTATCAATCACCACAATTTCCGCGCCGATCCCCACGCCGGCAAAAAACCGCAGCGCAATCAACCACCCAGGGGTAGGCGCAAACGCATCCGCAAACGTAAACACCGAATAAATCAAAAGCAGCAAAATAAACGCGCTCCGCCGCCCCATCCGGTCGCTCCCCATGCCAAACACGACCGTTCCCACAAACATTCCCAAAAATCCCGTCGCCACAAAAAACGTAAATTGACTCAGCGAAAGAAACCCAGACTGCTGCAAAGCCGCCCCGATGTACGCCACAATAAAAATGTCGTACAAATCAAAAAAATTCCCCAACGACACCAACGCAATAAACCGCCAGTGAAATCCTCCCAGCGGCAACCGTTCAATTCTCTCCGCAATCGTCGTGTTGCTAGTCGTCATCTATTTTCAGCCGTCATCGCGAATAAAAAACAAAATAGCCATTCCGAGCGTAGTGACCGAAGGTTCCGACCTTGTCGGAAGGAATCTGCTTCTCTTTTTTTTCTCTTTTCTTCCCGGCTACTTCACTTCCGCCACCACTCTAATCTTCTCCAACGCCTTCAAATACTCCACCACCATCTCCAACGGCACCGGCCCGTACTCCGCCGACACCGCATCCCGAATCTCCTGCGCATTCCTCTTCCCATCCGCAAAATTCAAAACCTCATACGCATACTCCTCGCCGCTGCCCCACAATCCCTCATAACTCATCAGCTTCGGCGTCGCCACTCCCGCCGCCTTAGCGTGATCCGCAAAATAGTCATACCCAAACACTGCGAGAGGCCCTTTCGGCTCAGAACGGCGTTTGAACATCAGACGACCATCTCCGCTCGCAATCGGTTCTGGTGGCAGGTTTTTCTGCATCGGCAGAAACCGAGGTGCGTCATTGTTCTTCTCCACTTGAACGGCCACTGCACCATGGACAAAATCGACATAGGAATCTTCCGCCCGTCGATTGTATTTTCCTTCGGCTCGAAAAAGCTTCCCCGCTTCTTCGTCTGGCGTTTGATCAGCGCGACGTTGAGTCTCAGCGTGGCGTAACGAGCCCGCAATGGCCTGGGCATTGCCGACTTCTTTAACGTCATACGCGATCTCTCTCGAAAGAAAATACCCGCTAGCCGCCCCAATAAACGCCGCCCTCTTCAACTTCGTCGTATCGATATTCGCCGCCGTATCAAAATTTGTATGAATGTACCGGTCCGGCCAGTCATTCATATAAATCGCCGGTATCCCGAACGAGGAATCCTGATACACGTCGTGGTCGCTGCCCATCGTGTACGCCGAATACTCCGCCCGCAGCGGCTCTTTGCCGCCCTCCGGCGCAACAAACGGATACTCCGCCTTCCCCGTCGCCGCAAATTTGTACGACTCCTTGTTTACAAACTCCGCAAACGCCCACGCCACGTCATGCACAAACGAGGGTAAACTCAGCGGCCCGCGCGTCACATGAAACACCGCCTTGGTCGCCGGCCCGCCCCCCACCATATCCATGTGAATTGCCGCCTTGATCCGCGCCGCAAACTCAGGCTTGCCGTTCAGCAGCGCCAGCGTCCCCTCAATCTCCGGCGGCCAAATAAACCGCATGGTCCGCGCCGGCCGCGCCAATTTCCCCTCCGCAATCAACTTCTGCAAAGTCCGCGCCACCTCCAAGATCGTCACGCACCCGCTGGCATTGTCGTTCGCTCCCGGCCGCTGATGATCCAAGTGGCACGAAAACGCAATCTCCTCCTCCTTCAACTTCGCATCCGACCCCGGAATCACCGCCGTCACCACTTCATAATTCCCCGCATGCTGCCCAGCCTTCACCACCGCATGCAGTGTGATTTTCTCTCCGTGCGCCAATCTCTCGCGCATCCCCCGTGCCGTCTTCAGTGACACCATGAACCCAAACGTCTTGTGCACCGTAAACGTCTCCAGATGCCCCCACCGAATCAAATTCTCATCCTCGCCCCACCAAGCCGTCTTTTGATTCTGCGCATAACTCACAATCCCCGCCGCCCCAAATTTCCCCACCGCCAAATCCTGCGCCGCCCCCGGCGACGCGCTCACCAAAACAATCTTCCCCTTCACATCTTTCTCCGCGTAGTCCGCCTCGCTAGTCCCGCCACCCACATCTACCAACTCCGCCGTAATATCCGCCGACTCGCTATCCTCCGCCAACACCACCGGCTCCGCCGCATAGCTCGCTATCTTTTTCGCGTCTCCGATCAAAAAATCACAGTTTTGATTCATCCACTCGGCATGTTTCTTGGCTTTCTCATCTGCCTTCGCATCCACATTGACCTGAGCTTTCACACATTCACCGGCCATCCCCGCAACTTCCCACAACTCGCCTACCTCCGCATCCCAAGCCGGCCGCGACCTCTGCGTCCCGTAAAAAATCTTCCCATCCGCCGGAAGCTCCAATATCTCCACATCGCTCAACCCGTAAGCACGCGCCCGCTCCGCCACCAATTCCGCCGCCGAGTGAAATCCCCGCGAGCCGCGCTGCCGGTGAAACGTCGCAATCACCTCCAAATTCCTCTTCGCCGTCTCCCCGCTCAACTCATTAGCCAGCGCCGCCACATCCTTCTCCGGCAAAAGCGGCGGCTTCTGCCCCCTCGCCAAAGCCGCGCCCATTCCGCTTACGATCATTGCGATGATCGTCATCCAAACGATTTTCTTCCTCACAATTTCCTCCAAAACTCGCGCCGGGCTGCTGCGTCGTGCTGCCCGCGCAGCGCCGGGCTTTAGCGCCGGCATCTTTCTCTCGCTCCGCTCTACGCCAACGGCGCCGCGATTCTACCCCTTATTTCAAGCAAGGATTGCGTTTCCCGGTAGGGGCACAGCATGCCGTGCCCGCTCTTTCCACAGGCAAACCAAACTGTCTACAAGACAAAGCTAATGCAAAAAGAGATAATGCTCCCAACTCAGACGGAGTTGTCGCTCGGACCAAAAACGCGGGTCCCCGGGCAGGATTTGTTTTTCGTGCACTTTACGTGTGCGCACGGCTCGTATCGAGGGTGCTCGTTTTCACAGTGGTTTTTTGCGGAGTTGTAAGGATTGACCTCTTCACCTCAGCCAGGTCCGCGGAAAGGGGAGCGCCTTCTTCTTGTGCTCTTTCTTCTCTCTCTGCCTTTGCTCAATCCCTGGGTGCGCGGAGACGGTGTCGGCTACTACGCTTACGCTCGTGCTCCGCTCATCCAGCACAATCTCGATTTCACCCGCGACTACCAGGAAGCCAACACCAGCTTCCGTGAAAATCGCCTCGACAAATACGGCCAGCCAACCGCTGAATTTCGCACTCGCACCGGCCACCTCGAAAATCACTTCACCGTCGGCCCTGCGATCCTCTGGGCTCCCTTTCTGCTCGTCACGCACGCCGGCGTTCTGTTGGCACATGCTCTCGGCTCGACGATTCCAGCCGACGGATTTTCCGTGCCGTACCGCATCGCCATGGCGCTCGCCACAGCGCTGTACGGCTTTCTCGGCCTGCTCATTTCCTTTCGAATCACCCGCAAATATGTCGACGAAACCTGGGCCTTGCTCGCCACTCTCGCAATCTGGTGGGCCAGTTCGCTTCCCGTTTACATGTACTTCAATCCGTCGTGGTCGCACGCTCACTCGGCTTTTGCTGTCGCGCTTTTTTTGTGGTGCTGGCACGAAACGCGAAACGACCGCTCGCTGGGGCAGTGGATTTTGCTGGGGGCGCTGGCGGGCCTGATGCTCGACGTCTACTACGCCAATGTGATGCTATTTGTCATACTGCCGTTCGAAGCGCTGCGTGACTACAGCGCGGCGCTTCGCAAAGCGACGCCCAGCACGCCGAGCGTTGCGCAACTCCTGGCGCGGCACACGGCTTTCGCGGCCACGCTCATCCTCTGCCTCCTGCCGACATTTATCGCTCACCGCATCATTTACGGCAATTCCTTCGAAACGGGCTACATTCCCATCGGCCAATGGAATTGGAGTTCGCCGCATCTTTTGTCCGTGCTGTTTTCTTCGAATCACGGCTTGATTTCGTGGACGCCGGTTCTGCTGTTCGCCTTGATTGGCCTCGTGGCCTTTTGGCGCAGCGTTCCGCGCGTCGGCGGATCCTTTCTGGTGGCCGCTCTCGCGTTCTATTACTTCATCGCATCGTACCCGGACTGGGCGG
>DATDHE010000011.1:0-4183 GCA_036521695.1 Candidatus Acidiferrum sp. | reverse complement strand
ACAATGTTTAACACTCTATAACTTACTCTATAACTAACCATTGGAGAGGATCTAAGAATGTGCGGCGAAGGCTCTTTTTTGTTATGGAAGAGTCTTTTTATCACCGCATCGCCCATTCACGATCTTCGCTCCGTACCTCCCCAGGAGAACTCATCGCCCTCCTCAAGTTGCATAGATCAATAGTCTCCCATGACTCGTCCAATGATTCCGCGAACTGCTTGAGCTCGGAATCGCTGAGCGTCTAGCAATGAGCAGTGCTGAATGCACCACGATTTCAACTCGGACGGCACGAATGAGTGCACGCAGGCCATTTGTCGACCCATGGATGCCGTTGCTCAAACGCCGCTGCCGCTCGAAGCACGGTCGCATCCGCGAAGCGCCGACCCACGATTTGTAGCCCCACTGGCAGTCCTTGGCGAGTGAAGCCACAAGGGACCGTCGCGGCGGGTTGACCTGTCATGTTCCATGGGTAGGTGAATGGCAGCCACTCCGGAAACGGAGGCAAGGCACCGCCGGTGTTCGCAATTCCTTCGGGAGCGCCAAGTCCCACAGCAAACGGGGGCACCGGCAGCGTCGGAGTGAGAAGCAGATCGAATTGATCGAAGAACTTCCTCGTTATATTCCAAATTACTGTGCGCTTCGCAAGTGCCTCCCCATAGTCGGCCGGACCGTACCGTTCAACGCCCCGAATCAGCGCCACCAGATCCGGATCCATGCGAGATTGCCATTCCGGTAGCGACGCTTGCAACCGCAAGGCATAACTCATGGTCCAAAGTACGGCGAACGAACTCTGTGGGCTCTCGAAGCCTGGGTCGGCAGCGTCGACCTGGCATCCGAGTTCACCCTCAAACGACCTTGCTGCAGCTTCGGTGATCTTGGCGACCTCAGGGTCGACCTTGGCGTAACCAAGCGTCGGGCTCCATGCCACGCGAAGCCCACGTATTCCACCCTCGCAACTGGCGAGATAATCCGTGGGATCGGCAGGAAGCGATAGGAGATCTCGCTCGTCCGGTCCAGCGATGACGTTTAAGAGCAAGGCCGCGTCGCGCACTGTCCTCGTCATCGGTCCAATATGGGACAGGAAAGGAACGGGGTTAGCGGGATACGCCGCAACACGACCGCAAGACGGCTTCAGACCGAAGATTCCGTTGAAGGAAGAGGGAATGCGAATCGAGCCGGCGCCGTCGGTACCGAGCGCAAGCGGTCCGAGTCCAGCCGCGACCGCAGAACCTGCGCCTCCCGAAGAGCCGCCTGAAGTCTTGCTCAGATCCCAAGGATTACGAGTTATGCCACTGAGCGGGCTGTCCGTGACTGCCTTGAAACCAAATTCAGGAGTCGTGGTCTTTCCAATCAGTATCGCGCCTGCTGCAATGAGCTTCGCCACGGCAGGAGCATCTTCGTCGGGCACATAATTCTCTCGGATGCGGGAGCCGAACGAGGTACGAATACCGCGAGTGAGGAGCAAATCCTTGATCGAAACCGGCAGTCCGTGTAACGCACCTAACGGCTCGCTTCGCATTACGGCGGCTTCCGCATCCTTTGCTGCGAGGAGAGATTGCTCCACTGTGAGCGTGCAGAACGCGTTGGTTTTTGAATTGATCGCATCGATGCGAGCAAAAACAGCCTGCACTATCTCTACAGGCGACAATTCCTTGGCACGAATCGCTGCGGCCAGCGTGGTGGCCGACATAAAACCGAGTTCCTGGCCTGTCTTGTTCACAGTAGATCCTGCCCGGAACACCGCCGAAGAGCACACGAATTGACACAGAGACAAGGAGCTTAACCACTAAAGAGATTCGCCGCCCAGCCGCACATGTCTTCGACTTGCTAGGGTACACCGAGGTTAACGAGCGCGTCGCTACTCATGATTTCTCGTGAGGGTCTAGCGAGATTTGTTTGCGGACTTCAGACGCACATCGATGTCGTCTAAAACCGACTGGATTTCTGCCAAAGTGTCGACGACGTAGTGCGCTCCGGCGTTCTGCAATTCAGCGCGCGCCGTGGCCAAACGGGATTCTCTCTCGCCCTCCGGGAGCGCGTGAAAGTCCTCAAGGGAAAGCCCAATCATGTTTCCTGTTCCAGCGACTCCGATGGACCAAGTTCCGGCATTTAAGCCTTCGTGGATGTCAGCCGGTGTGTCTCCGATTTTAGCGATAGCCGCCAGTGGATATACCTGCAATCTTACAGCGTTCTCGTAAATCATAAATGGATGCGGCCGGCCAGCACCCACTTCTTCCGGCGACAAGCTGCAATCTGGGCTGTAGCCTTCTTTCGCGCTTTTCTCCACCAAGAGATCTAGCATCGCTCGCGTATATCCTGTTGTAGAGCCGATTTTCAGATCACGCTGGCGAAAACAGCGCACGGATTCGACAACGCCTGGAATTAGGGTGGAGAACTCCGCCAGGCAGGAGAACTGGAGCGGGATGAACTGCTGATACAGTTCGTTGACATCAGCTTCGCTCGGAACGCGTCCTCGAAGTTCCTGCCATGCGTAGCGAACCCTGGGAAGAGACAGAATTCCACGGATGTGATCCTTCTTGGGCAGACCCATGTCACGTCGAGTCTCTGACTCGGTAACCGTAGTGTGCACACGAGCAAATACTTGTTGCAGCGTGCGTGCCGGAGCCAGGCTGCCGTAGTCCACAGTGGTCCCGGCCCAATCCAAGACCAAGGCTTTCAGACGGTCAGCGTGGATGGTTTGCGGAGGGAGCGCGGAGTTCAGAAGTTTCAAGCGGTCACGCCCATCTCGCCAAAAGTTTGTTCCGCAAGTCCGAAAGACATGGTCATACCTATGCCGCTCGTGACCGTTACCACGCGTACGCCATTTGCCGGAGTAAACCTGAGATAAGGTTGCTCCGAATGCTTGGCATATACTCCATGCCATTGCTCCGCAATCTCTAAGGTCGGGACGCGCAGGTACGTTTTCGCGTAATCCAGAATCAAGCGATTCACCGAAGGGTCGTCGAAGATGTTCACTTCAAGTCCATACTCGTGACTATCGCCGATGGTTAACTCATGCAAAGCAGTCTGCGAAACCATGACGTGGATTCCCCTCTCGTCGAGTTCTGGTGTTTCCCTGGCGATGCGATCCTTCAGAGCCTGAAGAGTAGTGCACACTTGAAAGGTAGGATAGTGCTTGAAGGTCAACCCAAAAGCGAGCGAAGGGCCCAGTTGCCATTGTTGCGGCTGAGGCACCGTACGCATCATCTGTAACTTGCAACGCGTCAAACCGCTGTCGCGGAAGCATTCCGGAAACAGCGTCTGGAAGTCATCGCCGCCCGCGACTATGATTGCGTCCGCGTCACAACGTTGATCTGCCGTATGCAGGGCTGAACCGTCGACTCGTTGTACTGCGGAATTGAAATAGAACTCCACTCCGTATCGCTCCGATAGAAACTGCGGAAGACTGCGGATGATCTGCCGCGGATCTACTGTCATCTCCGTTGGGCTCCAAAGTGCTCCGAGGAGCCCTTCCGAACGGATGGCGCGACTTCGGGCCAGAGTCTCGTGCGGTGTGAGCCAAGCACACTCGTAGCCGAGCGCTGCGGCCCTCTCGCTAAACTCTTTCCCCACCGCCGCTTCATCCTCTCGATAAGTTGCGTGTAGCGAACCGGTCTGCAGAGAAGGTAGCTTCGCCTGCTGTAGAACTTCGAGCCAAATCTCTCGGCTTCGCAGGGCTACCTCGTGCAATCGGCCCGCGGGTTGGCCGATCGGCCAAACCATACCGAAGTTCCGGATGGAGGCACCCAGCGCAGCTGGATTGCGTTCGAAGACCACGACGGTTCGCCCGGAACGAGCGGCCAAGTACGCATGTGCCAGCCCCACAATCCCGGCGCCAACAACCGCCACATCCACCCTCTTGGTGATCATCATTCCCATATTTCCATCCGGGACCTGATCATTCAGAATGCCCCACTGGTAGAGCGCCGAGGGCTGCCGCCCACAATCGCAATGTGATCATCACACGGGCTTCAGGTTGCAATCCGTTCGAATAGCTCAAGACACGTTGAAAGGAGTGCTCCACGAACGCCGTCGAAACGTTTGCGCCTCTTCGTTCGTCACTGTATTCTAGGAAAAATAGCACAGACCAAGTGCCAAGTCCCGATAAGCCCCGACTGCGTCTTCGATGCGCCACTGGTGCCAGAGGCTTGTCTGGACAGATTTGTTGATTTTAAAGGACTTC
>DATDHE010000010.1:0-5209 GCA_036521695.1 Candidatus Acidiferrum sp. | reverse complement strand
TTTGAGCAGAGCTTTAGGCTCGCTCGGCACCTTCACTTCCCGAACGATCTTGCCCGTGTCATCCACAATGCAGACGCTGGTCTCCTTGACCGACACGTCCAGTCCAGCAAAATGATCCATGCTGCGCTTCTCCTTCTGATGCTTGAGGCCGCCCACGCGGACCTCGTTTCACCATCAGCCTGAAGCGCAGCACCACAAATCTTCAGCTATCCACAACAACGCCGGCCGATTACCCCATCTTTCGGGGGTAAAGCGGACATGACGCTGACGAGGTCTGATGTCCGCTTCTGACCCAAAGCGGACATTGACCGGTTGTTCAGCGATTCGGATCCTATCCCAAACCAGCTACTTCCCGCCGCATAACCGCGCTACAATGCCTTGTCGGTATAGGGCGCGTCGATGCGGACCCTACTCACGCCGGTCCAGAACGGATAGCGTCAAATCCGTAGTGGCCGCCGATGAAGCAAATTGCGGACTGGCTCGAAAAGCTCGGTCTCGGGCAATACGCTCAGCGCTTTGCCGAGAATGATATTGACTTCAATATTCTGAGTGACCTGACCGATCAAGATCTCGAAAAGATTGGCGTAACGTCGGTCGGGCATCGTCGAAAGCTATTGCGTGCGATTGCCAATCTCAAAGGGGACGAGGAGATCACACCCGCAGTTGCCGTTGCGGCTTCGCCACTTGCCACACCACGAGCGGGGGAGACTGCCGAGCGCCGCCAGGTCACGGTGATGTTCTCGGACCTCGTTGGTTCGACCGCACTCTCCGCTCGGATGGATCCTGAAGACCTGCGAGAGCTTATTTCGGCTTATCAGAAATGCGTCGCTGAAACCGTGCGCCGTTTCGGCGGTTTCGTAGCTCAATATCTGGGCGACGGCGTGCTCGTCTACTTTGGCTACCCCGAGGCCCATGAAGACGACGCCGAGCGGGCGGTGCGTGCCGGGCTGGAGTTGGTCGCGGCGGTGATCGCACTCAAGACGCCGGCTTTACTGCAAACCCGCGTTGGCATCGCGACTGGGCTGGTCGTTGTGGGTGATCTGACCGGATCAGGCGAATCACAGGAACGCGGCATCGTCGGCGAGACACCAAACCTTGCAGCGCGCCTGCAGGGGATTGCCGAGCCAAACGCGGTGGTGATCGCAGAAGCGACGCGCAGGCTTCTCGGCAATCTCTTCGAGCTGACGGACCTTGGCGCTAGAGACCTTAAGGGCGTTGCCGAACCGCTGCGCGCCTGGGTGGCCCTGCGGGCGAGCACGGTCGAAAGCCGCTTCGAGGCTCTGCACGCGGCTGGTCTGACCGCGCTTGTCGGCCGGGAGGAAGAAATCGAATTGCTGCGGCGGCGCTGGTCAAAGACCAAGACCGGGGAGGGCCAAGTGGTGCTGCTGTCGGGCGAGGCAGGCATCGGTAAATCGCGGCTCACAGCTGCTCTACTGGAAAGCCTTGCTCCTGAACCGCATGTACGTTTGCGCTATTTCTGCTCGCCCCAGCACACTGACAGCGCGTTTTATCCGATCATTGGGCAGATGGAGCGTGCGGCGGGATTGCTACACGACGATACGCCTCAGCAGAAACTCGACAAGCTGGATGCTCTGCTCGCGCGGTCTTCGACCTCGATCCAGGACGTTGCACTCATTGCCGAGATGCTCTCACTGCCGAACGATGGTCGGTATCCCGCCCTCGAGCTAACGCCGCAGCAGCGCCGGCAAAAAACGCTGCAGGCGCTGACCGTGCAAATGAAGACGCTGTCGCGGCAAAATCCTGTGCTGATGATCTTCGAGGATGCGCAGTGGGCCGACCCAACCAGCTTGGAAGCGTTCGGTCGGGTCGTAGACCGAATTCGGACACTTAAGGTGCTGTTGCTCGTGACGTTCCGGCCGGAATTCGATGCGCCGTGGGTTGGACGGCCTTACGTCACCTCTCTCATCATCAATCGACTGGCAGAGCGCGAAGTCAGCGCCATGGTCGACCGCGTCGTCGGCGACGGCCAGCTATCGGCAAGCATTCGGCAGGACATTATGGAGCGTACCGACGGTATCCCCTTGTTTGTGGAGGAGATGACCAAGGCGGTGCTGGAAGCAGGGAGCGAGACCGCCGCCGCGCGCGCGATTGCCGCGGTTCCGTCTCCAACACTGGCGGTCCCTGCGAGCCTCTATGCCTCGCTCATGGCGCGGCTCGACCGGCTCGGCAGCCCGGTCAAGGAGCTGGCCCAGATCGCGGCGGCGATCGGCCGCGAGTTTTCCCATGCCTTGCTCGCCTCGGTAGTCCACCAGCCGGCGGCGGAACTGGAATCGACGTTAGATCGTCTCATCGCGGCCGGCTTGCTGTTCCGCCGGGGCATGCCCTCGCATGCGACCTACCTATTCAAGCATGCCCTCGTGCAGGACGCGGCGTACGGTACGCTGCTGCGTGAGACGCGACGACAACTCCACGGCCGGATTGCCAAAGCCCTTGAGGACTACTTCCCTGGCACGGTCGAAACGCAGCCGGAGCTAATTGCACATCACTGCGCGCAAGCGGGACTCAACAGGAAAGCTATTGAGTACTTGGGAATGGCTGGCCAGCGTGCGATCGAGCGCTCATCCAACCCGGAGGCAATTGGACACCTGAAACGCGCGCTCGAAATGCTGCATTCGCTACCTGCTGATCCGGAACATGCCCAGGTGGCTCTAAAATTAGAGGTGATGCTTGCTCAAGCAATGATAGCAAGCAAGGGCTACTCATCGTCGGAAACCATGGAAGTTCTGTTGCGCGCAAAAAAGCTAATTACTGAGGCAACCGAAACATCACAAAGGTTCACGATTCTTTATGGAACGTGGGCGTGTTACTATGTTGGTGGTGAAGTGAATAAGCAGCATGTGGCGGCCACGGAATTTCTATCCGAAGCCGAAACTCAGGACGACACAGCGGCCCTCTGCCTCGCGCACCGAGTACTCGGCACAACGTACTTCACAATGGGTGAATTCTCCGCGGCGCGGATGCACCTCGAACGGGCTCGAGGGCTTTACCATCCCGACCACCACCTTCGGTACCGATTTCAATATGGCCAAGATATCGGGACGACGGTGATGTGTTATTTGTCTTGGGCGCTATGGCATCTAGGTCACGTAGATCAGGCGTCGCGGCTCGCTTCCAAAGCGGTGAACCGTGCTGAAGAGATATCGCATCCGCATTCTTTGGTATACACGCTCTGCCATGCCCGTGGCATGATGGACGTTTTCCGCCGTAAATCGGACGAGACAAAATCCTACGCCTGCGTGGTCACCTCATTATGCTCAGAGCATGCGTTTCCATTCTGGGCGGCCGGCGGACAGATTTTTGCCGGCTGGGCTACCATCAATCAGGGCGAGGTAGACGCGGGCGTTAACGAGCTAATTCGCGGACTGGCCGCGTGGCGCAAAACAGGCGCTCGGTTGTGGCTACCGATCTTCCACGCGCTTCAAGCAGAAGGTCATTTAAAGGCGGGTCGTAATCAGGCCGCGTTAGACTCTATTGAACAGGCTTTCGCGACCTCGGACGAGACCGGGGAGCGATGGGCCATCGCTGAAATACTACGGGTCAAGGCGAATCTTCTCCTGGCTACCGGGCGCGGCAGAGGGGAAGAGATAGAGAGGTTGCTCATTGAGAGCTTGGAGATCGCCCGGCGGCAGCAAGCGCTCTGCTGGGAATTGCGCACGTCCTGTGATCTTGGGCGACTTTGGCAAGAGCAAGGGCGGAGTAAGGAGGCTTTGCAACTATTGCGCACGGTTTACGGCCGATTCACAGAGGGCTTTGAGACGACTGATTTGCGTCATGCCAAAGCTCTTATCGAGCGTCTGAATGTGGACTGACGATACTTCGTGACTTTCTGCTCATCTTGGACGTCCGCTTTGGGGTAAAGCGGACATTACGCGGACGTCTTGCGATGTCCGCTTATGACCCAAAGCGGACATGGCAGCGGCTCATTTTGGGATGTAACCTCCGGCACAATTCTCATCCAAAAAAGTGATATTCTATTCATACCCGATGTAGTCCTTGGTGCGTGCAAAGCCGATGAGGCGACGGGATTTCATAGGCGCACTTTGCTCGGTGGCAGCTGGATGGCCTAGTTCCGCCAGTGCGCAGAAAGCCGTGACAGCGAAGCGCGTCGCCTGGTTCGGAGTCGGCCGACCGGACGCTCCAGATGCGCTACGTGCCGGACTACGCGAGAAAGGCTGGATTGACGGAAGTAATCTGAATATTGCGATTTATGCAGCCCGACGGAACGACATGGATGCGGTGGCACACGATCTGGTGGCGTCTAGTCCTGATATCATCGTGACACAGGAGCTTACAGTCTTTGCTGTACAGCGGCTTAAACCGGCAATTCCAATCGTCTTTGGCTTTAGTGGTGATCCCGTTTCCGGCAAGCTTGTAGATAGCCTCGCGCATCCCGGTGGAGATCTGACCGGGATGAGCTATATGGCGATTGAGTTGGTAGGCAAGCGTATCGAACTTCTCAAAGAATGGCTGCCACAAATTCAGCGTGTAGCGATTCTGGCGCGCCCCCAGCATCCCGGCGAACAGCGCGAGCGCCAAGCCTCCGAGGAAGCCTGCACGAAACTCGGTTTACAACTCTCTTATTTTCCGATGCCGTTCGTGCCGCTCGATGACTTGCCCAGATTGGAAGGTATTTTACACAGCATTCTCGAAAGCAAAAGCGATGCCTTGGTTGTTTTTCCCGACGCAGCGATGTTTGAGGCAAGCCAGCACATTGCGCAGTTTGCTTTACAAAATAAATTACCATCCGTCTCGGGCTGGGCGCCGTTTGCGGAAAATGGCTTGCTTCTGAGTTATGGTCCTGATCTGCGTGAAATTTATCATGCATTGGCGAGTTACGTCGATCGTATTTTGCGCGGCGCTAAGCCGGGTGACTTGCCGGTCGAATTGCCGACACAGATCGAGATGGTAATCAACGCTGGAACTGCAAAATCGCTGGGCTTAGCCGTACCTCCTACTCTTGCCGTTCAGGCCGACGAGGTGATCGATTAACGCGGCGGATGTCTGCTTTTGGCACATAGCGGACATCACGATCGTGCCGAGCCATGTCCGCTTTTGGGGGTAAAGCGGACGTCGGTTGGAGGCTCTTCAATGTCTGCTTATGACCCAAAGCGGACATTGAACGCGATCGCTGGATTGTTGATCCATTGATCAAAATCAAACCCGTCAAGCGTGTTTTGGAACATCATTT
>DATDHE010000009.1:0-12898 GCA_036521695.1 Candidatus Acidiferrum sp. | reverse complement strand
AACTCGCTTTTTGCGGTCAAGCTTCATTTCTGCCCGAATATTGCGGAGTGCTGTGATCACGTCTTGCATCTGGGAAAAAATGTTCACTGCGTCTATGATTTTCCCGTCTGCCCACTCATTCCGCGGTTCAGGGAATTGGTCCAGTGAAATCGACTTTGCGCCGGATGCTTGCGGCAATTGGTGCCACAACTCTTCTGTCAAGAATGGCATGAACGGATGCAGCAGGCGCAGCGCATCGTTAAATGCGGCGAACAGATTCTTCCAGGCCACAATTGCTCGTTCCCGGTCCGTGCTCTGCAGTTCTGGCTTGACCCATTCGATATACCAGTCGCAGAAGTCGCCCCAGAAAAACTGATATACGTTTTGCGCAGCTTCATGGAATCTGTAGTTTTTCAGCGCCTCGTTTACAGTCTCAATCGTGATCGTCAGCCGTGAATAGAGCCACTGATCCACAAGTGGCACACTTCCTTCGAACTTATACGGCGCTCCCGTGCGCACTGCAGGCGAAGCCAACTCTTCAAGTGACGCGCCGCCTCGCTCAAATTTCTCCAAATTCACGAACAAAAACCGCGCCGCATTCCAAATCTTATTAGCGAAGTTCCGCGCACCAGAAAGTCTGTCGTCGGACAACACAATGTCCGTCCCCGGGGCCGCCATCGACGCCAGGCAAAACCGCATCGCATCCGTCCCATACTGCTGGTTCAGCACCACCGGATCGAGCCCTGTCCCCTTCGACTTGGACATCTTCTCCCCGCTGCCCGTCCGTACCAACGAATGCAGATACACCGCTCGAAACGGCACTTTTCCCGTGAAATGAATTCCCAGCATGGCCATCCGCGCCACCCAGAAAAACAAAATGTCGTATCCCGTGATCATCAAACTTGTCGGATAGTATTTTTTAAAATCCGGAGTCTTCTCCGGCCATCCCAACGTCGAAAAAGGCCACAGCCCTGAGCTAAACCACGTGTCCAATACATCCGGATCCTGGGTCAGTTTCTTCGATCCGCACTTCGGACATTTTGCTGGCGCCTCTTCAGCCACTACAATGTGCTCGCAATCCCCGCAGTACCACGCCGGGATACGGTGTCCCCACCATAGCTGTCGCGAAATCGTCCAATCGCGTATATTGTCGAGCCAGTTCAAAAACTCCTGCCGCCTGTTGTCGGGAACAATTTGGATCTTATTTTCTTTTCCCGGCTCGTATTCCCGCACCGCTTTTATCGCGGGGACCGCCAGCTCCTTCATCCTGCAGAACCACTGCGTCGATATCCGCGGTTCCACGATCGTCTTGCTTCGCTCGCAAATGCCAATCGAATGCGCGTGGTCCGTCACCTTCTCCAGCAATCCCTGGGTCTTCAAATCCTCCACGATTTTCTTGCGCGCTTCGAACCGGTCCATCCCCGCGTAGGCTCCCCCCGCTTTACTCATGTGCCCGTCATCGGTCATCCCGTCTATTTCTGCCAGGCCATGCCGTTTACCTACTTCAAAGTCGTTCGGATCGTGTGCCGGAGTAATTTTCACAGCGCCTGTCCCGAATTCCCGGTCCACTATCGCGTCAGCGATGATCGGAATCTCGCGGTTCATTAGCGGCAACAACACATTCTTGCCCACAAGGCGTTTGTACCGTTCGTCCTCTGGATGCACGGCTACCGCCGTATCGCCCAGCATCGTTTCAGGGCGCGTCGTTGCCACCACCACGCATTCCGTGGTCCCTGCCACCGGATAGCGAATATGCCACAGATGTCCTTGGCGTTCCTCGTGGTTCACTTCCAGATCGCTCAGCACGGTCAAGCAAACCGGGCACCAGTTCACCAGCCGTGTTTCGCGATAAATAAATCCCTCGTTGTAAAGCTGCACGAACACCTTGCGCACAATCCGCGACATTTCCGGCGAGAGCGTAAATCTTTCCCTTGACCAGTCGCAGCTCTCCCCGATGCTCTTCATCTGTTCCGTGATTTGGCCGCCCGCCTCCGCTTTCCACGCCCAAACTCTCTTCTCAAACTCCTCCCGTCCGAGCTTGTGATAGTCAATCCCCTGATCCATCAGCTGCTTCACCACCACGCGCTGCGTCGAAATACCCGCGTGATCAGTGCCCGGTAGAAACAAGGTGTTGTACCCGCGCATCCGGTGCCAACGCGTGAGGATATCTATCTCCGTGTGCTCCAGCATATGGCCGATATGCAGCGACCCAGTCACATTCGGCGGCGGAATCACGATCGAAAATACGGGTCCCGGAGTGTTCGGGTCCGCCTTAAAAAGATCTTCTTTGCCCCAGTATTCCGCCCACCGCGGTTCTATCTGCTGCGGTTCGTACGCTTTGGCTATCTCGCGAGCCATTCGACAATCATCTCCCAACGCTATTAACTGTCGCACGCATACATGCGCCTACACGTGTCCCAGTTCAAGAGCAAACAAAACGATCTTTGACTATACGGGGGAAAATCTAGCGCCGTCAATTCGACGCCAAACGAGAGTTTTTCTTGGGATAAAGAACTACTTCTTCTTCGCGTTCATTTCGTCGCGAACCATCGATTCCACGACGTTCTTGAGGATATCGCGGGTGACGGCCTGCAACATATCCGGACTCATCTTGGAGAGAACCTTGGCTACCATGTCTTCCATACTGGGTTCAGGGGCCTTTGAGCTTGTATCCACGGTCGGCGCCTCCTGCACTGCAGTTTCTGCAACATGCTGGGCCTCTTCGCGAATCGCTTCTACGGTTGCCGCTGGAAGCGCAGCCTCCACCTTCGTCTTCACTTCCTGGCTCAAGGCTGGCGTGAGAGCATCAACCGTCGCCGCTGGATCTTCCTTCGCAACATCATCATGGACTTGAGACGTAACCGTCTCGGGAATCGTATTTGGAGCGTCCGGGCTCGGCGCAGGAACGTCCCAGGTTGATGCAAGCCGGCTTGCTTTCTGTGCTTCCGTGTCCCATGGACTGGCCACAGAGGAAAACCAAGAGCTCGCCGCCGCGGGTTTCTCGGGTTCCGGGGCCGGCTCCATGATCGCCGGTGCGCTGGCTGGAGCCTCCGCTTGAACCACCGCCCGAGCTTCCTCCCGCACTTCCTCTTTTAGAGGCGCAGGCGCTTCCATCGTCGCAGCCTCCACTGTAGTCTTAGGACTCAGCGCGGCGGCCCACGCGTCTTGCGAGAAGGGGGCGACTGGCGCGGCCTCCAAGTTTGTCTCTGCCGTCGGCGCGTCCGTCACCATCGCGCCCACGCTCTGTTCTGGTTCCGCGATTTCCTCGAACGTGGAAATTTCTTTTTGCGGCGCCCAGGACTCATTTCTCATTTTCCGCGCTGGGGCTTCCGAGAACGCTGTCTCGCGCCAATCCTTCACAGGGCCGCTGGCTGCTTGCTCTTCCCCCATCGAGTCGCCCGCATCGCGCCTCCAGGAGCCAGATTCCTTTGCCTCTTCTTCCTCTTCGACCTCGTCTTCTTTGTCACCCGAATTCCAATCGCGCTCCAGTTCCGGCCGCGCTGTTGTTGCGTAGCCGAGATCTTCTTCTGGCTCCGCGACCGACGATTCCAGCAGATTCCCGAATGCCAGTGGCTGCGATCCCGCGGCAAACTTCACGGGCTCAGGCGCTCCGGACATCTCTTCTTGCGCTTCCATGCTCTCGATCGCCGGGAATTCTGGAACCGGCGCGAGCGTACCCATGTTCGGGATTTCTCGGGAAGATGGTACAGCTTTCGACGCCGGCATTTCCGCCACGCGCATCGGCTCCGCTTGCGCCGGCGGCGCAGGAGCCACTCCGCCAATAGAAACGCCCGCCCGAGCCAGCGCGGACTTCACCATCGAAATCAGCGGATCAGGCGGCACAAACGGCTTCTTCAATACTCCGTCCGCGCCAACTCGCTGCGCTTCTTGTTCATCCAGCGGATCAAAGGCTCCGACTAGCAATATCACCGGAATATGCGCAAGCGTGCTGTCCGATTTTACGTATTGACAAACTTCGTATCCATTGCGGACGGGCATGAACACATCGGCAAGCACCAGATCCGGACGAATATCAGAAATTTTTCGTACCGCCGCTTCGCCATTGCCCACGGCAACGACGTCGATCCCCTGATCTTTCAGGGCGAGCCCCACCATCTTCTGGATGTTGCTGTTATCGTCGGCTACGAGGATCCTGGCCACTAAGCTTCCTCCGGATGTATATCACCCGTGTCATGCACGTCGACCGCTCTGCGGTCGCCTACTCATTAAGACTCCACAGTATTGGAGCACCCGCCGTATTGGCCGTCAATCTCCTCGCGGTACCTGTGTGTCGGAAATGAATATGCCCTTCTGGGCTCCCCAGGGAGGCATATTCGGCCAAAAAACAAGGGGTGCAGCCCTTGGCTGCACCCCTTGTTCCCGTCCGCGTTAGCTCTCGGCGCAATCTACCAGGGTACTAACTTGCGTAATCCTTTCTTCTTCTTGCTGCTGGATTCCTTCTTGGAATCATCGCTGTTTTGCGAGTCGCCAGTTTTCGCCGCATCTGCAGCTGGTGCCTTGTCTGTAGCCGCTGCGTCACTCTTCGGCTGCGTGTCTGCCGCACTTCCCGTTGCCGGAGGATTCTTCGCGGCTTCGTCGCTTGGAGTAGTGCCAGGTGTTGTTGGCGTAGCGCCCGCCGGCGCGGCTGCAGCGGGTGTCAGCTCTGTACCAGCATCCCTTGGTGGTTCACCCGTCGCGGGTGCACTTGCCGTGCCATCATTAACAGTCTGCGCCGCACTCTCCGATCCGCTGACAGTTTCAGCTGAGCTGGTCGCTCCGGGGGTTCCGGGAACAACCGTCGCAACGATTCCCGTGCCAGGTGCCCCGGCCCCAGTTGTCTGTTTTCCACCGGGCGTCAGCAGGTCACCACCTGCGGACAACGCGTCGGACTGCGGCTGCATGTTCGGTGCTCCGTGCTTTGCCGACGCCTCCAATTCCCCAGTCGGCCCGCTCTTCATCAAATCGAGCGGTTTTTTGAACAGGGGAGTATGTGGTCTCGGTGTATTCTGTTCCGCCGTCATCCATCTAAGGGCATTGGGGTCGGCCTGCGGCACGGGAACTCCAGACGCCTTCAACTTGTCCTTGGCCTCCGGCGCAAGATTGGACAACGGATAATCTTTCACAATTCTCGCGTAATACAGCGAAGCAACCTCTTTGTGCTCGCTCGTGGCAAATATGTCTCCCATCATCCAGAGCGCTTGGTCGGACTTGCTGTAGAGCGGATACCTGGCGGTGACCGTCAGCAGCCTCGCCGCCGCTGCCCGCTTATCGCCTTTCACGTAGTAGTAGTAGCCGATGCGATATTCGCCCTCTGCCAGCACTTCTTGCACTTCTCTCAGGTGCTGCTGCGCCTGGGGTGCCAGCGGATCATTCGGATATTTCTGAAGAAAAATCTGGAACTCCTCCTCAGCCGCCAGCGCATGGGTCCTGTCCCGATCTGGCTTATCCATCTGTTTGTAGTGGGTCATGGCCACTTGCATCTGTGCGTAAGTCGCTTCCGGCAGGAAAGGGAAGAACACTTCAAAGTCTTTGTAGCCTGAAACGGCCAGCGCCAGGTTTGACGTTCCGCCTTCTTTGTAATACGAATCCGCGATGGCCAGCTTCGCCTTGGCCAAATACTCGCTGTCGGGATAGGTATTGATGAGCGTCTGCATGTTCAGCCGGCCAACCTCTTGCCGGCCGTGCTTGATGTCGTCCACCGCCCTGTCATACAGGATCTTGTCTGGCTGCGCGTTGTTGTCTACGCTCGTCGACTTATCGACCTTTTTCTTCTTGTGGAAGACCTGGGCGTCAGACGACGTCGCTCCCAGAAAAAATAGCGCTCCCAGAAGACAGAGCGCTAGAATTTTTCCGGTAACATGTAGCTTTGAGGTTGCACAACCTACAGTTCGGCCCAAACTTCACCTCTCTCGCGAATGTCGGGTTCCTCGCCGCAAATTTCGGCTAAGCCCGCTGGAAATTGGCCCAGCTCAGACCTCTAGATCTCAGCAGTTCGACCGGCGGGAACGATCAAGTATAACCTGAACGAAAGGCCAGGTGGAGAAAGAATTTGCACCTACGGACAGGTCCCGTCCGGGCATCCCCAACCCTGTGATGCACACTTTGGTCCCCGGGGGTTGCCTCGCAGCACCCTCCCACTTCAATTATTTTCAACGAAATGTAACAATGTTCCCGCCCGCCATCGCTACCATACGGCACGGCGTTCACGCTTCCGAGGAGCAGCGGCCAGCCGCCTACTCATCTAAATGGAAAAACGCAAATTTCTCTTTGTCTCCCTTTCCGGTCTCATCGGCGACATCGCTTGGCAAGTCCTCAAGGAAGGGCACGACGTCCGCTACTACATCGAAGCCGAAAAAGAACGAGACATCGCCGACGGCTTTGTGCCCAAGTCCAAAGATTGGGAACGTGACGCCAAGTGGGCCGATATCGTCGTCTTCGACGACACCCTGGGTCAGGGTGCCAAAGCCCAAGCTCTCCGCGCCACCGGAAAGCCCGTCATCGGAGGCACCGAGTACACCGATCGTCTCGAAGACGATCGCTCCTTCGGCCAGGAAGAGCTGAAAAAAGCCGGCGTCAGCATCATCCCTTATCAGGATTTCGATTCCTTCGATCCCGCCATCGAATTCGTAATGAAAAATCCGGACCGTTATGTCATCAAGCCTAGCGGTGAAGCCCAAAACGTCAAGCGCCGCCTCTTTGTGGGCGAGGAAGAAGACGGCGACGACGTTGTGCGCATGCTCGAAGCCTATAAGCGGGCCTTCTCCGACGAAATCAAGGTTTTCCAATTGCAGCGCCGCGTCACTGGTGTCGAAGTCGCCGTCGGAGCCTTCTTCAACGGCAAAAAATTCATCACCCCGGTGAATATCAATTTCGAGCACAAGAAACTTTTCCCCGGCAATATCGGCCCCCCCACGGGCGAAATGGGTACCTCCATGTTTTGGAGCGACCCCAACCGCCTTTTCAATCAAACGCTCGTGAAAATGGAACCCAAGCTCGCCGAAGAAGGCTACGTCGGCTACATCGACCTGAATTGCATCGTCAACAACAACGGCATCTACCCGCTCGAATTCACTAGCCGTTTCGGTTATCCCACGATCAGCATCCAGCAAGAGGGCATGCTCACGGCCATTAGCGATCTGTTCTGGGAACTCGCCACCGGCGCAGAGCCCAAGTGGCGCACCCGCAGCGGCTTCCAAATCGGCGTTCGCATCGTGGTCCCACCGTTTCCTTTCGACGACGAGCCGACGTTCGAGTCGTTTTCCAAGAACGGCGCCATCGTCCTAAAAAAGCCCAACTTCGACGGCATACACATCGAAGATGTAAAAGAAGTCAAAGGCCAGTGGTTAATCGCTGGGACAAGTGGAGTCGTTCTCGTCGTAATCGGCACCGGACAAACCATGCTGCAAGCGAAAGCCCAAGCCTACACGCGCATCAAAAACATCATGATCGCCAACATGTACTACCGCACCGACATCGGCGACCGCTGGGTCGAAGACTCCGACAAACTCCACAACTGGGGCTATTTGAGGTAATAACTCCGCCGCCCGACCACCGTCATTTCGAACTTAGGGCTGCCAAGCACTCCTGCCGCGGTGTCATTCCGAGTGCAGCGAGAAATCTCTATTCCTCTTTCTTTTCTCCCCCGCTCGTTATCCATGGCCTCCGTCTCACAGTCCGCCGCCCGCCTCGAAGCCTATTCCGCACACTAACCTACTCAGAATCGACACTTACATAAGTGCATCAGAACAAAAGGCTTTAACGCTTTAGAGTGAGTATTTAAGAAAAAACATGCATCAGCTCCCTTATTATTAACCAGAAATTATATGAAGGATTTCTGTCCCGAGGAGCATCGCGACGAGGGACCCCTCCCGTCGTCTGCAAAGTGTGTCTATCCCGAGGAGCAATCTCCGCTAGCCCCGCGATTGCAGGGGCGCGGCATGCTGAGTCATTACTGGCTTGCCGCTTACTTTTCTCGCGTGCTACGCTTTTGCCTTCATGTCAGACGAAAACAAAAAACAAACCAATTTCGCTCTCTTGCTGGGCTTGCTGATCACGGTGCTCGGCGTCCTGAGCAACCTGCTGTACTTCTTCAAGGTTCCAGCGGCGGCACTTCCGTGGCTGAACCTGACGCTGCCGGCGATCGGCTTGATATTTCTGCTGATCGGTGTTGTCCGCGCCTTCGGCCAATCGCAGATTTACCGCGGCAAGATCTGGGGATCGATTGCCGCTGGACTGGCGGCTTTGTTTCTCGCCGGCTCCGCTTGGTTTTTTGTACAGGTCAGAAACGTTCCTCGCTCCGTGGGCGCGCCGCAAGTGGGCCAGCGCGTGCCGGACTTCACGTTGCCAGACAGCAACGGGCAGCCCGTCGCTCTGGCTCATTTATTTGCCGCATCACCGGGAGCGCTTCAGCCCAAAGCCGTGCTGCTTGTTTTCTATCGCGGATACTGGTGACCGTTCTGCAACCTCGAGTTACGGGGCATTCAAGAAAATCTTTCGGAGTTTGCAGCTCAGGGCATCCGTCCGGTGGCGATCAGCGTAGACCCGCCCGATGTCTCCGAGCATCTTCGCGGCAAGCAAGGGTACACGTTCACTTTTCTGAGCGATCCAAAAACGGAAGTGATTCGCCGTTACGATTTATTGCATAAAGCCGCAGGGCCGGAAGAGAGCGACATAGCTCGCCCGGCTGAGTTCTTAGTTGATCGGACCGGCACTGTGCGCTGGGAAAATTTCACCGAGGACATACGCGTGCGGCCTCGCGCGCAGCAAATGCTCGCCGCCGCCCGGTCCATTCAATAGTCGGGCAATCGGTTTGTCGTTCTGAAACGTCAATCATTTCTTTCCGATTCTGAAATTCACGCAATTCTATTTCGCTGTCATGGCGGCACGGTGTGCTCGTAGTGATTTGCCAGTGTCGACGAGGGTTTGTGTTTGAAAACGGACGCGGCGGCTATCTGGAAAAGTAACCGGTCTTGGCGCGTACCTTTACGCCCTCGCGTTTCGGCTTGATTACGATTTTGCGGAAGCTGTCATCTTTTAGCGGATCCGTCGGGTAATAGCCCAATTCATAAGACGTTCTCAACTCTTCCGCGATCTGCCGGAAATACATATGTGCGTCCGTCGTCTCCGCATCGATATGCGCCCCGCCCGTCTCTCGGGCCACGCGGTCCATCACACTAATCCCATACCTGTTTCGCGCCGTCAGCTTTCCGTGTTCTTTGTCCGTGTACCGTATTGCGTATACCACCACGTTTTCGCTCTGCGCGGTCTCTATGGCAGTCATCATGTTGTGCGAACTCGAATTATCCTCGCCGTCGCTAAAAAGCAAGATCGCACGTCTGCCATTTTCCTGCGCCAGTTTTTCCGTCACCGAATAATAAATGGAATCATAAAACGCAGTCCCCAGATCGCGATCCTCGCGCGGCCCCAGTTCTGGAAATCTCCCCGTCGACTTCTGATATTGCTTCCACAGATCCAGCAAATCAACGCCAGACTGCGAAAAATCGCTCACCAGCCGGATATGGTTCCCAAATCCTACCAAAAACACGCGATCCTTCGGACCCAAAACATCCTTGAAGAAAACCTCCAAATCATTCTTATGCTGCTTGGAAAAATGATCCTGGCTGCCGCTGGCGTCCACCACTACCCCCAGCGTTAGGGGCACGTCCGCGCTGCGGGAAAAGAAGGCTATTTTCTGCGGTATCGCATCCTCTAATACGTCCACATCGTCCTGCGTGAGATTGTTCACCAAAGCGCCGTTCGCATCTCGCGCCACAAACGCGACGCTCACCAAATTTACTTTGACACGTATCGGCTCTTGGCCGTGGCTCAGCGCAACACCCAGCGTGAGAGGTCCAAGGAATGCTGGCGCCAGCAGTCCTCTGCGAAAGCGCAATCCTATTTGCATTCGGTGAAACATCAAGCCGGAGTCTTGTCTTCGCTGCGCGCCTCGATGTAAAGCAGGTTAAAAATGCAACCCGGCCCGTTGGGCTTCACGCTCACCAGATGCTGTTTCTCCTTCGTCCCCGCTTTGAACACCAACTCGCCCGCGTCCGCATGGTCATCGTCGCAGCTAAGCTTCTTTGAACTGTCGCCCTTATCCTTGTCCCCTTGTGCTTTCGACACTCCGCTGCAATTCAGCACAGGTCCATATTTCGCGAGCGCCTTCTGATAAAACGCTGCCACTTTTTCCGGCGAGTCGCTCGACTCCATCTTCAGAACCACAAGCTTAAATCCAAACGTGCTTCCCCAAAGTCCCAAGTTCGCAGCCGAAGAATCGCTCTTCTCGTCTTTGTGCGGCGTCGCGCCCGGATATATTGGCAACCCCGCTTCCTTCGCCGTCGCTTGCGCGCTGATTACCAATCCAGATTCGCTTCCATCCTTGCTCGTGACGGTTACATTCACGCCGGTCTTGTCTTTCTCTTGCCCCGCTGCAGAAAGCACCGCGAAACTCATCACTCCGCACAAAGCCGCGCCAATCGCCGCCGCTTGTACGCTGCCAAGCTCTCGTTTCCTCATACCACCCTCCTCTATAGCCGACTTATCTTAAAGGACGGCACACCGCCGCGATTCTTTCACCGCTATCTGGCCCGTCACCTGTACATACGGCAAGCGCCCCCTCGAAGTTCCCACTCTTTGCCCCCAAATGCCAGTTCTACCTAAACCGCCATTAGACACCCGGGAATATTTTTGAGTGTTCCCCGGTCCTACATCTTGATAGGGTGTATTCGCTGTTCGTTTCACAATTTATCTATAAACAGATAACAGGAGAGTGCGAATGAACCGTGCCTTAGCTCTACTGGTTTTGCTGGCCGCTACGCCAATCGCTCCGCCCCTGGCGCAAGAGGCGCAAAAACCGGAAATGGCGAAGATGACGCTGAAAGTGGGCGACACCGCGCCAGACTTCACCCTGCTCAGCGACGATTGGAAAAATGTAAAGCTCAGTGATTTTCGCGGCAAGAAGAACGTCTTCTTGGCCGTCTACGTCCTGGCCTTTACCGGCGGTTGAACGAAGCAACTTCAGGCGGTCCAGGCTGGAATCGCCTCGGGTAAGATCGACACCTCGGATACGGCAGTTTTCGGCATTAGCATGGATAGTCCCGCCGCCAATGCCGCCTTCGCCAAGCAAATCAACATTAATTTCCCGCTTCTAAGCGACATGAACCACAAGATGCTCACTTCGTACGGCATCCTGAAGGGCTATGACGTCCAAAACGAAACTTACAAGTGGGCTCTTCGGGCCAACATCGTGATCGACAAAGAGGGCATCATCCGCCTCATCGAAGCCGGCGACAGCGCCGTCGACCCCAACACGGCGCTAACTGCCTGCTCGACGCTGCACAAGAAGGACGCGTCAAAATAATTTCTACTGGTGTCAGCCTCTGGCCACAGGACGAGTCGTCCTGTGGCTAGAGGTCCAACTTCATTCGTCTTTCTAAGAGGCGCGAGTCCTCTCGCTCCCCTTCTGTTTAGAACTTACTTAGGCTCCGCCGTGAAATTCACGACTTCGTTTTCCAACGGAATCTCGTTCTTGTGCACTTCCGCCGGCCCCTTTGCATCGGCTGGTTTCCATTCCCATCCATGCCCCACCACCTCAAACGACGTCAACGAATAGGGCAACCCTTCCGCTCCCAACGGCGAACTCCCGTTCTCAATATGAAAATGCAAATGCGGTTCCGTCGAATTTCCAGAATTTCCAACCAATCCAACGACCTGCCCGCGCCGCACCTTATCCCCAAGTTTTACGCGCAAAGACCCTGGCTGCAAATGTGCATAAAACGCAAAATGCCCTCCGCCGATATCCAGAATCACGTGATTACCTCCAACCGTTTCCAAAGTAATTCCCACCGCCCGCGAATCTCTTCCCGGAATATTCTGCGGTATCCCATCCTTCACTTCGGTAACGACTCCGTCCGCCACCGCTAACGCTTCGCTCCCATAGGCGTAATAATTCTTGTTGTCCTTTTCATCTCCCTGGAAAGTCTTCCCGTCGTCGCGCAACCGCACCCAATCAATTGCAAACCGCTGCGCGATTGCCGCGTGGCCATCAATCGGAATCAGCGCGCGCCGGTGTCCTGACGCGTTCGATGGCCCATTGCCGGCTAGCCAGTGATCCCCGCGCAGCGGCGAACTAATGGCGACTACCCTTCGACCGACCGGAATAGCCGCTGCATCAATCGTCATCTCCTCCGGATAAGTTCCAACTTTCACCGTCAATCGTTGCCGTATCGTCGCCGGCACTGCGTCTTCCGTATCCACGGTCGCCCACACATAAACAACGGCCATCGTGCCCGGTCCGACCTTGGTTTTTTCCGTAGTTCCCGGTTGTCCCGGCCGCGCCATCGCGCCTTCTAAGTCCGCTCCCGCGTACGTCACCAGCGAACGCCCCACCGCATCTCCCGACAGCGCTTCCACATTGGTCAATCGGTAGTCCCACCGGTCCATGTTGTTCAAATGCAGTTCATAGACGATGTGCCATTTTCCGTCCGCCTTAAACGCCGTCGGCGCAATCGGCACGACGACATCCACAAACGCAGAAAGCGGTTTTGTCTCCGGCCCTTCCACCGGTTTTTGCGCAGCGCTATCTTTCGCCGCCGAATCTTCTGTGCTCCGCGCAAACTTCAACGGTTGCGCAGGCACGTTCGCCTGTGTCCACGTCCCTGCGAACTCTGTTCGTGCTGCATTCAAAGTCCCCTCATACACTCCGCCAATGGCCTTTACCTCAAAGCGCACGGCGTCGCCCTTTAGCGTCACGTTCTCCATGGGGATCGTCGCGCCCTGATCCACGCTCTGCAATTGGCCGCTAAACTCACCGCCGGCCAGCTTCGTAATCGTCAGGATAATGTGCAGCTTCTCCGCCCCTTCACCCAACTCGCCCTTCCACGACCCCGCAAGATCGCCGTCTGACTCTGCGTCCTGCGAC
>DATDHE010000008.1:0-4177 GCA_036521695.1 Candidatus Acidiferrum sp. | reverse complement strand
ACGTGCGTCGCCGACGCTCCAGCCTTCCCCTCGACGTGCGCTTTCGTCAAGATTCGAAACAGCGTGGTCTTCCCAACTTGTGGTAGTCCAATAATCCCTGTCTGCATAAACTAGCAATCCTAGCACACCCGCTCGTTCTGCTTGGTTTGAACGCCAGTTCGAGCATTGAGTCAGCTTCGGCCAGTCAAAAAATCAGATGAAACGTCCAGTCGCCGGCAACAGTCTCATCTTCCAGCGCCTAACTGCCATTTTCGACGAACGATAACGGCGCTTTCACTGGATAATGGACAACTTGCGCGAGGACAAGCCCTCAGCGTTCTCACGATGAACATCACCATCCTTGACCTCTCCGCCTATCTCGGCCTAACGGCCGTCGCCGCTATCACCCTCAACATCCTTCTCGGCGTCCTCATGGCCTTCCGTTACAGCCCTGTCCGCAACTGGCCCCATCACCGCTTCAACTATTTCCGCCTCCATAACTGGACCGGGTACCTCGCCCTGGCCGTCACGCTCCTCCACCCAATCCCACTGCTCCTCAACAAATCGCCAAAATTCCGCGTCCTCGACATCCTCTATCCCATCCACTCCCCGCAACAACCTCTGGAAAATACCATCGGCGCCATGGCCCTCTATGTGGTCGCGATCATGGTCATCACCTCTTATTTTCGGATTCAGCTAGGCCGCCGCACTTGGAAAGCCTTTCACTTCACGGTCTATCTCGGCGCCATCGCCCTCTTCTACCACTCCCTCTTCACCGACCCCGACCTAAAAGGCGCCCCCATCGACTGGCTCGACGGGGGAAAGGTTTTCGTAGAAATCTGCACCTTCGTGATCCTGGTAACGATTCTCCTCCGCGCTCGCCACTCCCGCCAAAAAGCTCTTCACCTCAAACAAATCTCCCGTCAAACCGTGAAATCTCCCTAAACTTCGGTAGCTGGTAACTTTCCGATTTCTGCTTTGACCAGAAGTTGGAGACGTATTAAAGGGCCAACCGAGTGGCCATTCTTGGACCTCGATCAATTTGGAACGATAATCCGCCTCGTCCGTGGGGATGTTGCTGTCACATTCCACTACACATCGATTCATTTTTTCCGTGCGTACAGCTTTTCCACCCAAATAGAAAATCTCCCTCGTGGTTTCGTTCCAAGGCACTATCGAAAAGGAAAGTTTCGCAGCGAGTTGTGCGCCAGTGAGCGCCGCAATTGGAATTTTGTTTGCCGCTAATCCCGTTGCAGCCAGGTGCGGATTTCTTCCGCAACTGATAATTGGCGTAAGGTCTTGCCTTGAAAGAAGCACTGCCCAGTGATGGCATCGATTTCAAGAGTGCCAGACCCGAGTTTCACCAGATTCGGCTTGGACCCAATAAGACGCCAAACCGCAGAACATCTGGCACATCGTATCGGCTACGTGTTGAAGTCTTTTTCTGCGCATCGTTTTTGGGATTATGGCATGGAACCCGGCGAAGTCTCGCGCGGTCGCATAATCAGAAACTGACTCTCCCGCTAAACTTCCCACTTGTTTTGTCCCCACCAGCGATCCTGCTAATCTATCCTCCCGTTTCCAGAATGGAGCCTAAGTGACTGCCGCAGCCCCAACTCTCCCCTTCGACCTGGCAGAAGCGGTGAAAATCCTCGCCGAACGCGACAACTGTCTAAGATTATTGATCGCCGATACGCAACCCTTCCAAATGGACCCTGACCATCTCCAAAGCCCATACGAAGCCCTCCTGGAAGCCATAGCCTACCAATCGATCTCGGGCAAAGCCGCCGCCACCATTTTCGCCCGTATCAAAGCCCTCAGCTCCACGGGCCGCGCCCCCAGCCCGCAAGAAATGCTCAAGCTCCGCAAACAAGCCCTTCGCAAAGCCGGCCTCTCGGGCGCAAAAGTCCTGGCCATGAAAGACCTCGCAAAAAAAACAATCGAAGGCGTCGTCCCCGCACTCGAAGACGCACAAAAACTCTCCGACGAAGAACTCGTCGAGCGCTTAACCTCCGTCCGCGGCATCGGCGCCTGGACGGTCGAAATGTTTTTGATTTTCCGCCTCGGCCGCCCCGACGTTCTTCCGATTCACGACCTCGGCGTACAAAAAGGCTGGTCCATCACCTACGGCAAGAAACACAAGCCCAAGCCTAAAGAACTCCTGGCCTTCGGCGAACGCTGGCGCCCCTATCGCACCGTCGCCAGTTGGTACATGTGGCGCGCATGCCACCGCGCCGGCAACGCCGCCATGCGCAAAATCCGCCCCGCAAAAGTCCGCCGCAAAACCAAGCGCAAAACCTAAGCGTCGACAACTAGCCACGAACCAGTTACAGGTACCAGTTAAATGTAGCGCAGGGCGCAGTCTGCGGAACCCTGCGGCTTTTTCTTCTCTCGTTTTTTTTCGCTCACCTCGCTACGATCGCGGCTCTGCGACTGCGCTCTTCCCTGATCCCCACAAACCGCTCGCCACAAGCAAGAACCAAATCGCCTGGCCAAAAATCAGCATTCCAAATCCATGCCGGTCCGGCGTCAAATATCCCGAACAGATCCCGGCAGCCGTCGCCACGCCCAACAAAACGCCGTAAACCCCAACTCCGCGCCCCAACGTCCGGTATCGCAAGATGGACACCGACCACAACACCACCGCCAGCAATGACCCCACCACATACACCCGCGCAAATGCCTGATTCATCTGAAAGTTGAAATTCATCAGCGTCTGCCACATATCACGAGTCTCCGCGCTTGCCGCCACAATCTTTCGCATCAGCACGGGCGCCATCAATCCGTCAGACACGGCCGCGTTCATCACCGCAATGCTCGCTAGCGCGTAGAGCACCAGCCCTGCCCACGCCAACCGGTCCGCGCCGCCAATGCGCCGCGTCATTCCCCACGCTCCAAGGAAAATAACCGGAACGCTCGCCAGGGCCAGCGAATGCACGACAATCAACATCCGCGCCACGTGATCGACCTCCGCGGGGCTAATCTTGCCGCCCGGGTGGGAGATCATGGTTATAATCATGCCCGCTGATCCTGCGATTAGCGCTATCGCGCTCCTGCGTTCGTCAGTCATGCGTCAAACACTAGGGGTGGCTCCCGCAGTCGTCAACGCTCATTCGCAGTCAACGGCCGGATACCGAACAAAAAGGCGCCCAATGTCCAGAAACTCGCCGCGTTCCTCACCAAAAGTCGCCCGTTCTGCGTCCGCGGTTAACTCCACCCGCTTGCCAACGACAAAAAAGATCGGCCACTCTGCCTCCGCAAAGAATGTCAGCCATCCGGCCACCAAAAAGAAAATGGACGCTCGCGTTCGCGTCACGCGAAACGCACTCGGCGATGCTCTCGTCGCGCTCATGCACGAGCAGCCATTCGAAGGCATCACCGTCCAGCACGTCCTCGATCGCGCCAAAATCAGCCGCTCCACCTTCTACACCCACTACCGCGACAAAAACGATCTCTTCCTAAGCGACGTCGAAGATTTCTTCGAAATGATGTCCACCGCCCTCATCCGACACAACGACGCCTCCAACCGCGTCGCTCCCGTCCAGGAGTTCTTCGCCCATGTCGCCGACATGCGGCCGTTTATTTCCTCGATGACGGCCTCCGAAAAGGTTCGCGACGTCATGGAGCTCGGACAAGGGCATTTCGCCCGCGCCATCGACCAGCGCCTCGCCGCGCTTCCCGCAACGCGCAACCTTTCCGCCACGCGCCGTTCGGCCCTAGCCCACGCGAGCGCGGGCTCCCTCTTATCGCTGCTGAACTGGTGGCTCCATCACGGCAGCAACACAACTCCCGCCCAAATGGACGACCTCTTCCACCAAACTCTCTGGTCCGGCATTAATCCACCAGCCAAAGCTGCCACTCCCCCGCCAACCGGCCCCACGTCACGCAAACCTCTCTGACCTCCTCGCCGCGTTCACTCTTCATCGCCTTTCAACTTCTGAATCCGGCCGTTCACCGCCTGTTTTCTCCCTTTCGCTGTCTTTCCCTGGACCGCCAGCAGAACTTCCAGTATTCTTCGCTGTGGGAATAAGTCCGCCCGACTTCCCCAATCCATCTGTCGACTTTCTAAGTCTTTTGAGACGGAGCCTCCTCTCGGCTATGACGTCTGTTTGGGAATCGCGTTCTTCTAGAGCACCTACAAGAGACACGAAGTCCTTTAGAATCAGCATTTACGAAAAAAGGGGAGGGGGGAGGGGTG
>DATDHE010000007.1:0-3961 GCA_036521695.1 Candidatus Acidiferrum sp. | reverse complement strand
CGCGTGAGCAAAGCTAATCATCTCCAATTCGTCTTGCATGATGTGTGGGCGTGCGACTCTGCCAGGATGCCGCTTCTCCCCAAGCGCTAGGTTCTCCGAGATTTCAGCATTTCCCTTCGCAAGAGCCGGTTTGCCTTGGTCTGGTAGCCCGGGCCACCCTGTTTTAGCCATGCGATGACATCGGCATCTAGCCGCATGGTGACGGGTCTCTTAATCGGACGGTAGAGGTGGCCGACGACGCCTTTACGCATCTGTTCTTCGGTAATTTCTGGGATGTCCGCGGTATTGATCTGGTCATCACGAATAGCGTCGAAACGCCTAATCTGTTTCCGGCGCTCGGATTTAGTGAGCCTTTTCATAGGATTTCCTTTCGTTCGGTGTTGCTTTTCGGGCCGAGATAATGCGGACCGTTTCATCATCATCTTTCAACCGCAGAGTGTAGACCACCACCATGAGTCGGAACGTTCTGGTTATGGAGCCAATCGTCACAAATTTCTCTTCAGCATCAACATCTCGGGTTTCCATTGTGATTCGGAGCGGATCGAGGAACACCTCCTGCGCTTCAAAGGCAATGCCGTGCTTGTGCTGATTTTGGCGGTTCTTCGTGTCGTCCCGTTCGAAGTGCATCGCACCTTGCCCGTCATTACATTATAGTACGTATCGTCTCGTACGTACACACATGGTGATAGGAGATTCGAAACTTTGCCTTTCGCTGCCACACGAGGCTCTTTGACAAATGCAGTCACTAGTGTCACAGTTAGGCTATGACACTCTTTCGACTTAGCCTGCACCCTGGCGAGTCCATATTTGACCAGCTTGTGTTTGCCGCGAAGAAGGCGTTCGTCAGCGGCGAACTTCAGCCGGGCCAGTCATTTCCATCAGTTCGGTCGCTCGCGGCCGAGTTCAAAATTCATCCAAATACGGCGCACAGAGTTGTGCAGCATTTGATTCAGGAGCGCTGGCTAGAAGCACGTCCAGGGATTGGAACAGTGGTCGCTGAGATGCCAGAACCGCGGCCGGGCGACCGAAAGCGTCTCTTGCGGCGCGAGGTAGAGCAACTGGTGGTTGAGGCGAAGCGCCTGGAACTCGATATCGACGACGTTATTCAAGCGATTGAAGATCAATGGGCCAAGCTCGAAAAGCCCCAGGAGGTGAGCCGCAAATGATCCGCGTGGAAAATCTTTGGAAGAAATTCGGGCGCTTCGACGCGCTTCGCGGATTGAGTTTCGACGTGCCCGATGGAAGCGCGTTCGCTCTGATCGGCGCAAACGGAGCGGGCAAAACGACCACCATTAAGGTGCTGATGAACATCCTCGAGCCGACACGTGGAAGCGCGACGCTACTCGGCGTCGATTCACGGAAAGTCTCGCCGCGGGAACTTGCGCAAATCGGGTACGTCTCCGAAAACCAGGACATGCCGGCACGGCTGACGGTCGGCGGATATGTGGCCTATCTGCGGCCGTTCTATCCGACGTGGGACCGTGATCTTGAAGCATCAATCGCGCTTCAATTGCGGTTACCGCTCGAACGAAAAATCGGTGACCTGTCGCATGGAATGCGCATGAAGATGGCGCTGATGTGCGCCCTGCCTTACCGGCCGAAGCTACTGATTCTGGATGAGCCTTTCAGCGGGCTCGATCCGCTAGTGCGTGATGAATTCATGGAGGGACTGCTTGAGCAGGCTGGCGAGATGACCATCCTGATCTCGTCCCACGAACTGGGCGAAATCGACGGCGTTGCGACGCACGTCGCGTTCCTCGATGAGGGCAAGCTGCTGTTTCAGGAATCGATGAGCGACCTGACGGGGCGCTTCCGCGAAGTGCGTGTGACGCTCGAGGCCGAAGCGGCGCCGCCGGGGCAAGCTCCCAAAGAGTGGATGCAAATACGTACGATCGGGAACGTGCTGACGTTTGTGGACACCCGGTTCGACGAGAACGGCCTGGGCGAGCGGGTTCGTTCGCGGATTGCAGGTGTGCGAGGAATCGATTCGCAGCCGATGGCGCTGCGGTCCATCTTCACGACACTGGCGCGAGCGGCGCGCGACGGCGGAGCTTGAAGAAAGGCAGGCGGAAATGGTCTGGCACATTTTCAAGAAAGATTGGAAGCTGCTGTGGGTCTTTGTAATCACCGTTGCATCCCTTCATTGGATTTCAGCATTCATCATATTTAAGCTCGGCCTGTTCGGCGAAAGCGCGATGCTCGAGATGTTGGCGGAAGCGGTTCCGATGCTCTCGTTTTTCGCAAGCATGTTTCTGATTGCGGCAATCGTGCACGTCGAGGCGATTCCCGGAGTGCGGCAGGACTGGCTTGTGAGGCCGATTCGACGCGGGAATTTGCTGCTCGAGAAGTTCTTCTTTGTAGTCCTCATGGTGGAGGGGCCGATCTTCGCTGCGAATCTGTTTCAAGGACTTGCAAACGGGTTTTCGTTGCGATCGACTCTTCTCTCCGCGACGTCGTATGTCATTTTTCTTCTTTTTTTTCTGGTCCTGCCGCTCTTCGCTTTTGCCTCAGTGACCCGGAATATGACGGAAGCATTCATTCTCGGTTGCGGATGTACCTTCATCATTGGGGCGTTTTTGACACTCAGTGACTACATGAATGGATCTGCGCATGGGACTCTTATTGCTGTAACGCACAGCGGGATCGGATGGATTGGAGAGGTATTTCGGTTCGCGCTGGTGGCGATTGCGGTTGGCATGATTCTCGGGCTCCAATACTTCCGTAGGAGAACGGCCACGGCGCGATTTCTAGTGATTGCCTTTGGCTTGCTGCTCCTGACCTCGCAGTTCCTGCCGTGGAAATCCGCGTTTGGCATTGAGGAGCGGCTGTCGCCGAAACCGGCCGCTGGGGCGAGCACGGTGATGAAGTTTGACCCGGCGCGGGGAAAGTTCAAGTCGCCATCCGGTCTGGTTCCTTCTTCAGAAAACGTCCAGCGCAACCGCGGTGAGGACAGCACTGAAGTCTTTCTGCCATTACAAGTTACTGGAGTTCGCAACGATGCGACTCTCTTGACGGATCGCGTCGAAGTGCATGTGATAGGCCAAGATGGACGGGTCGTGTACCACGGAATCGGAGACCGTCTCGAGGTGGCCAAGGAGGGACCAAATCCCGCGGAAGAACCCATCTACCAGCAAATCGCAGTGCCCATGTCGGTCTGCCACAGAGCGAAGGACCAAGCGGTGCAAGTTCGAGTCGATTATTCGCTGACGCTATTCGGTCTTGCCGAGTCTTATTCCATCCCGGCGTTGGATGGCGACGAACGGATGCCTGCGTGGGGTTGGTGCCAGACGAAGATGAACGAAGCTGGAACTGCCGTGGAGCTTCACTGCATGGAACCGAGAAAAGGGCCCATATGCGGGACTGCGTTTATCGAGAATGCGTCCACCGGTGCGCGAAACCCGGCCCGATCGACCTGTCAGTCAGACTACAGCCCCTATGGGTACCACCCTTTGCCCGACAGCTTAGTGCGATTCGGCACAAACCTTCCCTTCCGCGATCCGTCGGGGCTGGCAAAGTTTCCCGTTGATGGGCCGCAGCTTCCGCAGTCGCGTGTCGTCATTCGAGTGTACGCGCCGGAGGACCACTTCACGCGTTTGTTGGTGATTCCGCAGGTCAAGCTGAAAGATTGGGAAGCGCAATAGCCTTGCTCCTACTCCCCTTAAATGGGGATTTGGGAAGTTGCGCGACTCGCCGTGAGGGTGCACCTCGCGTCGTAAGACACTGAATTCAGACGAGAAAGATTAGTTACGTTGCCTACTTCCGCTGCGAAGGCGTCCCTCGCGTGGTGTGCGAGGAAAAGCACATGGGTTCGCGCGCCGTCGGGTTGACGCAGCCCGCGGTCAAATGCCGGGGCCCTGAATACCTGAGAATCATCTATGGGCCTGAATACTTGCTGCCCGAGAACTTGGAGCGTCTGCGCAGTCGGTCGGTTTCCACCAAGCGTTCCTTGGCACTCCGTTAA
>DATDHE010000006.1:0-16993 GCA_036521695.1 Candidatus Acidiferrum sp. | reverse complement strand
ATGAGATGATCGAAGGCGTCGCAGCGATGAAGAGCCATCGCGAAGGGAAAATCACGCTGCGCACCTACAAGGTCGAAGCGGCACCACTACCTCGAGTGGACTCGAAGCTGATTCGGGACACCCGCAAGAGGCTGCGCTGTTCACGAGCCGTTTTCGCTCGCAAGTTACGGATTAACGAGCGAACCCTGGAGAAGTGGGAACAGGGGCGCGCCAAACCGAATCCCCAAGCAGCCGCACTCGTTCTTTTGGTTCGCAGTTATCCCGATACTCTTGAACGACTGGAACGCGTGGCCGCAGGTTAGCAAGCAATTGTCCATGCTCTGGAGTCGAGATTCAGGGCACAACTTCTGGGATAGCACCGAATGTCGCACTGCAAAAGGAAAAGGTTCGCCTTAGTCGGCTGTTCCCATCAACAGATCACATTAGGTCATTAGGTCGACGTTTGTAAGTGACCGGAAAGAAATGGCGGGGACGACGAGACTCGAACTCGCGACCTCTGCCGTGACAGTTAGCGGGTTACAAGTACTTTCAACGACATAGAAGAGCACGGACGGCACGGTAAGTCATTGGAAGTACATCATAGGCGACGCTATTGTGTATCGCGATGTGTATCGCGCAAGAATTCTACTGTGGTCGTTTCCCAAAGACATCCTTGACGACGGGTGCGGCCGAAAAAGCATTCGGCCAACCAGCATAGAAAGCCAGATGGGTCACGACTTCGCCCGCCTGCTGCTGCGTCAGCCCGTTATCCATCGCGCGGCCCAGGTGGTAGGTAATCTGCGCGACCTGGCCGGTGGCAATCAGCGCACTGAAGGTGACCAGGCTCCGATCTCTGGGCGCAAGTTCGGGGCGCAGCCATAAATCACGGAACAGAACTTCCGTCGTGTTCTTCACGAGGCCGGGAGTGATCCTGCCGAAAAGCTGTTCCACATTCGCCGCGCGTTTGGCTTCCGCGTCATTGTCGAGCTGCAGAAGCGCCGGCGTGGCAGCGGGAAGCTGGTCGGTTTCAATCCTGCGCTCCGCGAAAACATCGCTGGCGATCGCGGCAGCCGTCATCGCATTCGCCCAGCCGGAATAAAACGCCAGATGCGCAATGATTTCGGAAAGCTCGCGTGGCATAACGCCATTATCCAAAGCGAGGTTGAAATAGAGTGGCATCTCAATCGTCTGGTTACGCGCGATCAGGGCGGCGACGGTCACGATGCTGCGGTCTCTCGGCTCAAGCTCCGGACGTTTCCAAAGGTCGGCAAGCGGGCCGTTGGTATATTTTTCCAGCGCCGGAGCCACAGCCCCAATATTTTTTGCGGTTTGCATCGGATTCCTTTCGTTTGTTGTGGGCTCACAGATTACGCTCATCGTAGCCGGGCTTCTTGTAGAGACTCTCCGGTTTTTCTTTAATGTCAGGTCTGAATACGTTTGCCACCCAGTCTTCGGGCTTGATTTCTTCCATCGCCACGGACACGGACTCTTCCCCGTAATGCAGAATCTCCATTGCGTTTTTGGTGATCGCTTCGGCCAGTCGGGTTTTCTGCTCTTCGGACTTGCCGGGCCACAACTTCACAATCATATGCGGCATCGTTTTCTCTTGACCTCTACTTCTGGGACTCTTGCAGGAGGATTTGGACTGTTGCCGAGCGAGCACGCGTACTGATCATGGCGCCCAGGTATTCGCTGCTCTTGTACTTTGCCGTGTAGGCGTTGTCGATGCGTTCGAGGATCGCACCATCGACGGGCTCGAAGAAAACTTCCCTCGTGATTCCCGCCGCCGTGATCCGGCCCGTCTTCTGCCGCTGCGCGGCCTGATACCACCGGGACTTCTGTCCGTTATACGCGCGCACGTAAAGCGCGTCATCCACGACCACGGACCAGATCCACGTCGGTGTCCCGTAGGTCTTGCCATCATCCCTCAACGGCGAGATGTGCAGATCATCCGTTGCGGCGATTTTGCTCAGTTCGTTTTTCGGCCAGGTGCTCATGCTCAACGCCCCACCAGACTCGCATGAAACGGGGGATATCTGGCTCCTTCCAGCTTGATTTTCGAGGATGCTTCTTCCAAGGCCCGGACATCGCCGGGCGTCAGTTCAACAGCCGCCGCGCCGAGGTTCTCTTCCAGCCTCGAAAGCTTCGTGGTGCCCGGAATGGGAACGATCCATGTTTTTTTGGCAAGCAGCCACGCGAGCGCAATCTGTGCAGGAGATACTCTCCTCTGCGCTGCGAATGAGCTGATCATATCGACCAGAGCCTGGTTCGCCCTGCGGTTCTCCTCGCTGAACCGGGGGACGCTGCTGCGGAAGTCCGTGCTGTCGAATTTGGTGTCCGCGTCGATTGTGCCTGTCAAAAAACCTTTTCCAAGCGGGCTGAACGGGACGAATCCAATCCCCAGCTCTTCCAAAGTGGGCATCGCTGTTTCTTCCGGTTCCCTCCAGAAAAGCGAGTACTCGCTCTGCAGTGCGGCAACCGGCTGCACGGCGTGGGCACGGCGAATCGTCTGAGCGCTCGCTTCCGAGAGGCCGAAGTGCTTTACCTTGCCTTCCTCAATCAAGTCCTTCACTGCGCCCGCCACATCCTCAATGGGAACATCCAGGTCCACCCGGTGCTGGTAAAACAGATCGATGGCATCGACTCTTAACCGCTTGAGTGATGCTTCGGCGACCCTTTTGATGTGCTCCGGCCTGCTGTTAAGAGCGTTCCACTTGCCTCCATCGTCGGGGTTGGCTTCCCATCCGAACTTTGTCGCGATCACGACCTTCCCACGAAACGGAGCGAGCCCCTCCCCGACTAGTTCTTCGTTTACGAGCGGGCCGTAGACCTCCGCGGTATCGAAGAATGTGACACCTCGCTCCACGGCGGCATGCAGCAAGGAAATCATCTCCTGCTTGTCTTTGGCGGGGCCGTACGACCAGCTCATTCCCATGCAGCCGAACCCGAGTGCGGAAACCTCAAGATTACTTCTTCCAAGTTTTCGCTTTTGCACTGTAATCAATCCTTTTAGTAAAATTCCGCGCGGAGAACAAGATGCCGCGCGTTTTAATAACGCTCCCAGGTGACTTTCCAATGTTCCTCGGGGCGAGTTGATTTGACTATCAGCTGATTGCCGGAGAACTCGAAAGAGCGCGGCAAGTTCTTGCCAATCAGTGTGCGCACCAGCGCGCCCTCGACATGAAAAACGAACGTGTGAGCGCTTTCATCGACTTCATATGTACCGAAAGTGGCTTCATAGCCACCATAAGAATACTGCTCGGGTGCGGCCTGCGTTTGTGGCGGCGGATTGCGCTCCATGACCTGGACCGAAGCGTGGCCATCGCGTGTGAACACGAACAGTCCGGTGGAGTCGGCTTTCTGGATTTTTCCGTCCGAACCCGGCGCTTCGAGCGACACGAACCGCCACGCCCCGATGAATCGACTCCTGGCACTCTGATTTTCATCCCGGTCCTGATTGCCCGGCAATGCCGGAAGTGGAATCGCGCTCATGGCAAGAGCCAGGAACGCGACAGTTACAGAAAGCACCTTTTTCATCGTCGCACCCTCAAATCTGAGAAGTGGTCACTAGCCTACGCTTCTCACTTCCTAACCTAACGGATGGCGTCGTTTGGCGCTTTCCCGATCCTGCCGATTCTTTGCCTGATCCTGCTTGAATTCGCTATTTTGTGCACCAATATGAGCATGCAGGTGTAGTGTGAAAGTGAGGCAGATTGAATGACAAAGCGGATTCACAGACCGGCACAGCCGACACCCGCACCGGGGGAAATGCAGGCTGCACTGGCCCGCAGGATTGCGCAGCAGGCGCCATCGACAGGCGAGCATGCAACGGCGATTCCCGGTCTGCTGCTGTTTCGGCGAACGAAACCGACTGCCTGCTATCGCGCGGCCTACGAGCCCAGCCTCACGGTTTTCGTACAAGGGCGCAAGCGGATCAACCTCGGAGGAACGGAATACACCTGCAGCGCGGGGCAATTTCTCTTGTCGTCGATTGATGTTCCGGTTGAGAGCCAGATCGTCGAAGCCTCCGAAGAGGTGCCCCTGCTCTCCATGTTGCTGCGGCTTGAAATGCCGATGGTGCGGGAGATACTGAGCCGGGATGACTTGCCGGAGCCGGAAATATCCGCCGCACGGCGCGGCGTTGCGGTCGGTGCAGCCCCTGCTCCGCTGCTACGTGCGTGTGATCGATTGATAGAGCTTCTCGAGACTCCCGAGGATATTTCATTTCTGAGTCATTTGATCCAGCGCGAAATCATCTACCGCATTCTGCGAACCGCGCAAGGAAGTCAACTCCGCTCTATCGCAACGACGGGCGACCTCGGCAACAGAACCGCGAGAGCGATTGCCTGGCTCAAAGCTAACTACGCAAAACCCTTGCACATGGGCGAACTCGCGGCGGTTGCGCGCATGGGAATATCGACCCTTCACCACCAGTTTCGTGCCCTGACGAGCATGAGCCCGCTTCAATATCAGAAGCAGCTCAGGTTACAGACGGCAAGGCAGCGGATGCTTATGGACGGAATGGATGCGTCGAGCGTGGCATATGAAGTCGGATACGAAAGTGTCAGCCAGTTTAGTCGGGAATACAGCCGTTTCTTCGGTTTGCCGCCTATGCGCGATATTAAGACGCTGCGAGCGGCCAACGTTGCTGCTTAGCGAAGTTCGTTATGAAGTATGAGTCGCATTTGAATCAAGGTCCTTGCCGCCGCAAAGCAATTCACTTGGGCTGTCTGTCAGGTCTCAGCTTTGCACCTCTCTGCGTAAGATTCCTCCGCATCGCAACTGCGGTGCTGGAGGTAGTGATGCAAAAAGGGAGTCTAATCAGAAGTGGTCGTGGCCTCCACCGGCTTACGGCAGAGCGTGTCTATGGCGAATTGTTATTTCGCCAAGCCACATGGCATGCAACATTGTTACATCTCTTTCTTTATGTTATTGATTTCAAATGCGCTCTTAGTTTTGGCGAGGCACAGGAAGCCGGGTAAGGCCTCTTTTACAACGTCGGTTTTTCTGGAGGGAATATGAAAGGTCTATGTCAAAGGCTGCTTTTTCCCGTGCTGATCTTGGCTGCTTTTGCGGCTTCGGTAGGCTTGACCAAGCCTAAGACCTCCTCTACGGACACAATCGAAATCGAACGCGGACGGTATCTCGTAGAAGAAGTTGCAAAATGCCCCGAGTGCCACACACCGCGGAATGCGCGAGGTGAACTAGACCACGGAGCTTGGCTACAGGGTGCGCCGATCTGGATCATGCCGGTGCGGCCAATCCCCAATTGGGCGGATCGCGCTCCGGCCTTGGCGGGGTTCCCCAGTTTTACAGAAGAACAGGGCGAACGGGTACTGAAAAAGGGAATAGGCCCGCAAGGCGAGACTCTTCGACCGCCCATGCACATCTACCATATGAATCATACCGACGCGAAAGCGATTATCACCTATTTGAAGTCGTTGCCACGGACGATACATTAGGTACATGACTTGAGGTAAAGGACAAAGTCGCTGCAAAGCAATTCACTTGGGACGATTTCAATGGGGCCACCCTTCATGCCACCTGCATAACGCGCCGTTTTCTTGCCTCGACACGAGAAGATTCCTCTGTACCGCAACGGTGGTGCAGGTGGATAACAGTGCAAACACGGAAGTCTCATAAGAAACGCTCGCAAGCATGGTAGCGACGTCTGGCAGTTTCGTTGGTCGGATAAGGGCCTCGACGGTAAACGCATGTACCGGAACAGGGTGATCGGCACCGTCGAACAGTATTCCGACCGGGATTCTGCTCGCCGTGCAGCGGCCGGACTACTTTCGGAAATTAACCGGGGAGACCCGCGAATCCGGCCTAACTTGATGACAACCTCTTAGCTCTGCGGTCACTTCGAGCAACGCGAATTGGCAAGGGACGATATGTGGCGCAGTTATGCGATCAAAAAAGCATTTCATGGCGGAATAATGCTGGGATGATGCCATACGGATGGGGTAACTCCCCTCAGGAGAAATGAAGCCGCGTGCGAGTGGCGCTGACATAGAAGAACATTACACAAGCAAACTTCACCTGACAACAATGGCCGCAGTTTCGTGACTCGAGTGGATCAAGGGTCGCGCAAATCGTAATAAGTCCCGAATACTGCCTGTCGCAACAATGTGCCCGGTTGTTTCTCGCATCCCCAACGATTCGCTGTTACTGCTTTGCCGCGGCAGCCGCAAGCATCCTCCTGCGTTCCGGAATTCAACAAACTCAATTCTTTCGACGCTCACCACGACAAGGCGCGGGTACTATCAAACGCGTCGCAAATTCGATATCTCCGACTGAGGGAGGACGATGACATGCAGCAGGGAAGTGTGATTCGAGAACATCGAAAACTAGGTCCAGACGTTTGGTGCTACCGATGGCGGGAATCGGGGCCGAGCGGCAGCAGAGTCCACCGCCGAATCCTCTTGGGGACCGCCGAGCAACTTCGCGACGCATCGTCAGTACACGAGATGACGGCTCGCCTGGTAAGGGAAATCAACGCTCCAGACATTCGAATGACAGGAAAATCCATGACGCTGGCACAGTTGGCTGATCATTTTTATCAGCGAGAGCTTGGCCGCTCGAACGGACGGATCTCCCACTCGACCAGGATGGCTTATCAAGGCTATCTGAAAAAATGGATCGTGCCACGTTGGGGAGGCTACCCGCTGTCGAAAATTAAGGCAGTTGAAGTGGAATTGTGGCCCAAACATCTGGAACGGGCAGCAGGGACTTACTGCAAAATTCGAAACGTAATGAGCGTTCTGTTCAACCACGCTCGTCGGTATGACCTCTATGATCGCAATCCGATTCAGTGGGTACGGCAGAGTGCAAAACGCAGCACTGTCCCCGATGTGCTGACCAGCGAGGAAGTTCGGCGATTGCTCGCAACGTTAAAGCCGCGAGAGCGGATAATGGTTTTGTTGGATGTAGCAACAGGACTGAGACAGAGCGAACTGTTCGCTCTCAAGTGGAAGGATGTTGACTTCAGGAATAGGTAACTCTGGGTTACTCGATCAATCGTGCAGCAGGTGGTGGGCAGCTGCAAGACGGAGGCTTCACAGAAACCTGTGCCGCTTCACGTTCATTCTCGCTTGCGCCGCTCCAAGTAAATGAGTGCAAGAGCAACCACGTACAGCTGCGGAATCAGCAAAATCAGCCAAAAGCCCACTGCTGGAGCCAGGCGGAGATAGAGAGGCAAGGGCTGTCCAAATTGGTCTTCCAGAAACATGAGCAATCTGACCCAACCAACCACCGCAACGATGGCGATTCCCAACCACATGATGATGAGTATTGCGATTTTTCCACGATCATGCTTCAGAAGAGCATCACCACGTTTGACCGCTGCGATCGCGGTTTTATCTTCCAGAATTGCTACAGGAATCCCCGGTGCTGTGGCGAATATCAATATTGGACCGGCGATCAAGCCCAAAGGGCCAGCGAGAAAACTCGCCAATAAGATCATCCAGAAAAGCCTGAGTTGTTTGCGCCTGACCGACCTCACTGCCTGCCATAAGCGCACAGTTCTGCCGTTCCAAATTTCCTGAGTCGCAAAAGTTGACGCGGCCAGTGCGCGATACTGCACAGCAAAGGTCATCATGAACAACACAAATACCGCTAGTTTCTGCAGAGAGCCCATCGCCTGCCAAACTTCTCTTAACGGAAGCTCTGCCGGGTGAGGCGCGATGACATAATTCACAATCATCGCCGTCAGGAATATCGCTGCGATGACCAACCCCATGAGAAGTACAAACACCCCCGCATTGGCACGCCAAATGTGCCATGTGCTCTTCAGAACCGTTGAAATGCCTATATGCGAGGGATTCTCACTGTGCACGTATTGCGTCCCTCTCAGGATTCAGGTTTTTCCGGGGAGTAAATGGGGGCATTCTGACTCATCACGATCGATTCAACAACGAGAATCTCCTCAAAACATTGCGGGCAACGCAAAGGTCCTCGGCTGTCACGCCAGCGTATAGACTTTCGCTTCCCAGGGAAAAATCGGCTCCTGGCCCACTTGGGTGGGAAGAACGGTGCGAACCTGGGTAACTTCGCGCCATGAGCGGCCGGACGGCATGGGCGGCCAATTGTTGACCACGTACTGAGCATTGGGATCCGTGAGTCCGTTGGGCGTGGCGTAATCCGAAAAATTGGCGACCACCACCACCGGGTCTTGCCCCGCCATGCCTCGCTGCCAGACGAGTACGCGCTTGTCATCGTTGAAATCCACCTGAATGAAGCTGGTGTCGTTGACGGAGAGCGCGGGCTGCGTGGTTCGAAAGCTGACTAATCGCGCAACGTAGGAGATAAGCGCCTGGCGCATCGAATCCCCCTCGAGCAACGCGAAATGGACGGGGTCGATTTCTTTGCCGCTCGCGTCGGTGACGTTGCCATTGGAATCGAATAGCTCGTTTTGATCCGCGAACTCCTCGCCGGCCAGAATCATCGGAACTCCATTAGCGGTCAGCAGACAGACGAACGCCAATTGCAGACGCTTTTGCAGATCCTGGCCGCTGAATCCGGACTTGGTCAGCATGGTGTAGAGACGCTCCCGGCGGTAACCTTCCACATCGTGAGAAGTGACATAATTGACGGCCTGCGCGAGATCGGAGAATCCCACATTGCGGCAATCGATGGCATTGCGGACGGTATATTCGAAATTTTCGCTGCCATTGTTCTGGCCCAGAATGGCGGCTCGCACGCGCGCGCGAAAGCCGTCGTTCCAAAGACCGTCCAGACGCCCTTGCGCAAGGAGAGCCATTGGCAGACTTAGCTCTTCGCCAACGACGATGAAGCGCGCATCGGCGCTGCCGCCGAGCCCCGCCGCTGCCCACCGCTCAGCGAACAACGCGCGAGCGCGGCTTTTGTAGTCGCCGACGAAATCCCAATTAGCCACGTTTTGAACGCTGTCCATGCGGACGCCGTCCACGCGGAAATTGCGCATCCAGCGCGTGATGTAGCTGTACATGAGCGCTCGCGCGGGCGCGACAGTGCTCGTCCCGCCGGAAATCGGATCGTAGGAAGTGTTCGGGAGCGGGCGTGTATAGCGGAAGAGCGTGCTGCCGAAGCCATCGCGAAGCGGCTGGTTGCCGTCTCCTCCCATGGATCCGAGCGCATCCGGATCGTTGGGCGTCGTACTGGGATCGGCGATATAAAAATCGTCGAAATCGATCCATTGATACGCTTCGTTTCGGCCGAATGCCATGACCGCGTCGATGAAAAAGCGAATGCCGTGATTGTGACAAGATTGGACCAATGTGGCCAGGTCGGAGTTGGAAGTGGACGCAAGCTGCCCGTCGGGAGATCCCAATTCCCAATCGGGAGCGAGGAAATGCGATGAATCGTAGCCCCAGGTTCGCTTGAAATAACTGTCGGCGGGCGGCAGCAATTCGAGCGCGTTCACGCCGAGATCGCTCAAATACGATCGGCCAGCAGCGAGTACCGCGAGGCCCGCGAAATTTGCTCCCGTTGAGTTTTCGTCCACCAGCGCCAGCACGTCCTTGAAGGTTCCTACGTCGCGATACTGTTCTCCAGGACGAGACGAAGGCGACCAGGCGGTAGGCAACTCGTAGATCACCAGCTGGTTGTTGGCGGGCAGCTTGTCGGGCGTTGGATCGTTGGGGAACGAGGACGTTTCGCCCAGTGGATCGACAGCTGAAAGCTGGCCGTTTTGCCACCGGACGACGGATGCCGGCTGAAGATCGTTCTCGGGATCGAAACCAGCCGGGAGATTGGGCGACAACAGCCGCCAATCGACGGTGGTCGAAAACGGATCGGTGCACAGAATCGGCTGCGCGGGGAGATTGGGCGCGCTATTTTCGACGGAAAACCAATAGTGATAGATGCCGTCGGCCAGGCCGCAATTCGCGGCGGCGATGGTCCACAAGCCGGGCTTGCCGCTTGGAAGAAGCGGGATATTGCGCGGGTTCGCAAACGTGTGGGGATTGCCCGGCTGGAAGACGCCGATGACCAGCACCGGCGGATTGCCTCCCCCGCTCGGGTTCCACAAGGCGAAGCTGGTTTGCCTGAGTTGAAGAAGATCGGCAGCAAGCAAGGTCGGTCACCTCCGCTTCGATCACTTTAGCAGAATCCAATGGTTCTCCGTCCCAGCGAGCGGGGCTGTGTTGGATCCGCCGTTCCTCGACCAATACAATCGCATGAAGGAAGCTCTGGTGATGCTGGGCTGGTTGGAGGGCTGCGGTGAGCTGCCAACCGTTTGAACGGATAAGCGAGCAGGACCGGGAAAGGGTGCTGTCCGGGAATTCACCCGCGAGTAAAGCGCCTTCTCTCATTCAAGGGTTAGCGGAGACGCGCCATCCAACAGATCTCACTGGCTCAGTCCACGCACTAATCAAACGGGGTTGTGGGAGGCGAAAGGCGGATTCCGGGCGGATCGTCGGCTACTCTGAAGTTGAAGTTCCATCGGGGGATCTCAATTGACGGTTAGCTCGTCACTCGGGAGAAATGGGCATATCCTGGTTTCGGTCGCTCGCGGTAAAAGCCAGTCTCGCCAGCAATCGTCGATTTAGGAAGCCGGTTTGTTCAGGCCAATGCTGAGGGATTCTTCAGGTACCGATTCACGATGGCATCGGCGGTGCGATAGGTGAGGGCCAGAATGGTGGGTGTGGGATTCGCAGAGGCATTCTGTGGGAATGCCGATGCGCCTAGCACAAAAAGATTCGAAACCTTCCAGTGCTGCAAGTAACGATTAAGCACGGAACGGTCGGGAGAACTTCCCATGATCGTGCCACCCTGAATGTGGGTCGATTGGCTGCGGGTCGCATCGTAACTTCGCAAGCCCGGAAATGCAGTAACTTCCTTTGCCCCCATTTGCCGGGCGATTTCCACCGCTTTCGCCGTGGCAAACTCAGCCATCTTCCGCTCGTTCTCTCGCCAGTCGAGAGTGAAACGAAGTAAGGGATCGCCAAAATGATCTTTGTATCCGGGGTCCAGATCCATAAAGTTACCTTTGTAGGCTAAATGCTCGCCGTGGAAGACGATGTTCCCCGTGCGGTCATAGTAGTGGACCGCCGCCTTCTTCCATTCCGAACCCCACTTAGGTTTCACCGATTGGGGAGCCACTCCGAAATTAGCAATCGGTCGAAAGCCCAAGCTTAGGGCCAGCAGAATGCCTCCACGCAAGAAAGGAAGTCCGCTGTGGTCAAACAAGTCTCCGTCGAAGTCAGCGATGCGGACACCCGAGGCGCCGGAGCCCATGAAGCGGTTTAGGGGCTTGTCGAAGAAGGCTGTCGCTGCGGGAAAATAGACCTGGTGGGTCAGGTTGCGTCCAAGCGTGCCTTTTCCGGAAGTAGGGTTGTAAGGTTCTCCGATCTGCGAGAGGAGTAGTAACCGGGTATTGTTCAGAGTCCAGGACGCGAGAAAGACCACTTCCGCCGGTTGAAATACTTCTTCGCCGCTGGCATCGATATACGAGACGCCGCGCGCCCTCCCCCCACTTTGCGTAGTGTCATGCACGATGCGTCGGACCGTTGCTCCAGTGCGAATGGACACGTTTTTCCGTTTTTGGATCACGGGCAAGAGAGTGTTCGTGGGCTGCGCTTTTGCCCCGATCATGCACCCAAATCGTTCGCAGAACCCACAATAGGTGCAGGCCGCTCTCGCGATGCCATCGGGATTCGTGTAAACCTGGCTGATGGTAGCGGCAGGAATCGGGTAAGGATGATATCCGAACTCTTTCGCAGCATCGCGGAACAAAGCGGAAAAGTACGGAATCTTGACCGGCGGGTTCGGATACTCAGCGCTGCGCCAGCCTTCAAAGATGTTGCCTCCTTCCATTTGCTTTCCGCGGACATTGCCCGCTTTGCCGGAAATGCCCAGGAGTACCTCGGCCCGCATGTAGTGCCGTTCCAATTCATCGTACGTGACGCCCCAATCCTGGATGGAGTGATCTTCGGGTAGTCTATCCGCTCCGTATTTTTCGATTGTGTTGGAGAGCAGCGTGAAACAATCCGGCAGAATCCGGGGAAATTCCCCATTCCAATGCTCACCTGCGCCACCGACGCCAGAGCCGGGGAAGAAAGACGCGTGCTGTCGAAGAGGAAGAGCGCGCTGGCTCATAGTATGCCGCAGCGTGACCGTCTCGCGCGACGCATCCTGCATCATGCGGAGACGAATGGAGTAATCCAGCTCATCCATGTCGTCGCCGTAGTCGTCCGTCTTGCGGAGCCCACCGCGCTCCAGAACCACCACCGAGAGCGCCGTGCGTGAGCCAAGTTCCTTGGCCATCAGCAGGCCAGTCCAGCCGCCGCCGACGATCACCACGTCCACGGATGGCAAGGTCTTCATTCCTGGTCCTCGCTAGGACGAACGTTGCGCCTCGTCATCTGGCGTAAGCTGGTGGGCTTCGGGCGAAACGCTTCACCAAAGTGCTTGTCCACGTCGTCGAAGTTGCTCATGCGGGGGCCGGGGAAGCCGATCAGCTGCCAGCCCAGCGTGTCGATGTTCCCACCATGCATCGGATCGCAGAACATGCCTTCAATGGTGTTCTGCCTGAGAAGCGAAAAAAACAAACCAGTTTCGATTTGCTTCAACTTCTGGTCCTGCTCGGCAGGCTCTAAGCGATCGAAACCCTTCAACTCTTTGAGCCCTTCGCGATAGATCTGCTGCGGCGTGGCTTGGCCTTGATAACCGAACTCAGCGGCGGCGTTCTCTTCAAAGGGCCCCTGAGTATAGCGATGAATGTCGCGGCCCCAAGGTCCGGCTAATTGCCGGTCGATGTAGACAGCGACGCCTGCTTCCCGCGCGCCAGGACCCGCCTCATCGCTTGGAAATATGCAGGAGGCGGCTGCGGCAACAATCAGAGCTTCTGCTTGAGAGAAGAATCGAAGAGGAATGCGAATGGATTTGTCAGCTTGCGCGGAAAGTCGAGAGACTTCACGATCAAGCGAGTAGACAAGCACTCCGCCGATGCTGGCCGCTGACAAGGTGAGGAACTCACGGCGGCGCATGACGCGGTAGCATATCAGATGTGGTCATGTCTTGCGGGGAAATTGGGCCGTTCGCTTCGAACTCCAGGCGATAACTCCCTAATTGTCGGCTTAACCGGAAGTTGGCCCCAAACGGGCTTGGAGTTCACGAAGCAGACTTCTCATGGCTCACCTGGTTTTCGGGGTTCAACTTCCGGATTGCCCGTCAGAACTGATGCCGGAGAAACGATTGGCACAGAGCAAGGTTGTACGGATGGTGCTGGACAAGAAGTCGGCAGTTGCTTAATTCCTGGAACAAATTTGGACCAAGAAAGCCCAAAAAACGAATCGTTTTTTGGCCGGTTCTTTTGATTTGGACCAAACTGGAGTGCGCCGGGATAAACCGGCGTGAAGGTGTGTCCAAGGAAGGCTGGCGTATTCAGTGAGGAAGAGTCTCACCAGGGCAAAAGCCAGAGCCCTGTAGCTTGGATAGCAAGGAGGAAGGAAACTGAATCCTGAAAGCCTATCGACAAAGCCATCTTTCGGATGGTGAGCGAGTCATCGGGCCGTAACGAAAGTGAACGTGGAAATGGCCTCGAAACGGAAGCCCCAGAGGCCGAGCCTTCCTTCATGAGGCGAAGGCAACATGGATCGACGCAAACTGACTGAAGCGGCGAGACACTCTGGCGGGGTTATAGCGACAGCACGATGACAAGGATGCGCTAAGCAACTGGAGAAGCCCTCCTCGTCCCGCTGAGAAATTAGCGGAGAGAAAAAGGAAACCGTATAACCGGCGACACCGGGAAATCGGTGGAACGACGAGAGGGTGGCGGAGGGGTCTGTAGTAGCTGCGAAGCGGAGTAATGTCCGTGGAGCGAAGAGACCCTGCTGTTTGCAATGACTCCAACAAAAAGGGAGGCAAGGGTGAGATGACAAAGGCACCCATTTGTTTGCAAGACCTGCGAAGGAGTCTATACGTCAAGGCGAAGGCTGAACCAACTTGGCGCTTCTGGGGACTGTACGTTCATGTCTGCAAGACGGAAACGCTTCACGAAGCCTACCAGACGGCAAAGAAGAACGATGGAGCACCGGGAATCGACGGTGTCACGTTCGAAGCCATCGAAGAAGGTGGAGTGGAAAGTTTTCTTCAGCAGATTAAAGACGAATTAGTCTCGAACAGGTATCGACCCATGCGGGTACGGAAGAAGGAGATACCGAAGGATGGAGGCAAAGTCCGCATCCTTTCGATTCCTTCGATTCGTGACCGTGTGGTCCAGGGAGCTCTTAAGCTCATTCTGGAACCGATCTTCGAAGCTGACTTTCAATCGGGATCGTATGGATATCGACCCAAACGAACTGCACATGAAGCGGTGAACCGCGTGGCACAAGCAATTGTCGAGGAGAAGACTCGAATCATCGACATCGATCTCAGCGCTTACTTTGACAACGTTCAGCACTCGCTGCTGCTGGAGAAGATCGCGCAAAGGATAAAGGATGGAGAGGTGATGCATCTTCTCAAGATGATTGTGAAGGCGACGGGGAAGAAGGGAGTTCCGCAAGGTGGGGTGATATCGCCTTTGCTCAGTAATCTCTACCTCAACGAGGTGGATCGGATGCTAGAGAAGGCCATCGCTACCACGCGACGCGGAAAATACACCCACGTTCAATACGCACGTTTTGCGGATGACTTGGTGATATTGATGGACTCCCATCCGCGGCATAGATGGCTCGTGAAAGCGGTAGAAAAACGATTGCGACAAGAGTTGGCCAAACTCAACGTGACGATCAATGAAGAGAAGAGTCGGACGGTGAATTTATCGCAGGGAGAAAGCTTCAGTTTCCTAGGAGCCCGTCCGAAAATTTGACTTTCTGAGGACTGATCCTAAACGCGAATTTATCCATATTGGGCTATCCGGTACGGTGGGCGTCGTCTAATGATGGAACCGCCCCGATGATTGGCATTTCTGGGGGCCTTTCTTTTCCGCTTTCCACGTTCTTTTGGCTCTTCCCCGCTTTACTCGTAACATATTTTGTGAAACTTCAGAAGGTTGTGAGTCATACAGATCAGAGCCCACTCGCCTCGTACTTTCTTCAGCCCCCGCAAAAGAAACTGCCGGAATCCACGTCCCTGCTTGATCTGCCCGAACACCGGCTCAACCATACATTTTCGTCTCGCGTAAACGGCGGCTCCCACCTTGGTCTTCAGCTTCCGCTTCATCCGCTCCACGCGACTGGCATCTTTCGGTAAGGGTCCCCGTTTGCATGGCTCGCGCCGCTCGCCGTGTTTCTGTTTTTCCGTCGCCACGAACCCTTCTATCCTTCTCTTCGCCAGGTACTTCAGATTTTCCTCCGAGCAATACCCACTGTCGGTCAGAACTTCTTCCGGTCTCTGTCCCGATTGTTCTTCGATCGCCTCAATCAGCGGCACCATCTGCTGTTTATCGTTGCCGGCTTGGGTCACGGTCTGCCCCACAACCAATTGGAATAGCGGCTCGACGGCCACCTGGGTGTTGTACCCCTGCACGAATCCATCCGACCCTTTCATGATGCGCGACTCCGCATCCGTAAAGTTGTACTGTGCTTTCGCCTCGGGCTTGGCTTCCTGGCTATCTTTACCCTCGCTCTTGGCCTTCTCGCGCGCCCGTTCTTCCAATGCCTTCTTGGCTTCCTGAATTCGCGCTATCCGCGTTTCCCGCCGCTGTAACTCTTCGGGCAGTTCCTCACCCTGGCGATCCCGGCCGTATCGTTTATCCTCTTCTTCATCCGCGGCCTCCGCTTGCTTCAACAACTCTTGCACTTCCTTCCGCAGCAGCTTCTCGGTCTCCTCCATCCGTCCATAACTCATCGCCTTGTGCTTGCTCGCGTTGGCTTTTACTTTGCTGCCATCCAGAGCCACACGTCCCAACTTCAGCGCCCCCACCTCTAACACTAGGCGTAACACCTGCTCGAACAGTTCTTCCAGCGCTGGCAAATGAAGTTTCCGAAAATCCGCTATGGTCCGGAAATCCGGCTGGTTCCCGGCTGCCAATACGCGGAAAGCCACGTCTTCCACCAGACGTTTCTGAATCCGGCGAGAGGAAAACACTCCCACGCAATACCCATACAGCAGAATCTTCGTCATCATGCGCGGGTGATACGGTGGTTGACCTCGATCTTCCTCTTCATACACCGCCTCGATCGCCGAAAGATCCAATTGGTCCACCACATCCGACACACAGTAAGCCAAGTGATTCTCCGGCAACCAATCACGAAGGCTCGGCGGTAACAGTAAATCTTGATCGGGCAGGTAGCTTTTGTAAGTCTTGGCCATGACTCACAAACTCGCACACTTTTCTGTTTGCTTTCAAGTCAACTGTGTATGATTTCTCGGACAGGCTCCTAGACCGATATTCCAAACTTTGCGCTGCTCTAACTTATGAACTCGGCCTTTAACATCGTATTTGTCATTCATCCTCAAGTGCGGTTCGCAGCCAGTAGAGACCGGGGAACCAAGGCACTCTTTGATTTTACACCTCTGCCGCCGCCGACTTGGGCCTGAAAAATGGAGTTGTGCCTGATTAACGCTAGAGATTTATCGGATGCGCGCATTCGAGCAGTGATGTGCGTGTGGGCAAGATGCTCCGGCGCGCGTTCGATAAATCGGTTTGGACGTGGCCGCTGGTGGTTGCGGCGGACGCGGGCTAACGACGGACCGTCAATCTAATGGCTATGGGAATTGAATCTCTTTCTGTCTGCAACCTATGGATTTTGCGTGATTTAGAAGAATCAGGAGAAAAACGAAAACCGCGGTTAAACGCGCGACCTTTCGGCATGAAGTGTGGAGCATAGCACGCGAAGCGTCCGCCGTGCCAGCGGCTACGTCCTAACCGGCTTACGGCCCATTCGGCTCCCAGTACGACATGGACGATGCGCCCTAACCGGGACCTAAGAACTGCTCAAAGGACCTCAATACTCTCACGCCCCAGACTTCTTCTTCGGAACATCACATTTTGCACGGCCCTTTTCCACGAGTTTCAGCGAATCGATATGCAGAGTTCGAGCCTGCTCGTCCAAATCGCCGCTGATTTCAACGTAGTCTCCAACGTTCT
>DATDHE010000005.1:0-33292 GCA_036521695.1 Candidatus Acidiferrum sp. | reverse complement strand
AAAGAAAAGCGTCGCAAATAAAATAGCAGCTGCGGTGCTCATGACCAAGTAGCGGCCGCTCCAACTGCGCGCGCCAAAATAGCTGGAGCCGAAAAGATTATGTGCCATGCCACGCGCGAAGGCCGCCAGCGTGACCAGAATTCCCTGATGCAGAAAGATTTCGCGCTTGAGAGCTGCGGCTACAGCAAACAAAGCGAATGTGACAGCGGCATAGGAAGCTACCACCCAATCCGGTGGGAACTGAAAGTAGGAGAGAGCGACGAGCGTTGCCGTGCCGAGATAAGCGACCAGCGAATCCGACCGGAAACGCTTTTCGGAGGCAGTGCGATCTCCCTTTTCCGAAAGCTGGGCGTAGACGAAGAAAAATATCAGGATGAGAGGAAGCACAGTGTACATGCGGGGACCAAAGAGTTCGCCGCGCAAACCGGCGGTAAGATTGGCGAAAAAGATGCGGGCGAACGCCGCGGTGAAGGCCACATACGCCTGATACCGATACTGCGAGATTTTTCGCTGAAAACCGTATTCGAAAAGAACCAGGCCGAAGACAGCCCAGCCGACGGCTCGGCCGAGCGGGTCGAGCTCGTACCAGAGAAGCAGAGAGACGAGCAGCGAAGCGGACCACGAGTAGATGTGATGAAAATCGCGGGCGCGCCACTCATCCGGCATACGAATGAAAAGAGAGATGGCATAAAAGACGACGGCGACGATCGATAGCGTAATGAGGCGGACGCTGATGCCATGCCAGAGTTCCTGGGTGTGAAGGTTGATGCTCATGCAGCGGAGCATGGTGATGGCAGCGAGCGCGTGCGCTTGCCAACGCAGATCGTCGAACTTGAAGCGTTGATCGATGGCGGCCAGCGTGAAAGCAAAAAGGGCCCAGAATGCAGCGAGCCAGCCTGTGGAGAATTCGTACCACATCAAGAGAGCGAGGAGGAATGTCGCGGCAGTAGTGTGGAGATACGCGGCGATGAGGCCGTGCGCCGCGCTTTCATTGGTTGCGCGGCGCGAGATGGCGTACAGGCCGGCGGCCACAAGCGTCACGGTGATCAGGCGGATGCTGAAGGGGCCGTAATACCCTGCCGCGTGGCAGTTGTAGTCAAGGGTTCGCAGAACGGCAGCGACGGCGAAGAGATGCTCCTGGATGCTGAGATGGAGAAGGTCCCAGCGGCGAGCGGCAAACGCGAAGATGATTCCAGCGGCGAGAAAAAGTGTGGCCATCCAAATGGGGGGAGCTTCGGCCCAGATGAGAAACCCGAACATGGAAGCTCCGGCGAAAGAAAAGAGGGCACGGAAGATACGCTGTTCCTGATCGTCGCGCAGGGCGGCTAGCTTCGCGGTGACATAAAAGACAGCGCCGAGAATCGGGAGAGTGATCAAGCGCGTCGTGATGTGAGCGTCCGAGGGACTCTCGATGTGCAGATTGAAGACGAACGCGCGGTACACAGTGAGCATGCCGAGAAGAGCGTATTGAATCTGGAGATGGCGCGATTCGAGACGGCGGTTAATGGCCGCCAGCGAGAGCATCGTCGCTGCGAAGACAACGGCAGTCCAATCGTTCGCGTAGAGGGCCCAAGCGGCGGTGGCAGCGGCAAAAGCGCCAAGATAGGAATGGACTATCAGGAGTTTGCTATCCAGAGAGCTGCTGAAGGATTTTTCCCAGCGCGAACCGACGTATAGAGCGTTCAAATAAAAGACGATGGCGCAAAGAGCGAAGAGAACGCCGCTCGGAATGGCAAGCTCTTCGGATTTGGCGCGCAGTTCGACAAGTGGGCGGAAATTGAAGCCGATCAGGTCTACGCCGACGAGAAGGCCGGTTAAAAGACCGAGGCGGCGGAATACGACTTCTTCGAAAATGAGTCCTGCAGCGAGAAAAACCTCCGCGCCGACAAGCCAAAGGATTGCGACGTTGTTGCCGGAATAGTGCGAAGGAACCGCAGCAAGAATGAGAGACGCTCCCATGATGCTGAGGATGACAAACGCGCGACGGCGCTTGGTGGTGGGAAACAGGGCGAATGCAAGCTCGAAAATGCCAATGGTAAATAAGGCAATATAGGCAAGCCCGGGATGCACGGATTGAAATCTCAACAAGCCAAGGAGGAGAAGCGTATTAAGGAGCGCGGAGACCGTGGAAACGTGCTCTTCGAAATCAGTCTTGATGGTACGTACCACGTAAGAGATGCGGAAGGTGAGCCAGTAGAAGAACAAGAGGGCGAGGCTGGCGTGGAATTCGGGGAACGAGCGTCCGTCCGCACCGTGAATGCCCAGGATGCGGTACAGCCAATACAGATGGTTTAGATAGCTGGCGAGGATGCCGAAAACTTCGAGCTCGAACCAGCTCATTTTTAGAACGATGCCGACGAGGCCGATGGCGAGTATCACGCCCGCGGTGAGGCTGTAGACGGTGTCCTGGCTCAAGGCGACGGTGGCGTAGCCGAGCAGGAACGCAAGGCCAGTGACGAATTGCGATTTGTAGCGCAATGTATGCGCGCCCATGGCAAAGGCGACGCTCAGCATGAGGGCGGAATCGAGAACGCCGGAATCGAGGATGTGCATCGCGGACACGAAGTGGATGCCAAAGGTGCTAAAGAACAGCAGCGCCCAGCCGCCGCCGATGGAGACACGGCCTAGAGTTTGGTAGCGGTTGCGTTTTTCCAGGAAAATTCCTCCAGCGAGAAGCGCAAGCGAAACGAAATACAAGATAAACGACTTTCCGGCTGGCCCGAGATTCTGAAGCGCGAGCTTGCCGAGCAATGCCAGGCCGATCACGGTCATGATCACGCCGAGGATCGCGAACCAGCTGGTGCCGAGAAGCTCTTCGATGGAGGAGACAGATTTTATGCGTTGTTCGCGCGTGAACTTTGCGGCGGGCAGGCTTAGCGGTGAAGTCGGATAGGGCGCTGAGATGCGCGCAGCGGCGGCGGGAGGGATTGCCGCGGGCTGAAGCGGTGGTGCCGCCGGTGTTGCAGGCTTAAGCGGAGCCGTGGGTGGAGGAATGATTGGCGGCGTTAACGTTACTGGCGGGGCGGAAGCCGGTTCTGGCTTTTTTTCTGTCAGGGGAATCGGAAGCGGGGACTGCAACTTGGTAGGTGGCGGTACTTCGACGCGCGAAGGGACCCCAACCGGTGGAGGAATCGGCACGTGTGGGAAAGACCTTGGAACGGGGATGAGCTGGCGCGCCTCGGGGCTAGCAGCCTTCTCGGGCGCTGCCGTAGCAGCGGGGGCTGCGGCAGCGACCTTTGTTTGGAGTTCGCCGACGATGCGCTGCAATTTTACAAATTTTTGGGCGTTGTCTTCGGCTAAGTCGTTGAGTTGTTTGTGAAGCTTGGCCTGCCGTACAAAAAGAGAAATGAGCAGAACTGGCGCGGCGAGCAGCGTCAGCCCATAGAACACGTACAGTAAGTAGAGAAAGGGCACGGGCGTTCCTCTGGCGTACTGCTCGATTAGTTCTGATGGTAGAACGGGCGGAGGCCGGATTCTTGCACTTTGTTCCCAGGGCACCCATAGGTAGTAACGATGCGACCGTTAAGTCCTTTTGTTTAATGGGCTTACAGAGAAACTCTCGGGAAGCCCTGTTAGCCCGAAGATAAGAGTGATCGAGGAGGAGAGGGGCTCTCGGAGCCCCGTCTGCCTGGCGGACTTTCAACCTGGTTTGCGCGGAGATGCGCGGCTGTGCTACACATCATGCATGCCTGATTTTGCTGCTCCTGTGGAACGACTGATCGATGAACTGAAGCACCTCCCCGGTATTGGACAGAAAACCGCTCAACGTCTGGCCTTCTTTATTTTGCGCTGCCCACCGGAAGACGCGCTGGGCCTGGCGGACGCCATTCGCGACGCCAAGGAAAAAATCCGCGAGTGCTCGGTGTGCAGCAACATTACGGAAAATGATCCGTGCCACTTCTGCACCGGTTCGAATCGCGACAAGAAGATGATTTGCGTGGTGGAAGAAGCGCACAACATCATGGCCATCGAAAAAACCCGCACTTATAGCGGGATGTATCACGTGCTTGGCGGATCGTTGTCGCCGCTGTCTGGCCGCGGGCCGGAGCAACTTCGTATTAAGCCCCTTATCGAGCGACTGAAGGGCGGGGCGGTCGAGGAAATCATTATCTGTACGAACCCGACTGCGGAAGGCGAAGCTACGGCGGTCTATCTATCCAAATTGCTGAAACCGCTCGGTGTGCGCGTTACGCGCATTGGGGTCGGAATTCCGGTTGGTGCGGATTTGGAATATGCCGATGAAGTCACCATGCTCAAAGCTCTCGAAGGGCGCCGGGACCTGTAAAATCCGTTTTTCTGAGCCTACCGTCTTAGGCAAAGAGCTGAAAGTTAGTCCGAATTTAACGTTGGTCGTCCCTCTCGAATGCCCCCCCGATGCGATCTTGAGATACGCTCAGATGCGTTCTAGTACGTATGGCCGCCTCTAGCCAACGGACCAATTTGGGTATACAGTCTCATTCCCGCGGATTGGTCCCCCACCGCAAGGAGGTGCGCTATGCCAGGCTTGGCGCACTACATGGCGCAATACGACCACGAGCATTCTTCCGGCTGGAATAAGCTTCTCCATGGCCTGGGTATTCCTATGATTTTTTTGGGGATTATTTTGCTGATCTTCATGAAGTGGATTTGGGGAGCGAGTTTTTTTGTAGGCGGCTGGATTTTTCTTTTTCTTGGACACAAGATCGAAGGAAACCATCCGGCGTTTTTTCAAGGACCGATTTATTTGTTGCTAGGACCAATCTGGGTCGCAAAAGAAGCATGGGAGTTCCTCACGGGAACACACCGTACGCCGGCCTCAGACGGTACAACAACCAAGCAGTCGTAAGCGATCTGGGAGTTCGGCCCAAACTCTAGGAGCGGCGACGGTGTCCATGGACGAGCAGAGTGGCAATCTTGCCGACGAAACAGCGGAAATGATGTCTGAATCAGTCGCACACCAAAACGAAGAATTGCGGAAGCGGCGCAGCACGCGAATCATGCAAGCGGTTCCGCTCGCAGTGACGGGTGTGGACGCGCTTGGACGCCCGTTCACGGAACGTACTTCGACGCTCATCATCAATTGCCACGGCTGCCGCTACCAATCAAAGCACTACGTTTTGAAAAACATGTGGGTGACGCTCGAAGTGCCACATCCGGAAACCGGGCAGCCCCCGAGAGGCGTGCGAGGGCGCGTGGCTTGGATTCAGCGGCCGCGCACGGTGCGGCAACTTTTCCAGGTGGCGCTCGAACTGGAAGTTCCTGGCAACACCTGGGGAATTGCCTTTCCGCCGCCGGATTGGTTTGCGCCTTCAGAAAGCAAACGCGTTTCGAGCGCTCACGAGGGCGCGCCTGATGTTCCACAGAGGGCTCCGGACACTGCGGAAATCCACTTGCCGCTAACGGAACCGGAACCTGCCGCCACGGTTGCACAAGATAATCTGCGCATCTTTCCTGCTCCGGCAAGCACCACGGATGCGTCGCTGCAGCTGGCGCGCCACATGGCGCGGCTGATGGCCGACGCGAAGCAACAAATCCAGGCCACGGCGCGCGAAGTAGCGGCGCAAGCCGTCGCCGCCGAGCGCCGCGTGTCGATCGAGGAGTGGGAACAAAAATTCTCAGTTGCCCGGGAACAACTAGCGCAGCAAGTTTCCGCTGCGGTTGCAAAAATTCAGGAAGAATCCGAGACGCGCTCGCGCGCAGCGCACACAGCCGCCGCGGAAGCGCTGCAACGAGAGCTTCCCCGCTGGATCGCGCCGCAGCTCGAAGAACTTACGCGGGCGCTAACACAGCAGATTTCGGACCGCGGCACAGCCGAGCGCACCGAACAAACGCAGCATCTCGCGAGCGCCGTGGAATCGCTTCGCGCCCTTTGCCAGCAAGCAGAGGAATTCGCTGCCCAGCTGCGCGCACAAACACAACAAGCAGAAACACAAATCGCCAATCGCGCTGCGGACTCGATCCGCGAGCTGGACGAGATAGCGCGTCAACGCGAAGTAGCTGCAAACGAGATCGAACAACAGGTCATCACCGCGCTTTCCGCGGCTCATTCCAACTGGCGTGACCAGCTCACTAACGAAGTCCAAACAGCGCAGGAGCGCTGGCGCTCGACGCTCGAAAGCACGCTGGCCACAGCCCAGGACAAGGCTACAACAAGCCTCGACGAACACGTCCGCACCCGCGTGTCACAAATGCAGGAAGAGGCGCGCCGTCAGACCGCTGGTGCCCGTGAATCAATCGGCAGCACCGCGGCCGAGACCGAGCAACGCATCGCCGCGTTGCGCAACAGTTTCCAGGAGGAAGCCGAGCGGCAAAGCGCTGCAATGCGTGAATCCATGATGAGCGCCGGGGCGGAAGCTGAGCAGCGGATCGCGGGTCTGCACAACTCTTTACGAGAGCAAGCAGAGCAGCAGACGGCGGCGGTTCGTGAATCCATGAGCGGCGCCGCAAAGGAAGCCGAACAGCGCTTGTCCGCGTTGCGCAACTCTTTGCAAGAGCAATCGCAGTGGCTGGAAGCCGCTTTGGGTCGCGCCGCAGAATCCAGCGAGCGCCTGGAACACTTTTCCACTCGCACCGAGACTGCGCAAAGACAAGCGCTGGCGAGCTTCGAATCCCAAGTGGACGACGTTCTCAGCCTGCATCGCAACGAATTGCATCGCCAGTCGGAGACGCTGCTCGAAGAACTCAACGCGCGAATCCGCACCACGTTTGAAGAATACTGCGGGCTCGCGATTTCGCGGTTCGACCAACAAATAGATTCGATGGTGCAGCCACACATCTCTAGGACGGACGAAGCGATTCACCGCCTCGCAGGCGGCCGCTCGCTTTTCGACGCGGCGTTGACCTTGCAACAGGACCGCATCCGCACCGAGGCAGATGAAGCCTTCGCAGAATCTCTCGCGCGCTTTCGCGAAAATCTGGGCGGCGTGGATGAGATTCTGCAGGAAGCCGCGCAAACGGTTGCGGCGCGTAACCTGGCCGAGATTGAAACTAGAGCGTCCGACCTCAAACACCAAACGGTAGACGACCTGATGAAATCCGCCGAGTGGTACGAGAAAAAGGCGCAGACGCAGATTCAGAGCCTCACCGAAAAAACCGTTGAGCAGGCGGAGAATCAGTTTCGGGAGAAGGCCGGCGAAGTCTCAAGCGTCTTCGCCAGCGAGCTGGATCACTCCAGCCGCAGCTTCATCGGCCACACCCAAACTCAAATGGAAGAGGTCGTGCGCGACGCGTTCGAACAAGCGCGCTCTCTCTTTGCCGAAGCCGCGGAAACCACAACCGCGGCCTTCACGGATGAGATTCAGCGCCAGGCGCGGCAAGAGCTCGATGGTTTCGGCCAGGAGACGCAACGCTCACTGGGCGAAACGCGCGTGCAACTCGACGCGGCCCGGGCAGAGTTGTCGCAGAAAGTCACCGCCGAGCAGGAAGCATTTTTGCGCCAGTTCCATGCCGGCATGAGCGGCGCCGTGGAACGAGGCGTGGCCGACGCGAACGCGAGGATAAAAGCCGGAATGTCGCCGCTGTTCGAGTCCTGGCAGTCGACGCTGGAAGCGCATCGAACGGAAATGCACAAGATATACGGCCAAATGAGCAACCAGGCTGCCGAGCAGCATCGTAACCGGCTCGAGAATGTTTCGAATCAGTGGATGCTCGCGACCGTGGCCAGCCTCGATCACCAATCGCGCGAGGCGGTCAACAGCATTGCTGCAAAAGCCGCGGAAACGCTGCGCGAAACTTGCGCCCAGGTTTTTGCCAGCGTCGGCGAAACGCTGCGCGATCGTTTGCAGCAGATTGCGTCTCACTTGACGACTCCGGAGCCGCCGGTTTCCGATCCGCAGATGACGCGCTCGCAAACGGCCGGCGGCAGCGAACGCTAGCTTTCTCTCCGAGTTCTGGGCCGATCTGGGCTCCGATTCGCCTCTCGGCTCGCACATCCGTATAATCAATGAACTTGACCAACTATGGCTAACCGAGCTTACCTGCGCGTGTGGACGCGCGACTTCTCCGAAACCACCCTGATTGCCCAGTTCGCGAGATTTCTCGCGACGGCGCCGCTTTCCGCTTCGGAAAACGCCTTCAAGGAACTTATCGTGCAACCCGTCGATGCCACCGAGCTTTCGCTGGCCGAGTGGGACCTGAAGGACCTCGGCTATGGCGCGCCGGAAGTTGCAGCCCTCGCAATTCAGCACCTTCACCCGGACAGTGCGTACATCGTCAACGCAAAATGGGATCTCTGGAGTTTTTACGTGGAGGCTCTCAAGTGGATGCACAAGCCGGAGCCGCTCATGCTCACTTGCCACGGACCCGAATACGACGGAGGTATCGCCGCATCCGACGGAAACTTCACGGCCGATCTCGGCTTCGAGCACTTTTTTACCGGACACGGCGGCCTGCTCGCTCCCGGCGCGGCTTCGAATCCGTTCGAATCGTCCGATCACCCGCTGGAACACACCTTTCGCCAATGGATGTCGGTCCCAGCCAACTTGAAGGAATATCACGCAAAGACGCGCGAAAACATCCAAGAGTTGTTCCGCTGGGTGCAGTCCATCGAACAGGCTTTGTCAGTGGAGCGCAGCGAGCTGTGGTCCGAAGGCGAACAAAATTTCGAAGCGCGGCTGGACGCGATTCTGGCGCAGCGCTAACTGCAAATGTGGCCGTCGAGGAACACGCGTTCGGTGGGCGCTTCCACGAAGGGCTGGCAACAGATAGAATCGTAAGATTGCAGGTCTGGCTCGCAGGCGCAGAGCGTTCCACACGAAAGGAAGCTGCTGAACACGCCGGAAAGGATGGCACGCCGGGCGTATAGTGGGTATCACGCTGACGGCAACATGTCACTGATGGACGAATCAAAAGCAAACTCTGATTGTTCGGCTATCGCTCCCTGCTCCCTTGCCTCTTTCCAAACGAAGGACCAGGCGGGCCGCTCTCGCTTTCGAGTGATCGGTAGCCGACGCATACTTTTGGGAATGGCAGCCAGCTCGCTCGCTCTCGCATCGTTGTTGCTGTCGCTGGCCGGCTGCGGGGATGATCCCGCGCCAAAACCAGCAGCAGAAGAGCCGGCGAAACCTGCGGCGCCTGCCGTGCCTGAAGACATGCAAGCCGCCGCACAGAATCTGTTGGGCAAAGAGACGCAAGTCCTTGTGTTCGGAGATCTGGCGAAAACCGGCAAGCAACAGTTCCTGGCCGCGAACGTCGTTCCCAAGACGCCAAAAAATGACATCCCCGGAACCATCGTGACGCGCGCCGTAGTCGCCGAGGAAACCGATAACAAATGGTCGGAACTGCTGCGGTGCGATGAATACCTCAAGAATGCCAAGGGCTATCTCGCCCTCACGCCGCTAACGGCCGTCGCCGGCTGGAAGGTTCAGTGGGACCAAGACCCGGTCAAGGGAATCCAGTTGTACTTCACGCCAATTAAAGGTGGCGCCGATAAGCACGTACTGCCAATCGGCATCGCGTGGAATCCCGCGACGAAGCGTTACCAATCGCTGGACATGACGTACGAGCACTTCCTGATGGAAAAGACATCTCTGGATACGGCCAGGTCGGTGCTCCGATGAGCGCGGCGGCAGCCACTCTTGGAGCAACTTCGGCGGCTAAAAAACCGCCGAAGTCCTCCTCGTGGAAAAATCTCGTCGGCCTGGTCCCTTACCTCGCCCGCTATCGCGGGGCGACAGCGCTGGGGATGTTTGCGCTTGTGGTATCGAGCGTAGCCCAAAACGTTATTCCGCTCGCCACCGGAGTACTCACCGACATTCTCGCGGGAAGCAGCAGACCGTTCGAAAAAAGTGCGCAAGGCCAACTTCTGGCCGATTCGTGGTTGAGCCGAATGATTCCGTACTACTCTCCACACAGCCGCCGCGCGCTGGGAATCTATTGCCTGTTGCTCATTGCTCTCGTCACGCTGCGCGCGGTGCTTTCTTTTGTGACGCGCTGGGTGCTCATCGGCGTTTCGCGCGACATCGAGTTTGATATCCGCGGCGATTTGCTGAATCGCTTGTTGCTCATGGAACCGGAATTTTACGTACGCAATCGCACCGGCGAGTTGATGTCTCGCGCGACCAATGACCTCAACGCCGTCCGCATGGTTCTTGGCCCTGGAATCATGTACAGCGGGCAGACCATCATCGGTATGGTGCTCGCGATCCTCGTCATGTCGCAGCTCTCGGGCTCTCTCACGCTTTGGGTTCTTCTTCCCGTGCCTATCGTCGCCGTGGTCGTGCAGCATTTCGGCAAGGTGATTCACGAGCTTTACGAAAAAATTCAAGCTTCCCTAGCGACGTTGTCTGCAAAGGTGCAGGAAAATCTTGCCGGAGTGCGCGTGGTGCGCGCCTTCGCTCAGGAACAAGCCGAAATTCGCGGCTTTGACGAGCCCAATCGCGAGTACGTCTCGCGCAACGTCAAGTTGATCCGCACTTGGAGCATGTTCATGCCGTCGCTCCAGGCCCTTATCGGCATAACTTTTCTGATTGTCTTGTGGCAAGGCGGCCATCTCGTTCTCCGCGGACGAATTTCCCTGGGAGCGCTTATCGCCTTCTACAGCTATCTCGGCATCCTGGTCTGGCCGATGATTGCTCTCGGCTGGGTCACCAATATTTTTCAGCGCGGCGCAGCCTCCATGGGCCGGCTGAATTACATCCTCGCGGCGAAGCAGCAGATTGACGACCGCGCCGCCAAAGTGTCCGCCGAGCAAAAAGTCGAAGGGGAAATCGAATTTCGCAACCTCACGTTTGCCTATCCGACGACCATGGCCGGTGGCAGCGCAAACGCCGCCGGAAACGGCAACCGCCCCGCGACGGATGGCGTTCTGCGCGACATTAACTTAAAAATTCCAGCCGGTTCGACGCTCGCGATTGTTGGCCCCACGGGCAGCGGAAAAACCACTCTCGCCGCGCTTGTCGCGCGCCTCTGGGAAGCTCCCGATGGCGCCGTGCTCATCGATGGGCGCTCGATTCGCGAATGGCCGCTGGACACATTGCGCAGAGCGATCGGATACGTTCCGCAAGACACCTATCTCTTCAGCGAGACTGTCGGCGAAAATGTCGCTTTCGGCCTCCCCAATTTTGATCTCGAGCGCGTACGCGCAGCGGCCGAAGTTGCGAGCATCGATGGCGACGTGCAGGAATTCCCCGCGAAGTACGACACCATGGTCGGCGAGCGAGGCATCACTCTCTCCGGCGGGCAAAAGCAGCGGACCGCTCTCGCCCGCGCGATCGTGAGAGATCCGCGCATCCTGATCCTCGACGACTCGCTCTCGAGCGTCGATACACAAACCGAAGAGCGCATCCTCAGCGGCTTGCGCGGCATCATGCGCGGCCGCACCACGATTCTGATCGCGCACCGCACCTCAACCGTCCGCGACGCGGATCAAATCGTCGTCCTGCGCGATGGCCGCATCACCGAGCGCGGCACACACGACGAACTTCTCGTGCGCGGCGGCTATTATGCCGACCTCTATCAGAAACAGTTGCTGGAAGAAGAACTCGAACGGGCATGAGTAATATTCACGAAGAAGAGAAACTCGGCAAAGCTTACGACGCGCGGCTGATGCGGCGACTGATGCAATATCTGCGGCCGTACAAGTGGCGCGTGGTCTTGGCGATGGCGCTTGTCGCGATTGTAACTCCTCTTGAGTTAGCGCCACCCTTGCTTTTCTTGAGGGCCATCGACGGCTACTTCACGCCCACGCTGAAACATCTCATTCCGGAGAGCCAGGCGTGGCGCGGCATCGAGTGGATCAGCCTGGCCTTCCTGCTCGTATTGATCTCCGATTTTCTCGCGCAATATGCGCAGATTCGCATCATGCAGCGCGTCGGCCAGCAAACCATGTACGACATGCGCCGCGAAATCTTCGCGCATATCCAGCGCATGCCCATGAGCTACTTCGACCGCAATCCCGTCGGCCGGCTGGTGACGCGCGTGACCACCGACGTTGATGCTCTGAACGATCTTTTCGCCGCCGGCGTTGTGACCATGATCAATGATTTCTTCCTCCTAACCGTGCTGGCTGCCTATCTTTTCTACAAGGACCAGCGCCTTGCACTCGACGCCTTTGCGGTGCTCCCGTTCATTCTCGTGGTCACCTATCTCTTTCGCAAATTCGTGCGCGACGCCAACCGCCGTATCCGCACCGCTATCGCCCGCATTAACGCGTTCCTTCAGGAATACATATCGGGCATGGGTGTGGTGCAGTTGTTCAATCGCGAGGGCAAAGCCCGCATCGAATTCGAAAAGCGTAATCGCGACAATATGAAAGCTTGGTACGACGCTATCCTCGCCTTCGCGCTCTTCTATCCCGCCGTCGAGTTTCTCAGCATCGCCAGCATCGCCTTGATTTATTGGTCCGGCGGCAACCGCGTCCTCTTCAGTGGCTTTGATCTAGGTGTTCTTATCGCCTTCACCATGTGGGCCACGCGCTTTTTCCGCCCGATTCAGGACCTCAGCGAAAAATTCAATATCTTGCAATCTGCCATGGCCGCTTCCGAACGCATTTTCAAATTGCTCGATGAACCCATCACCATCGATTCTGCGCCGCAAGCCGTGCGCCTCGAATTCCCCCGCGGCGAAATCGAATTCCGCAACGTCTGGTTCAGTTACCGCGATGTGCCCGAACCAGCCGACGAGGACTGGGTCCTTCGCGATGTCTCGTTTCGCGTCGAGCCGGGCCAGACACTCGCCATCGTCGGCCACACCGGGGCAGGAAAAACCACTCTGATCTCCCTGCTCCTGCGTTTTTACGATGTCCAGCGCGGCCAGATTCTCCTCGATGGCATCGACATCAGGACTCTCAATATCCAAAATTTGCGCCGGCTCTTTGGGATCGTCTTGCAGGATTCGTTCCTCTTCTCCGGAACGATTGAGTCCAACGTGCGCCTCGGCTCGCCCGGCATCGATCGTGCCACCGTCGAGAACGCCGTGGACGAAATTGGCCTCGGCGATTTTATCCGCTCGCTCCCCGAGGGCGTCGACACGAGTGTCAATGAGCGTGGCTCAACACTTTCCGTCGGCCAGCGCCAGCTCATCTGTTTCGCGCGCGCTCTCGCCCACAATCCTAGATTTCTCATCCTCGACGAAGCCACTTCGAGCGTTGACACAAAAACCGAGCTGCAAATTCGCGAAGCTCTTGACCGCCTGCTTTCGGGACGGACCTCTCTCGTCATCGCTCATCGCCTGAGCACCATTCAATACGCTTCGCGCATACTCGTTTTTCACAAAGGCCGCCTCCGCGAGCAAGGCGCCCATCAGGAACTGCTTGCTCAGCGCGGCATCTACTACCGCCTCTATCAGCTCCAGTATAAGGAGCAAGAGCTCGGCTTGCCGGAAGACGCGCGCGACTCCGCCGTCCAACTTGCAGATCAGCCGCGCGGTCCGCTCCCCGCTCCTCAGCCCGCAACGGATTGAGCCCGGACCCAACCGCGCATGCCACCGATTCCGCTCTTAATCTCCGCAGGCGAAGCTTCCGGGGACATGTACGCCGCACGTCTCGCGACAGCACTCCAAAAACGCATGGATGTCGCTCTCTTCGGCATGGGCGGCCCGCAAATGCGCTCCGCCGGCGTTGATGTCATCACCGATTATTCCGAAGTCTCCGTCCTCGGCATCACGGAAATTCTCAGCCACCTGCCTTCGTTAATTCGCGCCATGCGCCATTTGGTCTCGGAAGCCGAGCGCCGCAAGCCGCCTTTCGCGATACTCACCGACTTCCCAGGCTTTCATCTGCGGCTCGCGCGCAAACTCCGCCCGCACGGAGTGCGCAACATTTATTACATTTGCCCGCAGTTCTGGGCCTGGAGGCCCTGGCGAGTGCGCGTTGTCCGCCGCCGTTTCGCGCAGGCACTCTGCATTTTTTCCTTCGAAGAAGCATTTTTCGGTAGCGCAGGTGTGTCCACAAAATTCATTGGCCATCCGCTCGTCGGCGCCGTGCAAGCTACGCAAACTCGCGCAGAATTCTGCCGCCAGCACAATCTCGATCCCGGCCAACCGATCGTCACGATTTTACCCGGCAGCAGGCATGCCGAGCTGGCGCAACACATGCCCGTGATTCGCGAAGCTTGCCAGCGCATTCGGGAGCAGCGCCCGGCCCAGTTTGTCCTCGCCGCGGCAGCTCACAGCAACCTCAACGATCTGCAAAGCGGTTGGAACACCGGGCTGAACGTCCGCGTCGTCGAAAACCAGACCTACAACGCGCTAGCCGCCGCCGATGCCGCCATCGTCTCGAGTGGCACCGCCACGGTCGAAGCCGCGCTACTCGACGTTCCGATGGTCGTCGTCTACCGTGTGACGCCGCTCACCGCCTTGCTCGCCAAGCCCCTTGTCCGCACGTCTTACTTCAGTATGGTGAACCTGATTGCCGAGCGTCGCGTGGTTCCCGAGCTGATTCAAAAGGGCTTCGCGCCAGCCAAAGTCGCAGAGGAAGTCCTGCGCCTACTCAACGACCCGCGCGCCCGCGAAGACCTTCGGGTCGGTCTCTCAGAGGTTCGCAAGCGCCTGGGGCCTCCGGGTGCGGTCGATCGAGCCGCCGACGCGATTGCCACCCTTCTCTCAAGCGTCGCTGGCAACGCTTAGGCCGGTCTCTGCTATCCTATATAAGTATAAGCAGAATGGTGTCGGTCTGCACCCAGCGCAAGGTGCTCCATTTTGCAAGGCCATTGAAAGGTAGTTTGATGCCCCTTCCCCGAAGAATTTGTGTTGAGTTCGCAGCTCTACTCGTCATCGCACTTGCCTGTGCCGCTCCTCCGCTCCATGCCCAGGCGCCCCGGCCTCCCGGCTTTCTCGCGGACCACTACGATATCTCCGCCACGCTCGATTCGACTCACCAATCCATCAGCGCCGCTGCGAAAATCGACTTCCGAGCCACCGACGTTTCCGGCAGCATCCGCGTCGAGCTACATCCCAATCTGGTCGTCAGCGACGTAAAAACGGCCGACGGCAAATCGTTGGGTTTTGGGCGCGACTCGATGAACCCGCTTTACGTCCTGGTGACGCTGCCGACGCCCGTTGCGGTGGGTGGCCACGTCACACTGACGTTCACGTACGCAGGCTTGCTCGCCAACGAAGAGAACAGCCCGGTCCCCGGCGTGCGCGCCGCGGTCATCGGCCACGAAGACGCCTATTTGCTGCTCCCAGCCAGATGGTTTCCCCTGACGAACTATCCTTCCAACCGCTACACCGCGACCTTTCGTCTGAATGTTCCCGACAATTTCGCAGTAGCTGGTTCGGGCAAGAGTTCCGCCCCAACTCCGATGCCAGGCAAAAATGGCGGCGAAGGCGGACGCCTCCTCTACACCTTTGAATGCAAGACTCCCGGCCCGCACGGCACCTTCGTAGCCGGAAATCTGCAGCTGAATCCCAAGCAATCAGAAGGGATCGACGTAGCGGTGTACGCTCCGCGTGCCGACTCCGGCAACGCGCAGGGTTTTGCCGACGATGTTGCCCGAGCCGTCACGATTTTTTCCGACCTGTTTGGCGGCCTGCCAGACCCGGCGTTTACGGTCATTCAGTTACCCGATGGCACTCTGCGTGACTTCGCCGCGCCCGGCGTCGTCCTGATCAGCCGCCACATCTGGGAGCCGAAAATCGCCGAGCGCAGCATTGCGCATATGGTCGCCTCACAATGGTTTGGCAACTCGGTTCTACCAGCTAGTCCTGGCGACGCTTGGGTGACCGACGGCCTCGCGCGCTACTGTGAAGAGCTTTACGCCGAGCAAACTGCCGGCCGAGAAGCCGGCCTGCGCACCGTCGACGAATTTGCCGTGGGCGCTCTCATGTATGACGAGGCGGCTCCGATAGCCCAAGCAGCAAGGCTTTACCCGTATTCGAGTGATTATCGTTCGGTGGTGCTAAATAAGGGCGCGATGGTTTTCCACATGCTTCGCGGTCTAATGGGCGACGTCGCCTTCAAGACCATGCTCCATGATTTTGCCACTCAGTATGCGGGCAAGACCGCGCGCATCGACGATCTCGTTAATCTAGCCGACAAGGACGTTCAAGCGGCAGCCAAACCCGGCCAAGTCGCGCCGAATCTCCGCGGCTTTTTCGTGCAGTGGCTGAACTCCACTGGCGTTCCTGATTTCACGACCGAGTTCGTAGTTTACCGCACGCCTAAAGGGTTCCGCATCGTCGGCAAGATCAAGCAACAGATCGACACCTTCAGCATGCCCGTCGAGCTGCGCGTCGATACCGAAGGGAACCCGGAAACGAGCTGGGTGGATGTTCTCGGCATGGACTCGCCGTTTGTTGTGGAAACCTTTGGCCGTCCCAAACCAGGCGGAATCAAGGTTGACCCCAACAATCTCGTCCTCAAAGGCAGCGTTTCCCTGCGCGCTCGCGCGGCCATCGCCCGCGGCGAAGAGCTAGCCGAACAGGGCAACTATTACGCCGCCATCCAGCAATATCAGAGAGCTCTTTCCATCCAGCCCGGACGTCCCCTGGCCAATTTCCGCATGGGCGAAGCCTTCTTCTACCAGAAGAATTACCAAGCGGCTGCCAACTCCTTTCGTGAATCGCTCCAGGCCGTGCCGGAGCCCTCGGAAAAATGGACTGAATGCTGGAGCAACATCTACCTCGGCAAAGTCTTCGATTTGCTTGGGCAGCGAGAACGCGCCGTCAATCAATACAGCAAAGCCAAACAAACGAACGACAATACGGGGGGCTGCCAAGGTGAAGCCGAGCGCTACCTCAAAAAGCCCTACTCCGAGGGCGGCGTCCTAATGGCCACGCCTGCTACAGGCGCTGCACCAGACTCCGCGACCCCGGCGCCGCCTCCGGCCAGCGATCGCCCGGTCCTGAAAAAGCCCGGCCAACAGCCGTAGCCTCAAGATCCGACACGAGTCCAAGTCGTTTAGAATCAATGTTTGTCGGCAAATCCACAAGTGTTGATTGTAAACGCTTTGCGGAACGGCTAACTTCTTTAGAATCAATGTTTACAAAAAACGGGGGAGGGGGTGCGACGGTTTACTGCGTCCCGAACTCGAAGTACTCAGGCGAAGTCCTCGAAACTCTTTAGCGCCGATCAAGTGGAAGAGCCCGTTTGTGCACGGTTCCAAGCCCGAACAAAGATATCGCACGCGCGGTCGTCAAATAGCACAAAATAGATCTTCTCGATCGAGGTTTCGCCTTTCAGGTGTTGCGCGGCCTCTTGCAGCATGATGGAGGCGCACTCATCGAGAGGGAATCCGGCGATTCCAGTCCCCACGGCGGGAAAGGCGATCGTCTTCAGGCCGCGCTCAGCGGCAATGCGCAGGGAGTGGGCAACAGACGTACGCAGATTGGCCGCGGTAGTCCGTCCGCCGAGTTGCATGCTCGCCGCGTGGATGACGTGGCGGGCCGTGAGCTTACCGCCGCCGGTGATGGCTGCGTAGCCGACGGGAATGCTTCCGATCGCGTCGCATTCGCGCTGGATTTCTTCGCCGCCTTTGCGCCGGATCGCTCCCGCGACGCCCGCGCCTAAATGCAGGTCATTGTTCGCGGCGTTGACGATGGCATCTGTATCCATGTCCGTAAGGTCGCCCTGCTGGATTACGATTTTCTCTGAGAGTGCTTTGTTCATGTTCTCGTTCTTACTTCTTGCGAACTACTCATGCGTTGCGAGAAATCCGCAAGGATTCATTCTCAAGCTCTGTCGCTAGCAGATAGAACTTGCCCCTCACCACGCACAGAAATTTCCTTGCCCAAGCGGCGGCCGAGTTCTAAACAAGCCGCAATAGTCTCTTCGGAAGTCTCGCGGCTTTTCACTAGTTCGAGACGCTCTGTCTTCTGCGCGTCTGTGCTAAAGTGCACCCCGATGCATCGCTCTGGACAGAACGTGACTGCAGCCAGCTCCGCAACAGAAAGTGAAGTCGTTGTGCTCGCAAAAATCGCGCCCGGTTTTGCAAATTTGTCGAAAATCGTAAAAAGCTCGATCTTCATCTCCATCTCGTCGGAAACAGTTTCAATGATCAGGTCCGCTTCTCGGGAAGCATCTTCGGCGAAGTGTGCCGCGCTGAGATTTGCGAGTGCGGCGTCGCGAACTGCGGCGCCAATTTTTCCACACGAAACTTCGTCGCCGAGCGCTTGCGTGATCCAGGCTATGCCCTGCTCAAGCGCGGAAGGTGAAACGTCCTCCAGAATGGTGTGATAGCCGGCGAGGACTGCTGCATAGGCGATCCTGCGTCCCAGGTCGGCCGCGCCCACGACGGCGATGATTTTTGTCTCCATTAAGTTTTCATGCACAGAAGCCTCGAGCCGCTGCGGAAAAACATAGTCTGTAACTCAAGATTCCGCGGCTGCGCTCTACTTCAACAGCTTCTTGAAAGCCTCTTCGTCGTAACCGAGGACGGTCTGGTCACCGCGAATGACCACCGGCCGCCGGATCAAGTTTGGAGTCTTTGCCATGAACTTGATGGCCTCTGTTCGTGATGGCGGCTTCTCTTTCATATTTCTCGTTCTGTAGAGTTCATTTCGTTGGTTTAGAAACTGCTTGTAATCACGCTTGCCGACTAATTCGTCGAGTTCGGCTTCACTCAAAGGGTTTTTGTCCAGATCACGAGACTCAAGTTCGGCGCCATGCGCGAGCAAGAAACTTCTTGCTTTGCGGCAAGTCGTTCAAGTGGGCTTCTCAAGGTACCGCAGTTTGACTTTGGCCATGTTTCGCTCTCAATACCGCGGCACATTCGGATCGACTTCCGCCGACCAGCGTTCGATGCCGCCCACCATCGATTTTGCGCTATCGACGCCTTGTTGCCGCAGCCAGACCGCGGCGTCGAGGCTGCGCATCCCGTAATGGCAATAGCAAATCACCTCTTGCGCATCGAGAAAAGCATTCAAATTCGCAGGAATTGTGCCGAGTGGGATCAGTTTTGCTCCGGGAATCCGGCACAAATCGTATTCCCACTGCTCGCGCACGTCTATGAGCAAAAGTTTGTCTCCCCGCGCGACGCGTTCGTTTACTTCCTTCGCCGTGATTTGCAGGTCATCCATTTTGGTCACACACTTCCAGCATCCGGACGATGGACAACGTCCGGATCGACGCACTATTTTCCATGAAATTTTGGATGGCGTTTTTCAAAAAATGCGCGAATGCCTTCGCTGCAATCTTCCGAATGAAAACACTTCATTTGCAGCTCGACTTCGTGATCGAGGGCCTTCACAAGCGCTTCCTTGTGGCTTCCGAATAGGATCTTCTTGGCTGCACGGATGGCGATGGGCGGGCCTTGCGCGATTTTCTGCGCCAGAGTTCTCACTTCGGCTTCCAATTGGGCAGCCGGCACGACGTGGCTGACGATGCCAAGCCTAAGCGCTGTTTGCGCATCGATCATATCGCCCGTGTAAAACATTTCGGCTGCGACCGACGGGCCGACAAGTTGCGGTAGAAAATACGTCCCGCCATAGTCTGGGAAAAGGCCCACTCGAGAGAAATTCTGTCCGAACGAAGCCGTGTCGGCGGCGATGCGGATATCCGCCGCAAGCGCGATGTTCATTCCTGCGCCCGCTGCGGCCCCGTTCACAGCCGCGATCACCGGCTGCGGCATCAAGCGCATTTTCAGAACGGCTTGCATCCCCGAGCGCAGAATCGGCCCAAGCTCGGCAGTCTCATTGCGCTCGCGTCCCCTGCCGATAGCGCCGAGATCGCCGCCTGCGCAGAAAGCACGGCCCGCGCCGCTGAGAACCACGACGTGAATGGAATCGTCTTCCGCAATCCGGTCGAACGCTTCGTTTAGAGCGGTCGAAAGATCGCTGTTCAGCGCATTGAGCTTGTCGGGACGGTTCATTACCAACAGTGCGATGCCTTCGTGCTTGCTCTCCAGGATGACCGGACCCGAGGGAGCCGCTTGAGGTGCGTTACTCATAAAAATTCTCCGTATTAGACTGGTTTCGTGACGCGTTCTTTCTCGGTGCGCGCAACGAGTTGCGCGAGCTTGCGAAAGTGCTGCAATTTCTCGCTTTCCCCTTGCGCATTCTGGCTGCTGGTGGAAGGCAGCACATAGACGCGCGCCCCATAAAGAAGCTCTTTCTGGAGGCCGAACTTGCATTTGCGTTGGGAGAACTGCTCGTAGACTATTTTTCCGTTGAACGCAACGACGTGAGGCGAGAACTCCTCCAGCTTTTGCGAAAGCACGATGCGGCCTTCCGCGAAATCTCCCCGAGTGAGCTCTTCTACGCCCTTGGTGGGCCGCTTGACGAGGTCGGTAAGCCCGATGCCAAATTCAATCACGCGTTTGTCGTCGTGATAATCAAACGGTTCCGGCACCACGCCGCTTTCGTACAAGATGGGCCAGAACTGATTGGTGCGCCCAGCGTAGTAGTGGCCCACGCGCACGGAAGATTCGCTCGGATTGCAGCCGACGATGACCAGCTTCATGCCTTTTCGCAGATGGTCGGGGAGTGTTCGCATCTTACTAGTGTTGCCTATTTTGACTTCGGAGTTCCAGGCTTTCGCGCCGGACGGTCCGAACGGTCAAGCCCCTCTCTTAAGCGACCGAACTGCTTTCTTCGCTGGCAGAAACAATCGACTCCCGGAGAGGCCCATCGTGGGACACAGCACCATGAAACAGGGGAGGATAGAGGACTTCCTGGGCGCTGGGGAACTGTGAATAGAAGAAAAAGAACCGGGTCTTGGTTGCCCATCGTGCTTTTGACGAATGCTCTACCAAAACTCTAGACAGCCACGCTCTAGCTGTCAAGCGCTGTCGTTTGATGGTAACTGGCCGCTGGACAGAATAGTATGCAGAATCGTGAATCCTGCCCCTATCCCGCCTCATCCAAATAAGGGAATGAGGCTTGTGATTTCGTGCTTTGTGCTAACTTAAAGACGGAGACATTCGGAGCAGGGCTGCTCTTCAGCTCTCAAAACTTCTTGAGTACACCAAACCCACACCGGCTGGCCTCGGCGGTTGCCCGTGATGACGAGCATCTGTTGGTGGCGGCTGCGAGATCCGGCGACGCGTCGGCATTTGAGGAGTTGGTCAGCCGCTACGAGCGCAAGATTTTTCGGCTGACCATGAACATCACTCGCAATCGCGAAGATGCGGAAGATGCTATGCAGGACGCCTTCCTCAAATCCTATTCTCATTTGAAAACTTTTCAGGGCGATTCGCGGTTTTATACGTGGCTGGTTCGCATTGCTGCCAATGAAGCGTTGATGCGGCTGCGAAAGCGGAGACCCGGACAGTTTTCGCTGGACGAGCCCATCGAAGGCGACGAAGACCTGATGCCGCGCGAGCTGCAGGACTGGGGACCAGGTCCCGAACAGCGCTTTGCGCAGACCGAGATGCGGGAGATTTTGTCGAGCGCGATTGACGAGCTCGAGCCGGACTATCGAACGGTTTTCGTGTTGCGCGACATCGAAGAACTCTCGACCGAAGAAACGGCTGACGCTCTAGGAATTTCGGTTCCAGCCGTAAAATCGCGGCTGCTGCGCGCGAGGCTAAAGCTCAGACACAAATTGGATCGTTACTTCAAGCAGGGTGCGACAAATTGAACTGCCAAGACGTAATTCAAGAACTCTCAAATTTCATCGACGGCGAACTCGATGCGGCGTCGAAGCAGGAACTCGAGAGCCATCTCAAAGAATGTACTGAATGCAAGCTGGTGGTCGATCAGACGAAGAAGACGGTAAGACTTTTCTGCGATTCGGAGCCTATCGAATTGCCAGGCGAAGTACGCAACCGCCTTCACGATGCATTACGCCGGAAGTTTAAGGAAGCCGCGCACTAGCGTGGTGGTCAGCTCATCTGGCTGGGCGCGCTACCGGCCCAGAAAGGCAATTCCCTTCCTAATCTTTTTTCTTTGGCCAGCACGTAGACTTTCATGGCGACTGCCAAATCCCATGAAGCGATTCCGTTGGATTTGAAAAGTGTGACCTCCGAGTCGCTCGTCCTGCCTGGCGATTTCTTCGCGACGATATCCGACAATTTTTTTACACCGGTCCAGCAAACTTCATCTCCCCGAAAAGCGAGAATGAGATCCCCCGCTTCCTGGCGGGATTGCTCGATGGAATCCACCACGATGACATCGGCGCTGGAAACGGCCTCGTCGTCGAGTTCGCGCTTGTGCGCGTGATTGGCGCCGATAGCATTCATGTGCACGCCGGGAGCGAGATCTGCGCCGCTCACGACGGGATTGGCAGCGGTCGTCGCGGTGCAGAGGAGGTCTGCTCCGCGCACCGCTTCGCTTGAGGAGGCGGCGCTTTGTACCGGAAATCCCAGCCGTTCCGTCATTTCTTTGGAAAACTTTTCTCTCTTGGCGGCATCGCGGCCATAGACTCTCGCAGACTCGAGTTTTCGCACGCCCGCGACGGCTTCCAGTTGGGTCCGAGCCTGGCCTCCTGTGCCGATGATCGCGGCGACGCGGCTATTTTGCCGCGAGAGATATTTTGTGGCTACGCCGGAAGCTGCGCCGGTGCGCAACTGGCCCATGTAGTCGGCCTCAATCATCGCCACCAGGTCGCCGGTCCGCATTTCGTAAAGGGACACCATAAAACGGATCTTCCCCTGAACGTACGTGTACTGCTTCATCGCCACAAAGCCCGCGGAGGAATCCGCGGCAGCCATGTAGTGAAAAAACCCTCCGCCCGGCAATTCAAAACGGCGCCGAGGATGGACGACGACTTCTCCATTCGCCTGTTTGCGCGAGATTTCTTCGACAGCTTCGATAGCCATGGGCATGGTGAGCACGGCTCTCACTTCGGACTCGCTGATATGCAGCGCCATTCTTGGTTTTTCCTTTCGCAGGGTTGCACAATCTTATTTGCGCAACCGGTGTGAGCCTGCTCTTCGAAATTAATTATTTTGCAGGCGGTTTCGCTGTGACGGCTCGTCCGTTTTTTTTCGCGGTCTCCCCGGGTTCCCGGATGCGGCGGACGACCGTCTGCATCAGTCGATAGACGCGCTCCTCTTTGTTGCCGTCCATTTGGCGGAAGCGAAATTCCGGCTCGCCTTTCGGGCCTTTGCCAATGAGGACAGGCAATTGACCGCACAGTTCATTCTCGATGAAGGCGGTCTCATAGCGCTCTTTTTTCAAGTTCCAGGTGTAGACGCGAAGCGTGGTGAAATCGCAGGGCTGGCCTTCGGGACCGCGGGCGGCCGCAACTAGATATTGGGTTTTGTCGCCAGCGGGATCGCTGATGCGGTTCAGCTCGAACCAGGCGACTGGCCGAATGTTAGCGGACGACGCTCCGTCACGTACAGCATCAGGCAGATCCAGCTCGATGAACCGGGCAATTACCCAGCCGGCGATCGGAAGGGTCTGGTCACCGGGCGCTGTCGTCGTTGTTTCGGCGGCGCGGGCTGTGGAATCGCCGGGCGGACGCGTGGCCAGCCCGCGAATCAGAAACCAATCTTCTTTCTTGGTGTCCTGTGGCTCGTTCGAGGGCTCCTTTTCGTCGGCGACCTGAGTCCAGTCGGCGACCGCGCGGCCAACGATCTCGACGGGCACGCCGCGCGCGAATTGATAGAGGCGCGCCTGCGTGCGCCCGGGCTCGACGCGAAGATTGGTGGCGACTTTGGTGCGGCCGCGGGCTTGCGCGGGCATCGGCAGGACCTGCTTGAGCAGCTTTGTGCTGCGCTGCCAGAGCGCTGGGTCCATCAAATAGCGCCCTTCGACCCAGCCCAATTCGCCGGCGGCGGTTCGCACCTTAATGCTGTCATTCCGACGTGAGACCACATCGACACGGTCGCCGTAGTGGAGTGTGTCAAGAGGCTCACGAACTTGCGCCACACTGCTCCAAAGAGTGGCGGTGCGTTCGCCGACGTAGGCTTCGCCCAGAATTTCATGCTTTGGGCGGAAGAACCACGCCACAACGGCAACGATCAGGAGCAGCGGCACCGCAATGAGGAGCTTGCGCTTCATGCGGCATATCCGAGGATCAAGAAAAAGAATACCGGTGTGACGGCTTGAAGGGCACTCGCATGGCCTGGCACCTCAATCATCTCGACAAACACGCAATCTCTGAGCATTGGGTTTGGGTGAGCACTTATTGTTCGCTAAAGATTGTACCTGATTTCTGAGCTGCGACCGGGCTTGGCGTGCTTGGTTTGTTTTTCTGTTAAAATGCCGCTGCTCGTAAATCATCTCTACAATTTCGCTTCGAAGGAACTCGATGAAATCTCTCAATGCCCTGCAGCCGCTCGCGCTGTTACTGTTGCGCGCAGCCTTTGGCATCATTTTCATGTCGCATGGTTATCCGATGCTGGCGCAGCGGACGAGCCAAATGCACGCTCTTTTCGCAGAGCGTGGCATTTCCGACTACCTCGTTTAAGTTTCGGGGGTGCTGGAACTTTTTGGCGGAGGCTTGCTGCTACTCGGGTTGTTTACGCGAGGAGCGGCGCTTTTGCTGGCCATCGAGATGGTCTTGCTGATGTGGAAGGTGTATCCGCCCCGCAGCTATTTCGCTGTAAACCAATACGCCTACCCGATGGTGGTAGCAGCAGGGTGTTTTGTGCTTGCCACGCTGGGGGCGGGACTTATTTCAGTGGACCACCCGTTGTTCGAGAGTGGCGGTGGGAAGCTGCGGACGCCGCGCAATCCAAAAGCAAATAAGTAACAAATCGTCCAAAGCGGTTTTGTATTGGCAAAGGCTTTGTTAACACAGGGCTCACAGAGACAGAAACACCTGGGCATCCTGATCAGCGTATATGGCTCAACAGAATTTAGGTGGTTGTGACAGTAGTTGAAGTGGCCACGACTCCGCCGGGGGCGACCGGTAGAACGATCCAAAGAATTAAATACGCGAGGATGCCCGTGCCTCCACAGATCACCAACAGCAGCCAGATCACGCGGATGATGGTTGGATCCATGTCGAAGTAGTCGGCCAAGCCGGCGCAGACGCCGGCGATTTTCTTATCGGTGCTGGAGCGCATGAGACGCTTCGGAGCACCCGTGGCAGGAGAGAGACCTGGGGCGCCAGATTCGGGTTGTTTCGCGCCACAGTTGTAACAGAATTTGGAACCGACGGCGATGTCTTTACTGCAACTTGGGCAAGTCATTGGCGTACCCTCCAAACTGGCTGAATATCCAGCCTTTTCTACAATAGAATACGACAAAATGGGTGAAAAAGTTTCATCGACCTCGACGGTGGCCGAGCTGGCAAGGGCGTGTGGGCAGACTATCAGTAATCGAGCAGTTGTTTGACGGCGGCGGTGATGTGGCTTGTTTGCGGGAGGATCACGTCTTCCAGTTTTGGCTGATAGGCGCAGAAAGTATCCATGGCGGCGACGCGCTTTACAGGGGCGTCGAGTTCTTCGAACAGTTCGTCGGCGATGCGCGCGGCGATTTCTGAGCCGTAGCCCCAGCTCAGCATGTCTTCGTAAGCCACGATAACGCGATGCGTTTTGCGGACGGTCTTCGCGATGGCTTCCCAGTCGTAGGGAGAGAGCGAGCGCAGGTCAACGATTTCGACGGAGATGCCCTCGCGGAGCAATTGGGCGGCGGCTACCTCGGCGCGATGCACCAAGGCGCCGTATGTAATGATGCTCACTTCGGTGCCTTCCGTGACCATGCGAGCTTTGCCGAATGGCACGGTGTAATCCGGGCCGGGATATTCGGAACGATTATATGGCTGGCGGTAGAGGTGTTTGTGCTCGAGGAACATGACCGGATCGTCGGAGCGGATGGCGGTACGGAGCAAGCCGGCGACGTCGAGGGCCGTTGACGGCATTACGACTCGTAGGCCGGGGCAATGCGTGAAAATCGATTCACCGCTTTGGCTATGATAAATGGCGCCGCCCGTGAGATAGCCGCCAATCGGCACGCGCAGAATAGCAGGGCACTTAAACACGCCATTGGAGCGCCAGCGCATGACGCACAACTCGTCGCGGATTTGCATCATCGCCGGCCAGATGTAGTCGAAGAATTGAATTTCTGCAATGGGCTTGAGCCCGCGCGTGGCCATGCCGATCGCCCGCCCGACGATGCTTGCTTCCGCGAGGGGCGTGTTGAAGACTCGATCGTGTCCGTACTTGCGCTGCAGGCCGGAAGTGGCTTTGAAAACGCCGCCCTTGCCCTTTACCTGCTTCAGGGCATCCTCGCGGCTGGCGTCGGCGACGTCTTCGCCGAAGACAGTGATGCGGTCGTCGCGGGCCATTTCGTCGGAGAGCGTGGCGGCGACCATTTCGACCATGGTTTTCGGGGCGCCGTGCAAATGCGGTTGCGCTTCAAACGGGGAAGATGTGGGATCGATGTCCGGCGAATAAACATTTACGCGAATCGAATCGATGGTCGGCTCTTCGGCGGCGAGCGCTTCGTCGGCCGCGTTGCGGACATCCTGGTCGACCTCGGATTCGAGGGCTTCGATCTCTTTTTGGTCCAGGATGCCTTCGCGGACGAGGAACAGCGAAAACTTTGAAATGGGGTCGCGGTGCGCTTCGTCCTCGCGCTCTTCCGGCGTCTTGTACAGCTTTTCGTCGTCGGAAAGGGAATGGGAATAGGGACGCGTCACGTGGGCGTGAACGAGAGCCGGTCCGCGACGCTCGCGGCAGTATTGGACGGCGGTTTTGCAGATCGCGTAGCTTTCAAGAGGGTCGGTGCCATCGCATTCCGCGATGTGCAGGCCCGGGAAACCGCGTGTGAGTTTCGAGATGCTGCCGCCCGCGGTCTGAACCTCGACGGGAACCGAAATGGCATAGCCGTTGTCTTCAATCAAGTAGAGGAGCGGTAGCTTTTTGGCGCAGGCTGCGTTCAGGGATTCCCAGAATTCGCCTTCGCTGGTGGCGCCATCGCCCGCGGAGACATAGACGATTTCGTCGGATTCGTGGCGGACGTGCTGGCCAAGAGGAGCCTTTTTGGCCTGTGCCAGAGCCTTTGGATGATCGGCATAGTAAAGCGTGGCTTCGGCAGCACCCACGGCCTGCACAAATTGCGTGCCGGTGCAGGAGGATTTGTTGACGATGTTCAAGTGGGGGAGGCCCCAGTGCGAAGGCATCTGGCGGCCGCCGGAGCTAGGATCTTCTTTGGCGCCGACCGCTTGCAGCAGCATGCCGAGGGGTGTGACGCCTAGCATCAGGCAAAGCGCGCGATCGCGGTAGTAGGAGTAGAGCCAATCCGTGCCAGGACGAAGAAGAAGCCCCATAGCCGCGGTTACGGCTTCGTGGCCTGCGCCGGAGATTTGAAAGAAAATTTTGTTTTGGCGCTTGAGCTGGATTTCGCGGTCGTCCAGCCTGCGGGAAAGATACATGGTGCGATAAATGCGGATGAGGGTATCGCGGTCGAGGCCGTGCAACTTCGGTGCGTCAAGCTTGGCAAGTTTGACGCGCGTTTGAAACGCCATTCGCTCTGCCCTCTTTGGGAAGCAGGATTTTGCCTTGCGGAACCCTATTATACCTGAACTCTGCCGCCGCTACGCGAAACTGGCGAAGCTATCCCAGAGAATCAAACTGTTTGACCACTTCGTCAAACTTCACTTCGCCCTGGCGTACAACACGCGGGGAAGCTTCCTTGAATGGCTCCTCGGATGGAATGCGATCGAGCCAGCGCTGCTCGGTGAGCTTCTCGTGACCCGAAAAATAGAGCCGGACCAGCAAATTCACTTTGCCATTCGCGGCTGGGGCTTCTTCGGTGGCTTCCGTTTCCTTGGATTTGTGCTTTCCCTTGGACTTTGCCTTTGGTTTTTCGGCCTTTGGAGCTTCCGCAGACTTGTGGGCATGCTCCGGAGCGGCCTTCGCTTCGTCCTCGGTGCGTTCGAGCTTGTACTGCAGCTTCTTATCCAGGCGGAAGGCCTGCTTCCAGCCTTCCAGTTTGTGCCGGGCGAGCTGGGCTTTCTCTTCGTCGGTGCCGAAATCGAATAGGAGATACGTATGAGCCATAAAATTAGTCTGCGACGCAGGTGCTGGCAAGTCAAGATGGGAGAGGGTTTGCGGTTCGCACGCAATTAGGTGGAAGGTAGCACGGGGTCGTTGCAATTGAGCCCGATCGCAATGCTTGGCTACCTGAAGTCTCGATGATACGTCTAAATGGAGTATCATTGTATCGTATCGGGGTGTAGTATCGGGTTCTTGTGAGTACGAAAAGACAAGATCGCGTTCGATCGGTTGCAGCATGGTTCTGTCTGCTGGCGGTGGCGCTTTTGTATGCGCCGATGGCAGGTGCCGGGCTGCTGGCGTATGGCTTGGACTGTTGCGCTGGGGGCTTTTGCAACATCCCCGAGCATCATCACCACAAGCAACAGCCAGTTCCCGTGCAAGATTCGGCTCCCATGGATTGCGGGCACGACATGAGCGGGATGACGTCGTGCTCGATGTCTTGTTGCAAAGACCCTGTGCGGCCCGCGCTAATACCGGGTTCATTCGTGTTGCCTGTGGCGAGTTTTATTCCTGCATCTAGTCAAGTAATCCGTCCAATCCGGCCGACAAGCTCTTTCGAAATTTCACGATTCGTCAAACCGCTCTCGCCTCCTCCTCGAATTACTTCTTCGGTCCCGTAGAGGACCGCTCGCTCTCCACGCACGCCTATTCACCCGCACCGAGGCTTCTTAGCCGCGAGAGAACCATTCCACGAGGAGAGATAAAGTTTATGCGAAGGATTTTTGAAGCATTTCTAGTATTTCTGCTGTTTGGAGCTTCGGCTTTTGCCAACATCTTTGGAACCGTGCGAGGAGTCGCGCATGATCCCCAACACCGGCCCATTGCGGACGCCTCTGTGAAGCTAAAGTCTGCGACGTCCGACTGGACGCAGACGGCGCAGACGGACCAGGATGGCGCGTTTTCTTTTTCTGCGGTGCCTGTGGGAGATTATCTGGTGACGGTGACGAAAAGTGGATTTGCGGACGACCAGCAAACCGTCACCGTAGTTTCGGATTCCTCTCCTACCCTCCATTTTCAACTCCAGATCAGTACGGTGAACCAGACCACAACGGTAACGGCAGAGCCTCCACAAGCAGCAAATGTCGATTCCGTGACGCCGACGACGCTGGTGGCGCGCGCAGACATTGCTCAGACACCCGGCGCCGACCGCACGAACGCCTTGCAAATGATCACCGACTACGTGCCGGCTGCCTATGTAACCCACGACATGCTGCACATGCGGGGCGGTCACCAAGTCGACTGGCTCATCGACGGCGTCCCCATACCTAACACAAATATCGCCACCAACCTGGGCCCTCAAATCGACCCGAAAGACATCGACTATCTAGAGGTTCAGAGAGGAAGCTATGAGGCAGATTACGGGGACCGCACTTACGGCATCTTCAACATCGTTCCGCGATCGGGTTTTGAACGCGATCGGGAATGCGAGCTCGCCACCAGCTTTGGCAATTTCTATCAAACCAACGATCAAATCAGCTGCGGCGGACACACGCAGCGATTTGCTTACTACCTCAGCGCAAATGGAAATCGAAGCAATTACGGACTTCAGACCCCCATTGGGCAGGTGTTTCACGATGCGGAGAACGGCTATGGGGGATTCGCGTCTTTCATATACAACCCTAACGCCGAGAACCAATTTCGGCTGGTAACCTCGCTGCGACAGGATTATTACCAGATTCCTTACGACCCAGATCCTAACTCAATCGGGAATCAGCAGTTGGTGGCCGTGGGTGCGGCCCCCAGTTCTGGTCTTCGTGACGGCGAGCACGAGACCGATAGCTATATTGCATTTTCTTGGATTCACACATTCACTCCAAATTTGCTGCTAACAGTTTCGCCTTTCTATCACTACAGCAAAGCCAGCTATCAAGCCTCGCCCGACGATTTTCCAGTGGCCACCAACGTGGATCAGACTTCCAATTATGGCGGGTTACAGGCGAGTCTTGATGCAAACATTTGGAAAAATGACATTCAGGCGGGCGTGTACGGATTCGCTCAGCATCAGAGCAACTACTTCAACAATCAATTTACAGACGGCACTCAAAACTTTCCGCCCTCATCGGCCTCCATCACGGGAGGACTCGAAGAGATATTCGTCAGCGACAAATTCAAGGTGACCCCATGGCTGACATTAATCGCCGGCCTTCGCCAATCGCACTTTACGGCAGATATCGTGGAGAACGAGGTGGATCCCCGCTTTGGTATAGCCGTCAAAGTTCCCCGGCTGAATTGGGTCTTCCGCGCTTTTTACGGCGACTTTTATCAGCCTCCGCCTCTGCTGACGGCCACGGGCTCATTGGCCGGATTTGCAAACAGCCAGGGTTTTTCATTCGCTCCTCTCCGCGGCGAGCGGGATGAAGAGTATCAGTTTGGCGTTACGATTCCATTTCGCGGGTGGGCTCTTGACGCAGATCATTTTCAAACAAGGGCACAGAATTGGCTGGACCATAACAATATTGGAGCATCTAATCTCTTCTGGCCGATCACGTGGGATGCCGCCTTGATTCAAAGTTGGGAACTCACGCTGCGCTCTCCTCGCCTCTGGCGGCGCGGCCAGTTTCACCTGGCCTATGCGAATCAAATCGCGCAAGCAACCTCACCCATCACTGGAGGCTTAATCTGTCCCCCTCCGACGCCAACATGCTCGCAGTATCCGCCGCCGGGATATGGCCCCGTTGACCACGATCAGAGAAACACTTTGAACCTGGGTTTCAATGCGACTCTTCCCTGGCAAGCGTACGCTTCGACGAACGTGTACTATGGCTCGGGATTCCACAACGGGTTTCCCAACGCGCAATATCCCGGAAATTATCTACCGGGCCACACCACGTTTGACCTATCACTCGGGAAAAGCTTCGCGGAGAAATATAGTGTTTCCGTGACTGCTCTGAATGTGGTAAATCGCCGCGTCCTACTGGACAACAGTGTCACGTTCGGAGGATTTCACTACAACGACCCGCGGGAAATCTACGCTGAATTCCGCTATCGTTTTCACTACTGAGCACAGCGCATAGAAAAGAACCGTTTGTTATTGAGGCTGCTATTTTGTGTGTCCCAAGAGATTGCCTGCTGTACGGTTGCGTGAAGTATCAAGCGCCCAGACGAAGGAAATATCTACAAACCGCGCGGCCGGCTCTCGCGACGCATGACGACAAATGCATGACGGCAGTTTGACTTTGGCGCATCCGCGATTTAGGCTGGCGCGGTGAATTCAGCGGCCGCGGCGATGTTTGCCATACGCAACGCCCAAGAGGAGAGTTTGATGCGGAAAATGTTGATGGCTGGCATGGTGTGTTTGCTCGGGGCGCTGGTGGTGTTTGCCGCGCCGCCGCCGAAAGTTGTCTATGTTCGCTGCGGGAAGTTGATTTACGACGCGGAAAAAGCGCCGATGTCGCCAGCAGTTGTGGTGATCACCGATGGAAAGGTGACCGCCGTCGGCAAGGATGTCGCGGTGCCAGCTGGAGCGGAGCAAATCGATCTATCGAGCTTCACCGTGCTGCCGGGATTTGTGGATGCACACATTCATATCTGGGCCGGCGCATTCGGGCAGTCCGTCTCCGAACCGCTGGCGGCGCTGCGCGGGAGCAAGGCGATGAGTTACGCGCTGTCTTCCGGCGTTGTGGGCGCACGCGTTATGGCCACGCAAGGGTTCATCGACGTTGCGCTCAAGGACGCGATTGAGGAGGGCACGATTCCTGGGCCGCACCTGGTGCCAGCTGCACATGCGATCTCCATCCCCGGCGGGCACGGCGATTTCAATGCGCAGCCACCCTATTTGCCTATGGACGATTTCTATACGCCGTTGCACGGATTCATCAACTCGACGGCTGATGCGGAGAAAGCTGTGCATTTGCAGCTCAAGTATGGAGCGCGGGTGATCAAAGTAATGGCTTCGGGCGGAGTGCTTTCGCCGCTGGATTCGCCGACTTCGCAACAGCTTTCTCCGGAAGAATTGAAAGTGATTGTCGAACAGGCGCACATGGCTCACGTCAAAGTGGGGTCGCATGCGGAGAACATTCGCAGCATTCGTGACTCGCTGGAGGCTGGCGTTGATTCGATCGAGCATGGGTCGGAGATGGATCAGGCATCCGCGGACTTCATGAAGAATCACGGCATGGTGTTTGTTCCTACTGTCTTCGTCGTGGAGGAAAGTGTGGCAAACGGAGTGAAAATGCATTTTCCGGAGTACGTGATCACGAAGGTGAATGCGTTGGCCAAAACGCATTTTCCGAGTTTTCAGCTTGCGCTGCGTTCGGGAGTGACCATCGCGGCTGGCTCGGACCATTCGTATGGGCCGGGAACTGGAACCGTGAGGGATGAAATGATCACGGAAGTAAAATACGGAATGACACCGCAGCAAGCGCTTATTTCCGGGACAAAAACGAGCGCGGCTTTGTTGGGACTCGAGCAGCTGGGGACGATTGAGACTGGGAAGGAAGGAGATCTGGTCGCGGTCGATGGCGATCCTTTGAGCGATATTCATTCGTTGGAAAAGGTGCGCGCAGTGGTTTTTCAGGGGAAGAGCGTTGCGCCTGTTAACCGGCAATAAGAGTTAAAACGTGGCCCCAACGGAGTGTTTGGGCAAGATCAGGAATATGGTGTGTTGCTTCGTAGGCCGGGGGGAAGTAAGATTTTTAGTGAAGAAATACCGAGGGCGATGGAGTTCGCCTAAACTGGGCCGGCGCAGTGCGCGGGCTCTGATGACTCCTGGCAGCCACGTGGCTCCAGGAGTTTTTTTGTTGCGGGCCGCGGTTGCCAGCGGATTGGAGATCTATTGCGGATTTTCTTGATTGCGATTTTCGGAGCAGTGGGAACGCTGGCTCGTTATGGACTGCAGGGCATCGTACAGACGCGCGCTGGAAGTACGTTTCCCCACGGCACGTTGGTCGTAAATCTGACTGGTTGTTTTTTCCTTGGATTAATCGGTCAATTTACGCTGACCCGCATGGTTATCTCACCGGATTGGCGCGTGGCCATCGCTGTCGGTTTTTTCGGCGGCTATACAACGTTTTCCAGTTTCAGTTGGGAGACAGCCAAGATGCTGGAAGACGGCGAATGGCTACGCGCGACGACTTACGTGGCCGTAAGCGTGATTGCAGGATTGTTTTTGTCGTTAGCAGGGATTCGGCTGGCGAACCGCTTCTAGGAGCCGCGATGACACACGAAAAATTCGAAGGCGAGCGCACGTTGATGCGCATTCACATCGGCGAATCCGATAAATGGCACAGCAAACCGTTGCACGATGCCATCGTCGAACTCCTGCGCAAAGAAGGTTTTTCTGGCGCGACTGTTCTACGCGGCGTGGCGGGCTATGGCGGCTCGAGCGTCTATCACACAGACAAACTGCTTCGCATGTCGCAGGATTTGCCGATCATTGTTGAAGTGATTGAATCTACGGAGCGCATTGAACAGATTCTGCCGCGGCTGGACGAAATGGTTGAAGGTGGGTTGATTACACTCGAAAAAGTGCGAGTGATTCTCTATCGCGCTGCCAAGAAATAGAACGGGGGCATGGCTCTAATAGCCGCGTAGCAGCCGCAAGG
>DATDHE010000004.1:0-18174 GCA_036521695.1 Candidatus Acidiferrum sp. | reverse complement strand
AGCGGATATACGTTCGCTTGGACTGGCGACGGACTCAGCCCGTCAGTCAACTATTCGGTTACTGGTCTGCCGGTTGTCGTAGGCAGTTCTGGTCAGCGTGGTTTCTACTCTGATCAGTCCGGTGTGATCCGTTACACCACGGACGGCACTGCGCCGACGGTTGCTAGCGCCCCGCTTCAGTAAGCTTAATTCTCGACTGGGGAACTGGCCGGGAGAGTATCGACAGAGCACGGGATCATGGTCCCGTGCTCTGTCATTTTTGGGCCCGAGTTGTATCGAGCGCATATCCGCGTCATCAGTGGTTCTTGACTTCCCCCGCTTGCAAAATCCCCCTTACGCAGGTTGCGGCACCCCTCACCCGGTGCCATAATCCAAACTTCTGACGCGGAGTGAGTTGGACGTGAGAAAGCTTTGCGTCAGCAGTCATTCGGGGCGATTTCTGAGAGGGCTCTATGGCCATACGCGATAGCTGGATCGAAACGAGAGAAGCGAAAGTTGCCGCGGCAAACGGGAATCGCAACATGTCGCAGATGCACTTTGCGCGGCAGGGCGTCATCACGGAAGAGATGCGGTTTGTGGCTGGCCGCGAAAAGATCGAGCCTGAGCTAATTCGCAGCGAAGTGGCGCGGGGGCGCTGCATCATTCCGGCGAATGTGAATCACCGCAACCTGGAGCCGATGGCCATCGGCATCGCCACGAAATGTAAAATCAATGCAAATATCGGGAATTCGGCCACGAGTTCGAATATTGAGGAAGAGCTGAAGAAGCTGCACCACGCCGTGCACTATGGCGCGGACACCGTGATGGACCTTTCGACGGGCGGAGACATTCCCGTGATCCGGAAGGCGATCATCGATGCTTCGCCGGTGCCGGTCGGCACTGTGCCAGTTTATGAGGCGATTTCGCGGGTGCGGCGTCCCGAGGATTTGACGATTGACTTGATGATCGAGGTAATTGAAGAGCAAGCCGAGCAGGGCGTAGATTACATGACGATTCACGCGGGCGTGTTGCGCGAGCATGTCCCTCTGGTGCGGAAACGGATTACGGGGATTGTCAGCCGCGGCGGGTCGCTGATGGCGCACTGGATGGAGCACCACAAAAAGCAGAATTTTCTCTACGAGAATATCGAAAAAATTTGCAATGTTTTCAAGAAGCATGACGTGAGCTTTTCGTTCGGTGACGGGCTGCGGCCGGGATGCATTGCGGATGCCAGCGATGAAGCGCAATTTGCGGAGCTCAAGGTGCTGGGCGAACTTACGAAAAAGGCTTGGGAGCATGATGTGCAGGTAATGATCGAGGGCCCGGGCCACGTGCCGCTCGACAAGATCAAGGAGCAGGTCGACAAAGAAATGGAATGGTGCCACGAAGCGCCGTTTTATACGCTAGGACCTCTAGTGATTGATATCGCGCCAGGGTACGACCACATCACGAGCGCCATTGGCGCAGCGATGATCGGATGGCACGGGGCTTCGATGCTGTGCTACGTCACTCCGAAGGAGCACCTTGGCCTGCCGAATCCGGAAGACGTGAAGCAGGGCGTGATTGCGTACAAGATTGCGGCCCACGCGGCGGACGTTGCGCGTCACCGCCCTGGCGCGCGGGACCGCGATGATGCTTTGAGCTATGCGCGGTTTTTGTTCGACTGGAACAAACAATTTGAGCTATCGCTCGACCCTCCGACCGCAAAAGCCATGCACGACGAAAATCTGCCCGACGATTTTTACAAAGAGGCAAAGTTCTGCTCAATGTGCGGGCCGAAATTCTGCTCGATGAACATCACCCAGCTTGCCGAAGCCGAAAGCGGCCACGATCAGTCCGAGCGCAAACAAAAACTCGTCGAGCTCTTGGCCAAAGTGCAGGGCGCATAGGTGTCGTTTCTTCAGTGCGGAGTCGCGGTCGTTACGGGTGCCGGGAGCGGCATCGGGCGCGCCCTCGCACGGCAGCTCTGCGCTGTGGGCTCCGCGCTGGCCATTGCGGATGTTGACCAGAAGGGGCTAGCCGAGACGGCAGCCTCGCTGTCTGCCAAACAAGCTGCGCTTTCCACGCATGTCCTCGATGTCTCCGATGAGGCGGCCGTCAAAGGCTTCGCCGAAGATGTGATCCAGCGACACGGCCGCGTAACACTCCTGATCAATAACGCGGGCGTGGCCCTTCATGGCACCTTCGACGAAATCTCGCTCGACGACTTGCGCTGGTTGCTGGGAATCAACTTTTGGGGCGTCGTATACGGCGTGAAGTATTTCCTGCCGGTCTTGAAGCAACAGCCGCGCGCCCAGATTGTAAATTTGTCGAGCGTGTTCGGGATTATTGCGCCAGCGGGGCAAAGTGCCTATTCCGCCAGCAAATTTGCCGTCCGCGGATTCACCGAGGCAATCAGGCACGAACTCGAAGGCACCTCGGTTGTTGTTTCGTGCGTTCACCCCGGCGGAATTCATACTCCGATCGCGAAGCGTGCGCGCCTGGGGGCCCATGCCTCCGAAAGCAAACGCGAAGCGGCGGCAGCCTATTTCGAAAAGGTAACTCCTACTTCGCCGGAAGCTGCCGCCGCTCGCATCCTGAAAGGCGTCGAGCGGCGCGAACCGCGCATCCTTATCGGCAGCGATGCTCGCAAGATAGACATCGTTCAACGGCTTCGACCTGCTACCTACTGGAAAATGATGGCGAAACGGGCGAGCGGCCCGTCTCCCGCGAAATAATCGCAACAAGCGGTTGCTTTGACCGTGCCTGGCGCGGAAGTTATACTCGGCGGCGCAACATAAAGGTCTCTTAAGACTTCGCTGGTCCAGTTTTCTATTCATCTTTCTATGCAGCAAGGAGCGAGTATGCCGTTTGTGCGAGCCGCCAAGATTGCCGATATGCCAGTGGGCACGGTCCACGAGATTCAGGTCGAAGGCAAAGCCGTGGCGCTTGCCAATGTTGCAGGCAAGTTCTTCGCTATCAACAATACGTGCTTGCACAGAGGAGGGCCGCTGGGCCAAGGTTCGCTCCAAGACAAGATTGTCACCTGTCCCTGGCACGGCTGGGAGTACGATGTGACCACAGGAAAGCTCCTCCAGAACCCAACTATGGGGGTGGCCTGCTACCCGACAGAAGTCCGCGGTGAAGAGGTTTTTGTCGATATCGCATGAAATTTCATCTAACTCCATAAAAACAAAGAAGATACTGTAAAATTCGCGCTTCTTGGCGTATCTGTGCTGATTTCCTCAGCTTGCCCCGAATCTCGGCTAACCCCAACATTTTGTTTCGCTTTTTGGCCGTCCCCGTGTATATTGCTGCCGACTCGACGCCTCGATGGCAACTCCGACCTCGCAACGACACTATTGGATATTTAGCGCCGACCCGCACCACTACCATTGGGACACGCTCTTCGTAAAGGGCAAGGAAATGTGGCATGGTGCGGAGTCCAAGCCCGACGCCATTCGTGCCCTCAAACAGGTGCGTAAAGGCGACCGCGTACTTTGTTACCACTCTGCGCCGGAGCGGACGCTCTACTCCATCGCGGAAATCACGCGCGACCCCTATCCCGATCCGCACGACCACAAAGAAAAGAATCTCGTCGCGGACCTAAGAGCGTTTGACCGTTTGCCGAGGCAAGTCACGCTGGTTGAGCTACGCGCCAATCCCGCCTTGAGAAAAATGAAGCTTTTGAAAAACGTGCGCGTGCTCGTTTCACAGCTTACTGAAGCCGAATACCAGGAAATCCTACGCATGGCTGGAATTGTGGCTTCGCCTGGCATCCCCCTTCCCTGACACTATGCTTGAGGGGATCCTCTCCGGGAAGACGCGAGTCTTGGACCTCGCTTACGCTATCAACGACAGGCTTGTTCCGTGGCCTGGCGATGGGCGGTGTTTCGAGGCCAAAAACAATGCCAGCGTAGAGAAGGACGGCTACTTCACGCGCAGCTTCTGGATGTTGGAGCATTATGGGACGCATCTAGATGCGCCGATCCATTTTCCTCCAGGGAAGACGCCAGTTGACCAGATCCCGCCGAGACAATTTTTTGGGATGGCTGCGGTATTCGATGTTCGAGCTGAAGGTGCCGCTGACGCGGATTACCAACTTTCTGCTGCGCGAATTAATGAGTGGGAAAGGCGGCACGGGCGAGTTCCTGAGGGGGCGGTTGTGCTGCTCAGAACCGGATGGGCCTCCCGCTGGCCAGATGCCAAGAGTTACCTCAACCTGGATGCCGCAGGGCGCATGCATTTTCCTGGATTTTCCGTGGAAGCCGTGGAACGGTTGATCGAGCACAAGGTCAGCGGCATTGGATGTGACACAATGAGCGTGGATTGCGGCGCTTCGGAACACTTTGCGGTGCATCGATTGGCACTTGGAGCGGGCCTCTATCACCTTGAGAATCTGTCGGACTTAAGTGAACTACCGGAAAAAGGCGCGTTCCTCGTTGTAGCGCCGATCAAGCTCGAAGGCGGTTCTGGAGGGCCGGTCCGCGTGTTTGCGCTGCTGCCGTGAAGAAGCCCAGATAGCCGTAAACATTTCCTAGGCCACATACGTCTTAGATAAAGAGTTCGGGTGAGGGTGGGGTTCATGAAACCAATCTGGTACCGCGGGACCGCATTCCTGTTGTTGTGCGCCAGTGCAATGGTTGCTTCGCCGGTGTGGGCACAATCGCAAGAGTTCCCGGTCAGCACTCGTACTTTGAAAAACGGCATGAAAGTGCTCGTGCAGCCGGACCACAGCATCCCAAATGTGGCCCTGTATATTTTCTACCGCATCGGGTCGCGCAACGAACATCCGGGAACGACTGGCCTCTCGCACTTTTTCGAACACATGATGTTCAACGGCGCAAAGAAATACGGGCCCGGCGACCTCGACAAGGTGATGGAAGCCAACGGGGGCTCGAACAACGCCTATACCACGCAAAACGTGACCGTCTACCAGGACTGGTTTCCCCGCTCGGCACTGCCGCTGATCTACGACATCGAGGCCGACCGCATCCGCGATCTAACCTTCGATCCAAAGAAAATCGCTTCCGAGCGCGAAGTGGTCGCTTCCGAGCGGCGGCTCAGCGTCGACAACGACAATGGAGGTTTGCTCGACGAGCAGCTTTGGGCCACCGCGTTCATCGCGCATACCTATCAATGGCCGGTCGTCGGCTGGATGAGCGATATCGAGCACTGGACCATGGAAGACCTGAAGCACCATTTTGAAATGGGCTACTCGCCAAGCAACGCCACGATGGTAGTGGTCGGAGATGTTTCGCCAGAAGAGATTTTTCAACTATGCGAAAAATACATCGAGCCGATTCCCTCCCATGCACCGCCACCGCCTGTAACCACCGTCGAGCCTGAACAGATGGGCGAGCGGCGTCTAGTGGTTCACAAGCCCGCGGAACTGCCTCTTGTGATGATCGGTTATCACGTCTCAAAAACCGACGATCCGGATTTCTACGCGCTCAACATTCTCCGCAGCGTTCTGTTTCAGGGAGAGAGCTCGCGCATGTACCAGCGGCTGGTGGACAAGGACCAGATAGCGCTCGACGTCTCTTCTGATGTTGAGCCGGCGTTCGATCCCACGCTCGCCATTATCACGACCCAGCCGCGGCAGGGGGTGGATCCCCAGGCCTGCGAAAAGGCGATTTACGAAGAACTGGAGAGAATAAAAAGCGCACCGATCAGCGATCAGGAACTCGAAAAAGCCAAAAACGCCCGGCTGGTGGAGTTTTACAGGGAGATGCGGACGATCAACGGGCGCGCGAATACGATTGGAACCTACGAAGTTTTCATGGGCGACTATAACAAGCTGTTCGATGCGGCGAAGAGCTACTCCGCGGTGACGAAAGAAGATGTCCAGCGCGTGGCGAAAAAATACTTCAGCGCAAACAACCGCACCGTCGCGACGCTGCTTCCCGAGAGCCAGGAGAAGGCAAAACAATGACACGCGAAAGAAACATTTTGCGCCTTCTTGCACTCTTCGGATTTTTTCTCCTGATTTGCCCAACCGCGCCGGCGCAATCGCTGCGGCTGCCCCCGCATGAGAAATTCGTGCTCAAGAACGGATTGACCGTGCTGCTCATGGAGAAGCGCGGCGTACCGCTGATCAATGTCTTCGCTATCGTCAAAACTGGGGCAGCCGCCGACCCGACAGGACAAGAAGGTCTTGCCTCGGTCACGGCCGCGCTCTTGCGCAAGGGTACTAAGACACGCACGGCCCAACAATTTTCCGCCGATTTCGATTACATTGGCGGCTCATTCGGTGCCGATGCTGGCGCTGACTTCACAAGCATCAGCGCGGAATTCCTCACCAAAGATCTGGCGCGCGGATTGGAACTTTTTTCGGATGCCGTGCTGCATCCGACGTTTCCCCAAGCCGAGAGCGACAAAGTCCTGGCGCAAAGCCTGGACGGCGTGAAAGCCGCGAAAGACGAGCCGCAGTCCGTGCTGGGCTTGTACTTCGGCGGCTATCTCTACGGTTCGCATCCCTACGGGCATCCGTCGGATGGCGATGAACTTTCGTTAAAGCGCATCCAGCGGGATGCCATTGTGAAATTTTATGAGGTGAACTACGCGCCCGGGAACACCATTCTCGGTATCGCCGGCGAGTTCGATGCCGCAGAAATGAGGAAGAGGCTAGAAGAAACGTTAGGCGCGTGGCCCGCGCGGACAGTCGCAACGACATCCATCACCGCCGTCCCGCCGGCAAAAGGGAAAAGACTGCTGCTGATCGACAAGCCTGACGCGACGCAGACCTATTTCGCCATCGGAAACATCGGCACCGCCGTGAACGATCCGGATCGCGTCGCGATTCGCGTGATCAACACCATTTTCGGTGGCAGGTTTACATCCGAGCTGAATGAAGCGCTGCGCGTCGAGTCGGGTTACACCTATGGAGCACGGTCGTTTTTTGACTCGCGCAAGGCGCCCGGACCGTTTGAAATAAGCAGCTTCACCAAGAACGAAACGACGACTCCGGCGATTGATCTTGCGCTGCAGGTTTTGGAAAAGCTTCACAAGAATGGCGTGACCGAGGAACAACTTAAGTCGGCGAAGAGTTATATCAAGGGGCAATTTCCACCGACCATTGAAACTTCGGGTCAGCTTGTCCGGCGCATCGTGGTCAACGAGTATTACGGGCTCGGCGACGACGAGGTCAACCAACTGGAAGCGCGCATTGACGCAGTAACCCCGGCCATCGCTAAGCAAATTATCGAGAAGCATTTTCCTCAAGATAATTTGGTTTTTGTGCTGATTGGGAACGCATCTGCTATCGGGCCGGCCATAAAAAAGTACGCCGACAAGATAGACCAGCGTCCCATCGGCGATCCCGGTTTCTGGCCGCCGTCGGCGGGTGCTCAGAAATAACGGCAAACGCCGCGGTTTACACAGGCTAAAGAGTTCTGTTCGGGGTTATTCAGGAGGATTGATGCGTTTTCGAATCTCGGAAATGATAACGGCCTTTTTGCTCGCTGCGGTGTGCACGGCGAGTTGGTCTAGCGCGGCGGACGAAGCTCCGCTGCTCGTTCAGGCGCCTACGATGAGCCGGACGCAAATCGTATTCGCCTACGGCGGATATCTGTGGAGTGTGGCACGCGAAGGCGGCGAGGCGCGCCAGCTTACGACCGGGGGCCACGAGGGTCGGCCGAAATTTTCTCCTGACGGAAATTGGATCGCGTTCACGGGCCAGTATGACGGTAACATCGACGCCTACGTCATGCCCGCCGATGGCGGAGAACCAAAACGCCTAACCTGGCATCCCGACCCGGACGTCGTTGTCGGTTGGACTCCGGACGGCAAAAAAGTTTTGATAACTTCCGGCCGCGAGGCATACGCGGACTTTGACCGCTTGTACACAGTGCCGGTCGAAGGCGGTGTTCCGGAGGTGCTGCCCATGTGGCGAGGCGAAGCGGCTTCCTATTCGCCAGATGCTACGCATATCGCGTATGTTCCGAACCTGAAATGGCAAACGGCATGGAAGCGCTATCATGGCGGCCAAACAACGCCCGTCTATTTGCTGCGGTTGAGCGACTTGCAACTCGAGAAAGTGCCTCGCGAAAACTCGAACGACGATGATCCGGTCTGGATCGGCGACACTGTCTATTTTCTGTCGGACCGCAAAGGGGCCGTGACGATCTTTGCTTACGACACAAAAACAAAGAACGTGAAGCAGGTGCTGGACAACAAAGGCCTTGACGTGAAATCACTTTCCGCCGGACCGGATGCACTTGTGTATGAACAGTTCGGCGGAATCTACACCCTCGATTTGAAAAGCGAAAAAGCCAGCAAAGTGGAAATCCATATCTCCGGCGATTTGCCGGCGACACGCCCACACTATGAAAAGGTGGGAGATAAGATTCAGAACGCCGCAATTTCGCCAACGGGTGTTCGCGCCGTGTTCGAAGCGCGCGGTGAAATCCTGACCGTTCCCGCAGAGAAGGGTGACGTGCGAAATCTCACGCGAACGACGGCAGTTGCGGAACGGGATCCTGCTTGGTCGCCGGACGGGAAGTCCATTGCATTTTTCTCTGACGAATCCGGCGAATACGCATTGCACATTGTGGATCAAACCGGATTGGGCGCAGTGAAGAAAATCAGCCTGGGTAATCCCCCCTCGTTTTTTTATGGCCCCTTGTGGTCTCCGGACAGCAAGAAGATTGCCTACACCGACAAGCGCCTGAATCTCTGGTATGTAGACGTAGAAAAAGCCACTCCGGTGAAGGTGACGTCCGACCGGTACGAGGATCCGTCCTCGACGATGAATGAAACATGGTCGCCGGACAGCAAGTGGCTGACGTATGCGAAGTATCTCGAAAACCACATGAGGAACATCTTCGTGTATTCACTGGAAACGGGGAAGGAATCACAAATCACGGACGGCACCAGCGATGCGCGGTATCCGGTGTTCGACAAGAACGGAAAATCGCTCTATTTCGCGGCCAGCACGGACTTGGGACTCTCCATCGGGTGGCTCGATCTCTCGAGCTTTCAACACCCCATATCCAGAAGCATTTACGCGGTTGTGCTGAAGAAGGGCGATTCCTCACCGGTTGAACCGCAGAGCGATGAGGAAAAATCGGCCAGCGACGAAAAGAACAAGGACACCGACAAAGGCAAAGAAGCCGACAAGGGCGCAGACAAAGGAAAAGAAGGGGAGAAAAAAGAAGGCGAGAAGAAAGACGAAGTGAAGGTCACCATCGACCTCGATGGAATCGGCCAACGCATCGTGGCGATGCCCATCAAAGCGTCGAACTACATCGGCCTGGATTCCGGCAAGACCGGCGTGCTGTTTCTGAGCGAAATCCCGGGTGTGCCGAGTCTGACCGAGCCCACAATGATCTCGGTTTCGAAGTTTGACCTGAGCACACGGAAGACAGAGCCGTTTGTCGGTGGCGTGAGTGCGTTCGTGGTTTCGGCGAATGGCGAAAAGGTTCTCTACCGCCAAGGTCCCGGGCCTGGCGCCCCATGGTTCATCGCTGCGACGGCAGTTGTGGTCAAGCCGGGAGATGGCGCACTGAACCTCGATGGGATGGAGGTCTACACCGATCCGCGCGTCGAGTGGGCCCAGATGTACCACGAAGTCTGGCGCATTGAGCGCGACTTTTTCTACGACCCGAACCATCACGGGCTGAATATTACCGCGGAGGAGAAGAAGTATTCGCTGTACTTGAAAGGTGCAGGAGGCCGGGCTGACGTCAATCATCTTTTCGAGGAGATGCTTGGAGAGCTTACCGTCGGACACATGTTCATCGGCGGAGGCGATGTGCCGCAGCCGAAGCGCGTGAAGGGCGGACTCCTGGGTGCGGACTACAAAGTGGAGAACGGGCGGTATCGTTTTGCACGTATATTCAATGGAGAAAATTGGAATCCTGAATTGCGCGCGCCACTGACCCAGCCGGGCGTCGACGTCAAGGTCGGAGACTATCTCCTCGAAGTGGGTGGTCGCGAAGTGCGTCCGCCAATCGAGCTCTACAGCTACTTTGAAAACACGGCGGGCACGCAAATCAGAATCAAGGTCGGTCCGACCCCGGACGGCAAGGACTCTCGCGAAGTGACCGTCGTTCCGCTGCCGACCGAATTTCCGCTGCGCTCCCTCGCTTGGGAAGAAGACAATCGCCGTAAAGTGGATCAGATGAGCGGCGGCAAAGTCGCTTACGTTCACGTGCCGGACACCGCGACCGGGGGCTTCATCAATTTCAACCGCTATTACTTTGCGCAGGTTGGCAAACAAGCCGCCGTCATCGATGAACGCTACAACCACGGCGGCGACATCGCGGACTACATCATCGATCTGCTCAAACGGCCGCTCCGCAATTGCGCCATTACCCGCGAAGGCGAGGAATTCTGCTCGCCGCTCGCGCAGATCTACGGCCCTAAGACCATGGTCATCAACGAAATGTCTGGCTCGGGCGGCGATGCCTTGCCGTGGATGTTCAAACAAGACAAGGTAGGACCGCTGGTCGGAACGCGAACATGGGGCGGCCTCGTTGGCATTTACGGTTACCCACCGCTGCTGGATGGGGGCGGCGTTACGGCTCCGCGCGTGGCGATATTTGGCTTGCGCAACGAGTGGGAGGTAGAAAACCACGGGATTGCGCCGGACATTGAAGTCGAGAACGATCCGGCTTCCGTTGCCGCGGGTCACGACCCGCAGCTCGAACGCGCCGTGCAGGTTACGCTGGAGGCGTTGAAGGCGCATCCAGTTGTGATCCCCGGGCCTCCGTCTGCGCCGAATTATCAGAAGAAGTGACCCGCAAAAGTCACCGTAAGTCGCGGATCTCTTTGGATTCGTGTCGCTGGCCTGCCACGTGGCGATGGGATGTGCTATTTTGTTTGCGATCCCCTCATGCCAGAACTTCCTGAGGTCGAAACAGTAGCGCGGGGGCTGCGGCGAACGATTGTGGGCCGGCGAATTCTGTCCGTTCGGTTGGGGAAAACGGATTTCATCGATGACCCGGCTGGGCTTGAGCAGCATCTGCCGGGCAGGCAAATCACAGCCGTTGAACGCTACGGAAAATTCATGCTGTTGCGGCTTTCGCCGGTGGACGGTCTAGGGACTTCGGCTGCAAATGGCGATGCCGCACCCGCCGCATTGCTTGTACATCTCGGAATGACCGGGCAGATCGCTCCCCATCCTGCGGCCCAGCCTCTCGAAAAACATACGCATGCGTGTTTCGTGCTCGACGATGATCGCGAGCTGCGCTACACCGATGCGCGGCGATTTGGGCGGCTGGCCTATCTTTCGGCAGGGCCGCTTGCAGAAGAATTGCTTTCGTTCGGTGCCGACCCTCTGGAAATCAGCGCGGAGGAATTTGTGAAGCAAGCCCGAATCCGTCGCGCCAGGATCAAGGCTCTTCTGTTGAATCAGAGCTTCTTGCGGGGCGTCGGGAATATCTATGCTGACGAGAGTCTGTGGCGTGCGAGAATCCATCCAGCGCGGCTAGGCGCTGCCCTAAAAAGGGAACAAGCGGTGACGTTGCATCGCGTGCTGCGCGAAATCCTAGAAAAAGCAATCCTGTTGCGAGGCTCGTCAATCTCCGATTTTCTTGATGCCGAGGGCCAGCCAGGCGAATATCAGCGGCACCATCGGGCTTATGGCCGCGAAGGCGAGGGGTGCTACCGCTGCGGGGCCGTGATACGGCGCGCAATCGTCGCAGGGCGGAGCAGCTATTTCTGCCCGAAGTGCCAGCCAGCGCCCCGCGGTTGCGCCGCGCTGCCGCTGCCAAGAAAGTCGGCGAAGAAAGCCGCCAAATAGGAAACCCGGATGCGAGCCGTAGTGCAAAGGGTGAGCCGCGCGAGTGTGACAGTCGAAGGGCGCGTCACGGGCGAAATCGGAGCTGGCCTGATGATTTTGCTCGGCGTCGGCCGCGAAGATACCTCCGCAATTGCCGCGTCCATGGCGGAGAAGGTGGCCAACCTCCGTATTTTTGAGGACGACCAGGGAAAAATGAACCGCTCGCTCTTGGACGTCAAAGGCTCGGCCCTCGTCGTTTCCCAATTTACGCTTTATGGTGACGCGCGCGGGCAGCGCCGGCCCAGCTTTGTCTCCGCCGCTGCCCCAGAAAAAGCCAAGGCGCTCTACGAAGAGTTCAACGCCGCCGTGCAGGCATTAGGCGTGAACCTCGCGACAGGAATATTTCAATCCATGATGTCCGTGGAGCTTGTAAATGAAGGGCCGGTCACAATCCTCCTCGACTCCGACAAAACGTTCTAGCCCGGCGCGCCGCTCGAAAGCCACTCGAAAGTGGACGAAAGCCGAGGTGCTGAGCGAATTGAAAAAGCGTGCTGATCCCAAGGCACGCGCACAGCTGGCCTATTTCGGCGTAAACGTTAGGCAGGCTTATGGGATTTCAGCACCTGTGTTACACGCGTTCGCGCGGCACATAGGGAAAGATCAAGCGCTGGCGGAGGAGCTTTGGTCCTCCGGCATTCACGATGCAAGAATCCTCGCTCCTCTGATCGGCGAATCGGAGAAAATCACCTCGGCGCAAATGGAGCGCTGGGTGCGTGATTTCAACTCCTGGGATGTGGTCGACACGGTTTGTTGTTATCTCTACGCGGCCGCGAAGCCTGCCTGGGACAAAATCTACAAGTGGAGCAGTCGGAGCGCGGAGTTCGAGAAGCGCGCCGCATTTTCCCTGGCCGCGTATTTGAGCTACAAAGACAAATTCGCGGAGAATGCTCAGTTCGAGAGGTTTCTTTCCGTGATCGAGCGCGAATCCCAAGACGAACGGAATTTCGTGCGGAAAGCGGTCAACTGGGCGCTGCGGAATATCGGAAAGAGAAATCTACACCTCAACGCGGCAGCAATCCGCTCCGCAGAGCGAATTCGACAACAGGACTCTCGGACCGCGCGATGGATTGCCGCAGACGCGCTGCGGGAACTAAAAAGCGAAGCGGTCCAGAAACGGCTGCGCAAGAAAGCAGACTGAGAGATGGCTAAGAAAGCTGAGAAGCAAGGTCTCGTAACTCGCCGCGCGGGAAGTAGTGACGCGCGTCGCGTGGCCGAGCTTAGCAGCCAGCTTGGATATCCAACGTCGGCCGTGGAGATCGCCAAACGAATGCGTAGACTGAAGCCTGCATCGCAAAACGCACTGTTCGTCGCGGAATCCGCGGACGCAGGGGTCGTTGGCTGGGCGCACGTCAGTGTTACCCATCTTGTCGAGGTCGGCACTCGCGCGGAATTGAATGGACTTATCGTCGCCGAAGACCAGCGCAGCCTCGGTGCGGGCGCGCGTCTGCTCGAAGCCGCCGAAGATTGGGCACGCAAGCACGGCTGTCCAAGCATGTCGGTGCGTTCCAACGTGATCCGCGAGCGCGCCCACAGATTTTACGAGCGGCAGGGATACGAACACTACAAAACCCAGAAAGCTTTCCGCAAACTGTTGTAAATCTTCCCCACCCACAGACGATTGCCGCCAGTAACCAGTTCCACCGTGCGGCATGGCAAGGTATATCGCACTACGATATACTTAGCCCATGGCAGCGGATATCACCCCCGCCGAATACCGCGCGCTGGCCGAGTTGCGCTACCGCATCCGCCATTTTCTGCGCGAAGGGGACGCCAAGGTGCGTGCCGTCGGTCTCGAGCCCCAGCAATACTTGATGCTGCTAGCCATTCGCGGCCTCCCCGAAGGCAGCGAGGCCACCATTCAGACGCTTGCCGAGAGGCTCGCGCTGAAACACCACAGCGCCGTCGAGCTCATCGACCGCCTCGAGACGAACGGCTACGTGCGAAGAACCCGCAGCCGGGACGACCGCCGCCGCGTGTTTGTAACTTTGTTGCCGCGTGGCGAGCGTTTGCTCGAACAAGTCGCGCAGAACCGCATCAGTGAATTGCGCACCAGCGGAGAGACCCTGGTCGGCGCAATTGAAGCTCTCCTCGATCGCGGGCAGCGCACTGGCAAGAACCGGAAGAAACTGGCCAAGAGGGAAGTGCGAGAGACGTGACTGACGAAAACCAAAAAACCAGATTACACACAAAAGCTGAGAAGGCCGTCCGCGAACACAAGGAAGAGTTGGGAGACTTCACAACCACCTTACGCGTCGTACCGATCTCCTGCCTAGCCATGTTCATCGGCGTACTCTGCGCCTTCGTCGCGCTCGTGCTGCTTCGTTTGATCGGACTATTTACCAACCTCTTTTATTTTGGCCGCTGGAACACCGCGATGATCTCTCCTGCGGGCAACCACCTGGGTTACTACAGCGTTCTCGTGCCGATCGGAGGCGCTCTCATCATCGGCGTGATGGCGCGCTATGGATCGGAGCGAATCCGCGGCCACGGCATTCCCGAAGCCATTGAAGCGATTTTGATCAATGGCAGCCGCGTCGAGCCCAAAGTCGCCCTTCTAAAACCAATCTCTTCCGCAATTTCCATCGGTTCCGGCGGACCGTTTGGCGCGGAGGGCCCAATCATCATGACGGGCGGCGCGTTTGGCTCGATGATCGCCCAGCTTTTCCATTTGACGAGCACTGAGCGAAAGACGCTTCTCGTGGCGGGAGCGGCCGGTGGAATGTCCGCGACGTTCGCCTCTCCGGTCGCCGCCGTGTTGCTCGCCGTCGAGCTACTGCTCTTTGAATGGAAACCGCGCAGCTTGATCCCTGTGGCTCTGGCCAGTGCCGTCGCGGCAGTTGCTCGGCGGTACCTTTTGGGATTTGGCCCGTTGTTCCCCGTGCCTGAGCATCCGCTTTTTATCGGCCCCAAAGCATTGCTGGGATGCGCGCTGGTTGGACTTCTGGCGGGAATCTTATCAGCGTTGCTAACGTTATCTGTATACGCGGCCGAGGACGCATTTCAACATCTCAAAATTCATTGGATGTGGTGGCCGGCGATAGGCGGTCTTGCCATCGGCATCGGCGGGTTGGTTTTTCCGCAAGCTCTCGGGGTCGGCTACGACACCATCGGCGCTTTGCTTCAAGGCAGCGTGACCACGAGAGTGATACTCGGTGTGCTGCTCGTGAAATGGTTCATCTGGGCGGTATCGCTCGGTTCGGGCACGTCAGGCGGAGTTCTGGCGCCGCTGCTGATGATGGGAGGAGCCCTCGGCGGCCTCGAAGCCATGTTTCTGCCGAACGAAGGCGCCGGCTTTTGGCCACTCATCAGCATGGGCGCGATTCTTGGCGGAACGATGCGCTCTCCATTTACAAGCATCGTCTTTGCGTTCGAATTGACGCACGACGCAAATGTCTTCTTGCCACTCCTTGTTGGGAGCGTGATCGCACATGCCTTCACAGTTTTGACTCTGAAGCGGTCCATCTTGACGGAGAAAGTGGCCCGACGCGGTTTTCATTTGAGCCGCGAATACGCCGTCGACCCGCTTGAGATTCTTTTTGTTCGCGAAGTGATGCGATCAAATGTCGTCGTGCTACCTGCGGAGGCAAAGCTTGTCGGAATACTCAACTCACTTCACGTGGAACACCCGCATAAGCAACGGTTGCTTCCGGTGGTGGATGCGGAAGGCAAGCTCGTGGGCGTGCTGACACGGAGAGATATCCGCGAACGGATAGAACAAGAAGGCGATGCCGTCTTGCAACGTCCGCTAGGAGAATTGGTGAGAACCAACATGATCGAAACAAATCCCGACGAAATCCTGCGTGTCGTCGTATATCGAATGGCGGAAAAAGCTGTGACTAGGCTGCCGGTAGTGGAACTCTACACCGGAAAATTCCTAGGGCTAATCTCCCTCGATGATTTACTGAAAGCTCGCTCCAGGCATTTGGAAGAAGAGCGCCGTCGCGAGCGAACCTTGAATTTAAGATTTCTGCTGCCAGGAAGGCGAGAAGAAACCGAGACAGAGACGCTCTCCGCGCCCTGAAAAAGAGCTAGCCGATCAATATCCGGCTTCAAAAAATGAAATATACAAAGCAATGGCGCAAACGGCGCGAAAAATGCATCTTATCGGTGTACCGAGAGCCGCCAATAAATGACGGATGCCCCGCAACAGACGCAGACGAGCTGGTGGAAAGCCCCGGCGCGTCACTGGAACGCACTGCTCAACGAGCGTGAAGAGCAAGTCTTCTTGATCCTGACGCTACTGATTGGTGCTCTCGTCGGCTTGATGGCCGTGGCTTTCATTCTTCTGACTGAGCGGGTCGGCATGCGGCTCTATCCTGTTGGTGGGGCTGCCTGGCATCGCGTCTTCATTCCAGTAGTAGGTTCTCTGGTCATGGGGTATTTGTTGTACCGCTATTTCCCGGATGCGCGCGGCAGCGGCATCCCGCAAACCAAAGCGGCTCTCTACGCCCGCGAGGGCCGCATCACTGCGGCCACCCTATTTGGAAAATTCTTCTGCACTTCCGCGACGCTGGCCAGCGGAATTCCGCTGGGGCGCGAGGGCCCGACAGTGCAGGTCGGTGCCGGAATCGCTTCGGTCTTGGGAAGGCACCTGGGTCTGCGCCCGGAAAAAGTGAAGGCACTCATCCCGGTGGCAGCTGCTGCGGCTATCGCTGCTGCTTTCAACACCCCCTTAGCGGCAGTGCTGTTTGCCCTAGAAGAAATTGTGGGAGATCTTCACGCTCCCGTATTGGGTTCGGTCGTTCTCGCGGCTGCCACTTCCTGGGGTGTCCTGCGGCTCTTGCTGGGCAATGATCCTCTTTTTAAAGTGCCGCAATACCAGCTCGTCAATCCATGGGAGTTTCTGGTCTACGCCGTGCTTGGTGTTGCCGGCGGCCTCGTGTCAGTAGCTTTCACCAGGCTTTTGCTCGGCATGCGCGAACGCTTTCTAAGATTTCCACGCAGGACGCTTCCTTTCCAGCCCGCAATTGGCGGCGTATTAGTCGGTTTGATGGGCTGGTTTGTTCCCCAGGTTATGGGCGTAGGTTACGAGCACGTGGGCGCCGTTTTGAACGGAGTCATGGCGCTCCGCCTTATGGTCTTGCTTTTAGTTTTAAAACTCTTCGCGGTCACCGCCAGCTATGCCTCCGGAAACGCCGGCGGCATTTTCGGCCCTAGCCTGTTCCTCGGAGCCATGCTCGGAGGAATCATCGGTACCTTGGCCCATAACTTGTTTCCCTACCATGTGGCCACGGCGGGAGCTTATGCTCTCGTGGGAATGGGCACGGCCTTTGCAGGAATCGTGCGCGCACCAATGACCTCTGTCGTCATGATTTTTGAAATCACGCGCGACTATGCAGTCATCGTTCCCCTGATGATCTCAAATCTGGTGAGCCTCTTCATCGCTACACGCCTGCAGAAGCAGCCCATCTACGAAGCCCTGGCGCGCCAGGATGGCATTCACTTGCCCACGGCCGAGACTCGCCAGCAGGAAGGGCACCGGCAGGTAATACTCGCCATGCGGCCAGCGAAGGAAATTCTGTCGGCGGACATAACTGTTCAGGAAGCTTTGGAAAAGATTCGCTCGAGCGAATTCACTGCTTGGCCGGTGAGCGATGAACGAGGTCTGATCGGTGTCCTAAGCTTTGGCAAACTTCAGCAAACTGCGGGGGCCAGTGCCGAGCCTAAACGGCTGAAGGAACTCCTGGATGGAACAGACTTCCCTCATCTTCACGTCGACCACTCCCTCAGTTTGGCGCTCGAACGCATGGGCGCGTGTCAGATCAACGCCATGCCCGTAGTCAGCCGTGCCAATATTCACAAACTCGAAGGCATGGTCACCTTGAAAGATATCTTGGCCCTCTATGGTGTAGGGTCTCCCCAGAAAGGATAATTGGAACGGCAACGCTGACCAAGCGAGCCTGAAATCTCCGCGACGGCCCTACTTCGGCATTAGAGACACGCACAGCACATTCCAAGGGGGATAGTGGCGCAGTTTTGACGATAGCGTAGGATCTTAGCCTCTGCGGCTCATCCAAAACTTGAAAAACAATCAATGCCAAGCGTTCACAAAACCGCAGCGAATCCGCGGGTCAATCTACCCTGTATTTTCAACGTGTTAGCGGGCGTTTTCGGCCGCTCACAGACACTTGATTCCTGAACGCCCGCGCCTCACGTAAGATACACAGTCTAGCGCGAACACTTAGCAACCATAAACTAATTGAGGACTAGAGAGAAGAATGAGAAGACTTTGGTTTCCAGGCTCTCCGCAACCGTCGGAAGTCTTGGAATGCCAGTATGGGAAATCCATTTCACAATTTGGGCAACTTATAGTACTACTAGCGCTTTTGTTCCTGCCAGAATTCCAAACCTTCACCAATGATTACACCGATGATCCTGCTGGTAAGATTTTGGGTAAATGATCGGCCGCTTGCTTGAAGTGACGAGGAAAG
>DATDHE010000003.1:0-34471 GCA_036521695.1 Candidatus Acidiferrum sp. | reverse complement strand
CTTCTTCCCCTGCTTTACTTCCACCGGCGCAAGCTCCTCGCGAATCCGGCACGCTTTGTACGCTGCATCCGCAGCCTGTTGGCTGCGCAGCGCATAGGCGTCCGCATCCTTGCGCGTAATCCCGTGTTGCTCTGCCAACTTTTCCGCGGTCATCGCCATCGGCAATCCGCAAAAACTGTCCGTCAATCCGACAAACAGCGAATCCTCCAGCGCTCCGCCACCAAGTTTCAACCCCGTCCGCGCCCCACGGACCACAAACGGCGCCTGCGTCATATTTTCCATCCCGCCCGCCAGCACCATCGTCGCTTCGCCAAGCAAAAGTCGCTGCGCCGCCTGCGACACCGCCTCAATTCCCGACCCGCACAACCGGTTCACAGTCACCGCGGGTGTCTCCGTTTTCAACCCTGCCTTCAAACCCACGTGCCGCGCGCCGTAAAGCGCATCCGCGCTAGTCTGCATCACGTTTCCAAAAATCGCGTGATCGAACTCCCCCGGATCAACGCCCGACCTTCGAATCGCCTCTTTCGAAGCATGCGCCGCCAAACTAATCGCGCTCACATCCGAAAACGCCCCCGTATACCGCGCCATCGGCGTCCGCGCGCCCGCCACAATCACCACATCCGTTGGAAACATACCTTCCTCACTTTCAAGAAATGCCGATCTCCAGTTTACCAATTCCGATCCCACGGTGGAGGAGATGCTGTCCCCAGCAACTCTCTCCTTGCCCCTACCAAATTGTCTTCACCTGCCCGCTACTCCGAATGTCGCGGTCTTTGGTCACGAGCGCGATGCCCTCGGCAATGGCTGTGGCACCGATCAGCCGGTCGGAAGGGTCGCGCGGATAAGGCGGAGAGAACTGCGTACCAAGCATGGCGATCTTTGGGCTGATCGGGATTACAACCATCCGCCCAGCGATCTCTTCCACAAAGGCATCCACCGCTCCGGTAATCTTCAGTCTTCCTGAAGTCATCAGCTGTCCCAATTCCCAAAGCGTGATGGCTGCAATCGCGATTCCGCCACTCCCGGCTGCGTTCCGTATCGCATCGCTGGCGGGTCGCGAGAGTCTTTCCGGTTCGCTCGCCATCCAAGCCACAACGTGCGTATCGAGCAGAATCATTCTCTTTTGTCTTCCTTAAGTGCATCCCAATCGCTGAGCGGGACCGCTGGCGATTCGATATCTCCAACTATCTCCATTCGGCCCTTCATGAATCCGAACAAATCATCCTTTTCCGCCTCCGCAGGTACCACCTTGACCACCGGCTTTCCTCGTTTCGTCACGATCACCGGTTCACCTGTGGCCTGCACCCGGTCCATTACCTTCAAACAACGTGACTTAAACACGCTCGCCTGCATCTTCTTCATAGCACTCTCCAGCTGACCATGGTCATCTTAACATGACCATTTTATTTTTGGCGAAATTTCGCCTCTTCGCTACCACTTGCTCTATGAATCCCGGTTTGTTTTAGCAAAACTAGAGGGCTGCCAACTTCTTTCTTCAAACCTTCGGCGTATCCAGAGTCACAACCGTATCCCCGCCCTTTTTTCGCGCTTCTTCAACGCTAAATTCCGCGCGATTGATCAGATCCGTCACGATGTCTTCGCTGTCGTATTCATGTCTCGCCACCGCTTCTACGATCCCAGCGCTCAGCGTGATCTGCGTCGTGTCCCACGGCGGACGCAACCCGGAAGCCGCGCGCCGCAATTTGTCGGCAAGATTCTGCGCACCAGCCAGCGTCGTGTCCGGCAAAATAAACGCGAGCGACCACGACGTGTATTTCACCGCCACGTCATTCTGCCGCACGATCGGCTGCAGCGAACGCGCCAACTGCTCCAAAAATCGCTCCAGCGGCGATTCTCCTTGCTGCCGCAAAATCTCCGCACCGCGATCGATCTGCAAAATCGCCAGCGCCAGCGGCGTACCCTGGCTGCGCGCCCGGTCCGCTTCCGTCAGCAAGCAACTTTGGTACGAACTGCGGCTGAGCAAGCCGGTGCGTTCATCGGAAACGCCCATGCGCCGCACCAGCGAGCGCAGTCGCGTATGGCTCACGCTCATCAACATCTGATCGCCAATCGCCTGCAGAAAATAAGCTTCGTTGGGCCTCCACTTATGCGGTTCCGCGTGGCCGACGATCAGCATCCCCGCGGGCGCTTGCGTCTCTTTGTCCGTGATCATCACGCCAAGAGCAGTCGCCAGTCCCATCTCGGCGACAATCGAACCCTCGATCGCATCGACCACCAATCCACCGAGCTCATCCGGCTCCGCTTTCTCCATCTGCGCAAGCAGCAAGACGACCTGAGCTCCCGGCGCGGGCTTAGTCGTTTGGCCGCAAAATTCCGCGGACATCTCCGGAGGACAGCCCGGCGCACCGACCACTGCGATGCACCGCAGGGTGTGCAGGTGAGAACCCACTTCGCTCACCGCTGTGTTCAGCATCGCCCGCGGCGTCTGCTGCCGGAAAATCTTCTGGTTGATTTCGGAAATCTTCGATAGATCGCGCAGCGTTTCCGCGCTGTACACGCCCGTCCTGGTAGTCACTTGAACTGCCTGTGCCTCGACGACCTGTGCTGCCGCTGGTGGTGCCGGTGCAGGAGCCGCAGCGGGTTCCTGCTTGGGTTTGGCCGCGCCCGGAGGCCACCAATTGGCCATCTGATACAAATTCTGCAAACGCGCGTTGCGCGCTTCTTCCCCGGGAAACATCGCGGCGATTTTTTGCAGGCGTTCGAGCGCCTTCGTCTGCAGCGAATACTGGAGAAAAATCTCCGTCTGTACGATCAGGTCCTCGAGTGCTTGCGCATGCCGTCCTTCTTCCGTGCTTGGCGCCCCTTGCGAGACGCTTGCTCCCGCGCCGGTGTTGGATGGCGGCGGCGGTGCCGTGCTCATCGACTTCGCCAGCCTGCCACCGACCCGTTTCAAAAACGCTTCGTCCACGTGACCGCGAAGCTTTTCCATCCGTTCTTGATTGCGATAGTCGTAGGCGTCGATGTCCACGAGTCGCTCGAGCGAATCGCAGGCCTTGCGAAAGTCACCCGCGTTGAAATATACATCGAAAAGCTTTACGAGTATTTCGAAGTACTGTGATTCGCGGTTCAGCTCGTTGTACACCGCCGCCCAAAACTCCATCATGGCTTGGGAGTGCGGATGCTTTCCGGCCACAGCGTCCAGATGCGTGGCAAAATCATTTTGCCGCTTGTCCGCGAACATGCGCCGCTTCAGCGTCTGGAGCACGTCCACGCCCTTGGTGGTTTGCGCGGACGCGGCATAGGCATCGGCAAGCTCGAAGAGCCTCTCTGCACCTGCGTTTTTCTCACGTAAAAGTTTTTCGAGAATCTCGCGCGCCCGATCGAGATTCCCGCCCCGAATCAGCGCGTCGCCAAATGTCTCCAGGAACAGCGTGTCGTTCTCCGTGCCTGCAAATGGCTCGAGAAGCGTAGCCGCCTCTGCCGCTCCGTCGCTCCGCAGAGTGGCCTGCGCGTAAAGCAGCGCAACGCTGCGCTCTTGCGGCGCAAGCTTGTAGGCTCGGCCCAGCAGCTTCAGTGCGTCGACTTCGGCGCCCCCTGCCGACGCAAGCTGCCCCGCTCGAAGAAAAGTCCGCGCTGCCAGTGCATTCTTGCCGAGCTGCTCAGCCGCTTCTGCCAGTCGCATCTGACGGTTGAGATTCTCGGGATCGAGTTGCGCAATGCGCTCCCAGCAAAAAAGCGCGTCTTCGTTGCGTCCCGCGCTCGCAAAAAGCTCCCCGGCCTTCGTGTACTGGTCGATGGCTTCTTCAGGATGATTTTGTTTTTGCTGGAGGAAAGCATAGCGGGCGATGCGCTCCGGCGGTTGTGGCGTTGAACCGCTTCTTAGAAAGCGATTGTAGATGGCCAACGCTTTGGTTTCGTCACGCGGCTCGATCAGCAAGTCGAAGAGCAGGCCGTAGTAAACGGCGGCGCGCTCCGGCTGATCCATCCGCGCGTAAAGATCTCCCAGCGCCTGCGTCGCTTCCTGGTGCTGCGGCGCCTCGTCCAGCACGGCCAGATAGGCTTCGATAGCGTCCTCGACGCGGTTCTTTTCGAGGAATCGCTTGGCGCGGTCCAAATGCTTGCTGACGTCTGCGGCCATCCGTCTGGGTTGCCTTTGCTGTGCCTGTCGGCTGACTTGAAATTCTTCTGCTGGGTCGCGCGCGATGAGAGGTGCGCACGCCCTCGTTCAACTATATACCCCGACTGCGAGACCCGCAAAACTCGCGCAATCGCGCCTTGTGGTATCCGGCACGCCCAGCCTCGCCAAATCCTTGGAACCTTTTGCCGTTTCGTTCGTCTCCTAGTCATGTCACCGCCGACCTACCTTTCATCGGCGGCCAGGAGCGCCTTTTTATGCGTAACCTCTTCTCCGACCTGCAACTCGGCTTTCGCATCCTCCTTCGCAACCCAGGCTTCACCGTCACGGCTATCCTCCTGCTCGCTCTGGGCATTGGCGCCAACACCGCGATTTTCTCGGTGGTGAACGCCGTTCTCCTCCGCCCCCTGCCCTACCAAGACTCATCCCGCATCATGCAGATTTGGCACGTCCCTCCCGCAAAGAGCTTCCCGGGAATGACTCTCTTTTCCGTTTCACCGGCGAACTACCTCGACTGGCGGAGCATGAACCACTCTTTTGAAGACATGGCCGCTTTCGGTGGCGCGCGCTTCAACGTCGGCGGCAAGGAACGCCCGGAAGCCATTCAAGCCGCACCCGTCGCTGCGGGTTTCTTTTCGATCCTTCGCGTTCAACCTATTCTCGGCCGGGGCTTTACCCCCGACGATGACCGTCCCGGTCAGGGTCACGTCGTGGTCCTCGGCAACGCGCTTTGGCGCGAACGCTATGGCGCTGACCCTGGTGTCATTGGCCGGAAGATCGTTCTCGACGACGAGACCTACAGCGTCATCGGGGTCCTGCCACGCACATTCAAGTTTCCCAGCGGGGCTCAGCTCTGGACCCCTCTGGCCTGGACCGACCAAACGCGCGCGGTGCGGGGCAATCACAACTATCAGGTCATCGGCCGACTGAAACCTGGCGTCGATATCCGCGCTGCGCAAGCCGAGCTCAGCGCCATCTCCGCTCACCTCGAGCAACTCTACCCCGAGGACGACAAAGGCTGGGGCGCCAAGATCCTCACCTTGCGTGAGCAAACGGTTGGCGATGTCCGCGCGGCTCTGCTCGTCTTGCTGGGCGCCGTGGGTTTCGTGTTGTTGATCGCCTGCGCCAACGTTGCCAATCTTGTTCTTGGCAAAATCCTCGCCCGAAAAAAAGAAATCGCCATCCGCTCCGCTCTCGGAGCCACCCGCGGCGCAATCCTCCGCCTGGTCCTTGCGGAGACTCTGCTTCTCTCCCTTGCCGGAGGCGCGTTGGGCCTCCTTCTCGCCCGCTTTGGCACCACTCTGATTGTCAAATTCCTCGCCGACCGGCTCCCTCGTTTCGCGGAAATCACTCTCAACGCTCCCGTCCTGGCTTTCACGGCGTTTCTAGCGTTGCTCGCTGGCGCTCTCGCCGGTCTTCTTCCGGCGCTGCGTTTTACGAAGACGGATGTCAATGAAGCTCTCAAGCAGGGCCAAAGCCGCGGCAGCTCCGATTCTGGCGGCAGCAGGACTCGCGGCCTCTTGGTTGTTTCTGAAGTTGCGCTTTCACTCGTTCTGCTGATCGGTGCCGGCCTGATGGTTCGCACTCTGTGGCAGCTTAGCAATGTCAAACCTGGCTTCGATCCAAATGGCCTGCTCACCACGACCGTCTCTATTCCCGCCAACAAATTCCCAACTCCGGCTGCGTATATCTCCTTTTTCGAGCGCGCCCTTCAGCAAGTTCGCGCCACTCCAGGGGTTGAATCCGCAGGCGTGATCGATGACCTTCCCATGGGCGACGGCGGTTCGCACCAACCTGTCGCTATCGAGGGTCAGCCGGTGGTGCCCATGGCCGATCAGCCCGAGGTAGACGTGCGTCTAATCAGTCCTGGCTATCTGAGTACCATGCGCGTCCCGCTCCTGAGCGGCCGCGACCTCACCGACGGTGACGTGGCAGGCAGAAATCCCGCCGTAATCATCAGCGAATCCATGGCCAAACGCTTTTGGCCCAACGAAAACCCGCTGGGCAAACATCTCACCCTTACTTTCTATCCGGGTGTGTCCCGCGAAATTGTGGGCGTCGTGGGCGACGTGAAACTGGATTCTCTCGATGAGACCCGGCCGGTTGCGACAGTGTATTGGCCGCTGGATCAGATCTTCGCTCCGCCTTCCGAAGCCTGGCGCTCCTTTCCGATGAGTCTTGCCGTGCGCACCAGCAGGGATCCCATGAGCACCGTTACCGCCGTGACCAGCGCCATGCATGAAGTCGACCCCGAAACGCCCGTCACCGAAGTGTTGAGCATGAACGAATTGATTTCCAATTCACTGTCTCCACAGCGCTCCAACATGCTTCTGCTGGCCGCATTCGCTGGGCTTGCGCTGGTGCTCACTGCGGTCGGCATTTATAGCGTGCTTTCCTACGCCGTTCGCCGTCGCGGTCGCGAAATTGGCATTCGTATGGCTCTTGGCGCGTCGCACTCCGACGTCCTAAAGCTGGTGCTCACCGACGGTATGAAACCAATTTTTCTTGGTATCATCATCGGATTCGCCGTAGCCCTGGCGATGGGTCACGTCGTCTCATCTTTAATCTACGGCGTGAGCCCCACCGACCCAATCACTTTCGCAGCGGTTGCGGCTCTCCTAGTCGCCGTCGGCGTCCTCGCAACTATCGTGCCGGCCTATCGCGCTACGCGTGTCGAGCCCGTCCGCACCCTCCGCGACGAGTGAACATTAGTTCACGCCATTCTTGGGATCCCAGGAGCCTTGCTCCTTTCGAACGTAGATGATCTGGCCGATGTGATACGCATTGTGCGTGCTGATGTGCGTGAACGTCTGCGCGGACTCTTTCAGTCTTGCTTCGTCCGCGGTCTCTACCCATTTTTCCAACTCATTCATTACCTCATCAAGCTGCTTCACTATATCGTTCCACGTCTTGCTGTCGAACTTGTCGAACGTCTCGTCGTTGTTGCCGCTGAATTTTTCAGGTTTCTCGCCTTTGAGAACCTGGAGATTTCGGCGGTTCCAGAAGACCAGGTGATAAGTTAGTTGGCCGACCGAGTGATTCCCCTTGCCGCCGGTCCAGTTTGCTTGCTCCGCCGTCAATCCCTTCACGGCACTATTCGCCGGCACGAACCACTCTGCGTTGGTGTGCGTGGACTTCAGTTCTGCCAGCAAAACTTCACGCAGTGTGGTCGGTTTCTTGTCTTGTGCATGAACGGGCATTCCCAAAAGCAAAAATAGAAAAATCGGCACTCGCTTGATCATTTGAGAACTCCTCCCGCCCTTAGACGGGCGGGCTTTGCGACCGGCTTTTGCAAGAATATACGTTCCTGAGCTCGCGCCGCATAGCTCCGTAGTCCAACGCGGCTGCGCGCGTCGGCGATTTGTGGCAAACTGAACTGTCACACGGCACGGTTTTGCGCAGCCTGGTGTCTTGGCTCCTCGAAGCATGCGGCTCCTGCCGGGAACTGAAACAATAAAAGCGGTCGCAAAGCGGAAGCGATAACCGGAATACATGGACCCGAAGTTCATACGCAATTTTTGTATCATCGCGCACATCGATCACGGCAAGTCCACGCTCGCGGACCGTCTGCTCGAAATGACTGGCGCGCTTTCGCAGCGCGAGATGCACGAGCAGGTGCTCGACTCGATGGATCTCGAGCGCGAGCGCGGCATCACCATCAAAGCGAAAAGCATCCGTCTGCACTACACCGCAAAAGACGGAAACACCTACCAGCTCAATTTGATCGACACGCCAGGGCACGTGGATTTTTCCTATGAAGTGTCCCGCGCACTTTCGGCGTGCGAAGGCGCGCTGCTCGTCGTGGATGCCAGCCAGGGCGTAGAAGCGCAAACCGTCGCAAACACATTCCTCGCGGCTGGAAACAATTTGACGATCCTCCCCGTCATCAACAAGATTGACTTGCCCGCCGCGCAAACTGATTTCGTGAAGGAGCAAATTGAAAGCGTGCTCGCGATTCCTGCGCAGGACGCTTTGCTGATCAGCGCAAAAAGCGGACTGGGCGTGGAAGACGTCCTCGAAGCCATCGTGCATCGCATTCCGCCGCCAAAAGGCAGCTCCGAAAATCCACTGCAGGCGCTCATTTTCGATTCCTGGTTCGACATTTACCGCGGAGCCGTCGTCCTTGTGCGCGTGATGGAAGGCCACGTTAGCAAGCACACGAAAATCCGGCTATGCTACAGCAACGAAATCCACGAAGTCGAAACGCTCGGCACGCTCACTCCCAAGCCTGTCGCGCTCGAGGAACTTGGCGCCGGCGACGTGGGCTTCATCGTCGCGAATATCAAGCGCGTCGCGGATGCACGCATGGGCGATACCGTCACAGAAGCCGCACGGCCCGCACCGCCGCTGCCCGGATTTGAAGCCATAAAGCCGATGGTCTTCGCCGGCCTGTTTCCCGTTCTCGCCGACGACTACGAGCCTTTGCGCGACGCTCTCGGCAAATTGCAGCTGAACGACGCCGCGTTTTTTTACGAACCGGAAAATTCCGTGGCGCTCGGCTTCGGCTTCCGCTGCGGCTTTCTCGGCTTGCTGCACATGGAAATTGTGCAGGAGCGCCTGGAACGCGAATTCGGGATCAACCTCATTACCACGGCGCCCAGCGTGCGTTACCGGATTACGCGGGTCAGCGGCGAGGTGGTCGAAGTCGATAGCCCCGCGAAATTTCCGAATCCCAGCGAGATCGAAAAAATCGAAGAGCCCATCATCACCGCAATGATCATTACCAACAATGAATCCGTCGGTGGAATTCTGCAGCTGTGCCAGGAAAAACGCGGAACGCAGAAAAATCTAGAGTACTTGTCGCCAACCCGCGTGATGCTCACTTATGAACTGCCGCTCAATGAAATCGTGCTCGATTTCTACGACCGGCTGAAAAGCGTTTCACGCGGGTACGCTTCGCTGGACTACCATCTGGCAGGGTACAGCGAATCCGATCTGATCAAGCTGGATGTGCTCGTCGCCGGCGAACCGGTGGATGCGCTAGCGCTGATCATTCATCGCGATTTCGCAGCGGAACGCGGCCGCGAATTGGTAACGCGCCTCCGTAAACTGATTCCGCGCCAAATGTTTGAAGTGCCCATCCAGGCGGCCATCGGCAGCCGCGTCATCGCGCGCGAAACCGTGGCTGCCATCCGCAAAAATGTTCTCGCCAAGTGCTACGGCGGAGACATCTCGCGCAAACGCAAGCTCCTCGAAAAGCAAAAAGAAGGTAAGCGCCGCATGAAGCGCGTCGGCCAAGTCGATATTCCCCAGGAAGCTTTCCTCGCTGTACTTAAAGTCGCCTCCTCTTCCGACGACAACTAGGAACTTTGCAGCACCCTTTTTGCATTGCCCGAGAAAACTCCCCGGAGTAATGTGACGCAAGAAGGCCCCAATGCCCGAAGCAATCCAATTTGTCGTCAACGAGGAAGCATACGTGCATCGAAGGAAAAACCTCCGAAACCATTGACAGACCCTGCGCTAGTTGGCATGGATTACTTCCCGTCCTCTTTCTTTTTTACTTCCGTGTCCAATTTGCCGCGGTGGAGCCGGATGGCTACCGTGTCGCCAACGTTAACTTGCGAGGCGTCGCGGAGGAGGTTGCCGGCGGCGTCGGTGGCGATGGCGTAGCCGCGTTCGAGGACTTTCAAGGGGCTGCGCTCCTGTAGCTGGAGGGCGAGGCGCTCAAGGCGTTCCCGCTTGGAGCGCAAGAGGCGTTCGATGCGGACGCCAAGTTCGGCGGTGCGTTTTTCGAGGCGCAGGCGGAACGCAGAAATTTTCACGCGAAAATCAAATGTGGCAATACGCAGGCGTAGCGCGGTGAGGCGCTTGCGCGATTGTTCGAGGCGGGCGCGAAGGCCTAGCGCCAGGCGCGACGTCATTTCGTCGGCGCGCTGGCGCTGCTGGCGGAGGAGATCGAGAGGGCGGCGGAAACCTCGGCGTGCGGAAAGTTCGTGAACGCGCTTGCTGAGATCGAGGAGGCGGTAGCGGACGAGGCTCGCGAGCGTCTCGCGCAGGTCGGCGATGTGCTTATCGAATTCGCGGCGGGTTTGGACGACCAGCTCGGCAGCTGCGGACGGAGTGGAAGCGCGAACGTCGGCGACGAAATCGGCGATCGTGAAATCGGTTTCGTGGCCGACGCCGGAGATGACCGGAATTTCGGAAGCGGCGACGGCGCGGGCGAGAGGCTCCTCGTTGAAGGCCCATAGATCTTCCATGGAGCCGCCGCCGCGAGCGAGAATCAGGACGTCAACGAGCTTTCTTTGATTGAAAAATTTCAGTGCCTTGACAATTTCCGCAGCGGCGCCTTCGCCCTGGACGCGCACAGGAAAAACCGTTAAATGCACGTTCGGAAAACGGCGGCGCAAGATGCGCACGACGTCGCGTACCGCTGCTCCGCGCGGTGAGGTGATCAAGCCGATGCGGCTGGGGAGCATGGGGAGCGGCTTCTTGTGTTCGGCGGCAAAAAGGCCCTCCGCTTCGAGGCGCTTTTTCAGCTGCTCGAACGCTAGCTGGAGCGCGCCTAGCCCCATGGGGTCGATGTTCTCGACGTAAATCTGGTATTCGCCGCGGGCTTCATAGACGCTGATTGAGCCGCGAACAGTGACGTGCAGGCCGTCCTCGGGACGGAACTTGATGCCGCGCTGCTGCTGTTTGAAGAAGACGCAGCGCACCTGGGAGCGGTCGTCCTTGAGGGTGAAGTAGATGTGGCCGGACTGGGCTTCTCGGCAGTTGGAGATTTCGCCTTCGACCCAGATGTCGGTAAAGTTCTTGCCAAGCAGGTCGCGGATGCGGGCGGTCAGCTCGCTGACGGTGAGAGCGCGGCGGGTGGGTTGGAGATTGAAAGTGAGTTGGGTTGTCATCGGAGGTGGCGAGCGACGAATGGCGAGTGGCGAGCACGGAAAGGGACATACCCCACCCCCCGGTGTTTCGCGGAAAGAGTGTGTAAGAGTTTGAAAACACGAGGTATAGGAGTTTCGGCGAGGCAAAAGAGGGCGTAAGAGTATGAAAACAAAGGAGGCGTAAGTGCAATGGATTGATATTGATGTGGACTCTTGGGGAAGATAACAGAAAGGGGTTGGCGCGTGCGGCGCGGGGGTACCCACCTCCGGTGTTTTCTGCAAGAGTGGCAAAAAAAGGGCTTAGGCTTGACGGAGCTCGTAAGAGTGGCAGGGAAAGGACTTAGGCGGGGGGAAAGCTCACAGCCGACCGCTAACAGTCCAGGGATCGAAGGCGACGGACTACGCAAAAAAAGAGCGGACATGGCGTTAGCCTTTCTTCCTTCTCCGCGACGCAAACACAATCGTTATATCATAATATCATATAGGTACTCGTTAAACGGAGGGCATATCCTTGCGAAAGCAGAGTGCTCGATTCAAGCTCGCGATAACGCAAAAAAGGGGCGCCCAAGGCCCCTACAATTTATGCGGACGACAGCGCGCGCTAGGGCTTCGCCGGGGCGGGAGCGGGAGTTTGCGCCGGAGCGGGATTGCTGAAATTGACTTTGGGAGCTTGGCGGGCGCCGGGTTCGGTTTTGAAGTAGGCGTCGTTGCGGGTGAAGCCGCCGAAGCTGGCGACCAAGCTGTTGGGGAAAAGAGAGATGTAGGTGTTGTAGTCCTGAACGGTTTCGTTGTAGCGGCGGCGCTCGACTGCGATGCGGTTTTCCGTGCCGGCAAGTTCGTCCTGGAGGCGGAGGAAATTCTCGTTGGATTTTAGCTGGGGATAATTTTCCGTGAGGACGAGGACTTTTGCTAAAGAAGCTTCGAGCTGGCTGTTAGCAGCGATTTTGTCGGCGGGGGTGGTGGCGTTCATATAGCCTTCGCGGGCTTTGGCGATTTCGCTGAAGACTTCGGTTTCGTGCGTAGCGAAACCTTTGACTGTTTCGACGAGATTAGGGATCAAATCGGCGCGGCGCTGGAGGACGACGTCGACTTGGGCCCATGCGGCGTTGACGGCTTCGCGCTTAATAGCCATTTGATTTCGGCGTGAGATAAACGAACTGCCCACGAGCAACGCGATGATGACAAGAACGACCAAAACAATCAGGGCTGCCTTCATGATGCTTTCCTCCGCAAAAAATCAGGAACCGGCTTTGCCGACTCGCTGCCATTCGTGCTTGGGAACAGTTTTGTCCAAAGCGGAAATTACCACATTCAGAGCATTTAAGTACTGTCCGTAGGCGCGTGCGATGTCATCGGCGTGAGCGTGGCGATCGCGGAGCTTGAACGCAGCCGCGAAAGCTTCGGCATCAGCGCCAGTGAGCGCGGCGATGCGCGCGAAAACTTCGCGGGCGGCGGCGGGCGGCTTTTCCTCGAACGCAATCAAGGTGTGGCGCAGGAGCGCGAGAACGCTGGAAGATGATTTTGCTTCGGCGGCGCGCAACTCGCTTTCTTTTTGCCCGGTGAGCAGAAAATGCTGTCGAAGCTTGAGCAGGAGCGTGCGCAGATCGTGTTCGACCTGTACGCGATGAAGATTCATGGGCACGGCGATGCCGGCGACAACGTCAGCGCCGTAGAGTACGCGGCGGCTTTCCTGCATATCGAGCAGCTCAATCGCAAAAACGTCGGCGGACTGGCGCAGTTCTTCGGCGGTGAAAAATAGTGGGGCAGGTTCGCCGTGGTCCTTGGACCACCAGTGGACGACGGGGGTGACGCGGGCCAATTCGCGCGGGGTCACGGAACGCAGCACGCACAAAACATTCAAATCGGAGTGGCCTTCTTTGAAGTCGCCACGCGCGGCGGAGCCATAGAGAATCATGGACTCGAGATTCTCTCCGGCGAATTCTTTCATGCGGCTTACGAGATCGGTCAGCTTCACTTCCGTCGACAACATTTTGCTACCGCTCCTTGTGCAAACTTGCGAAACGCGGTCACTGGGTCGGCGCCTACCAGCTTCCACCAGCGCCACCGCCGCCGCTGCTCCCACCGCCAAAACCGCCGAACCCTCCCGCGCCTCCGCCTGAGCTACCGCCGAATCCACCGCCACCGCCGCCGCCGAGCATGCCACCAATCAGGGGCCCTATCCACCAGCCGCCTCCTCTTCCTCCGCGGCCGGACGAGCCTCTCCCCAGTGCAATGAAAAGCCGAATAACGACGAAGATCAGGACCAAAACCGGCCAGATGGGGAATGATCGGGAATCGTCGTTGCGCGGCTGCACCGGCCGGGCAGGAGGCGTTGCGGTGAGCGTTACACCGCGATCGTCGGCGATGAACTTGGCGAGGGTCCAGGCTGCAGCTTCGATGCCGGCGCTGTAATTTCCCTGAAGAAAATAGGAGCGCATAAGGCGGCCGGCGTCGCCGGCGCGGGCGTCGTTGATGACGGGTTCGAGACCGTAGCCCACCTCGGTCCAATACTTGCGTTCGGTTGGTGCGACGAGGACGAGGACGCCGCGATTTTCTTTCTTGTTGCCGACGCCGAGCTGCTTGAAGAGTTCGTTGGCGTATTGCTCGACGGTCTCGCCATCGAGGGCGCGCACGGTGACGATGGCCATCTGGGCGCCGGTTTTTTGCTCGAGCTCGGTGCAGAGATTTTCGAGGCGGACTTTGGTGTCTGCGTTAATCACCCCCGCTAGATCGGTGACGTAGCCGGCCGGGTGGATTTCCGTGATCTTTTCGGCATTTGCGGAGAGCGCGAAAAAAAGAAATAAGAAAAGAAACTGCAGCTTGAAAAATCGCCCGGTCCTGGGAAGACGCTTGGAAGAGGCCAAGTTCATGCAAGAACGACTATAGGAGGTGCGCGCGAACCTGTAAAGAGAGCCCGGGGGAGGAGAGCTGGCCGCCTCCTCGACACGGCCAAGGTAATGGACTGGCGGTTGCTAGAAATGGAGAGTTTGAAATCAGGGCTTAGTGGCGAAATCCTTGGGCAGCGGATTATCGGGGCGCTCTTCGTCCCAGAGGATGCCGACGATCCACCAACGCTTACCGTCGTCGAGGAGTTGAAGGCTGTTGATGCCGCGCGCGAAGGGCGCTTCGCCGGCGTTGTGGCGGGATTCGTAGCTGCTGAAGACTTGAGCGATGTTGCCGAAGGTTTCGATACGGCTGTGGATGGGCGATTCGAAAAAACCGTTCTTGAGGAAGTAAGCGCCGCCGCGGTTGACGTAATCAGCCACGGTATTGGGATGAACGCGGATAGAGCCGTCGGCAGCTTTGCCGGTGGAGGTGAGATGCGCGCCGGGGAGGAAAAGAGAGCGGAAGCGATTCCAGTCACGTTCGCCGGGAGGGCCAGATATTACTGCATAGAGAGCTACCAGGACGTGATCAATGGAGTCGACGTCCTCGGGTTTGGCGGAGGGAGCACCTGCAAAGGGATCTGGGGCGGGCTGCTGCGGAGGCCGCGCCGCACTCTGCGGTTGCGAGGCAGACGGGCTCGAGGAAGATTGCGCTGCGGAAGATTGAGAAGCGTTGAAAGCTGCGACAAGTGCCGCGCTCAGAGTGAGAAGTGCGAGCTTCATGGGTGAATCCTCCAGAGAGATTTGGTCGGGCGAGCTGATAGTTCTTTCAATTTGGACGCGGGAACTATACCTCAGGAGAGCGGCGGGCCGGGGAAAATCGGCGCCGCGGTTAGCGGCGGAGATGGGAGAAGAGCCAGAAGAGAAAGGAAAGTGCTGCGCTGAGGACGAGGCAGGTGATGATCGGGAAATAGAAGGTGGTGTGTTCGCCGCGATGGACGATGTCGCCCGGGAGTTTTCCGAGAGACGGGAGCTTCCCACCGAAATAGAGAAGAGCGCCGACGGCGGCTAGGACAGCACTGAATAGGAGCAGCGTGCGGCCGAGTTCGCGGAGCGGATCCATGTAAAGGAGTTTAGAAGAAATGGTGTGAAGAAGTAAGACAACGAGGCGATCAAAAAAGAAAGGGGGTATGGTGTGCCATGCCCCTACGAACGCGATCACCTCTCTGCTGAAATGTGGGTGTGAATCGTGGCTGGTTGAACAAAGGCCGCACATCCAAGAGTGGCTGTGCTACTGAAACCTTAGATAAGTTCGAGGCCGGCGAAGAAATAACCGATTTCAAAGGCGGCGGTGTCGGGAGCGTCGGAGCCGTGGGTACAATTGTTGCCGATGCTGGTGCCGAGGTCGTGGCGGATGGTGCTTGGCGCGGCTTTTTTAGGGTCGGTGGCGCCCATAGTGTCGCGCCACTTGAGGATGGCGCCTTCGGCTTCGAGGACCATGGCGAAGATTTTGCCGGAACTCATGAAGGCAGTTAGCTCGCCGAAGAAGGGGCGGGCCTTGTGGACGGCGTAGAAGCCGCCGGCTTCTTCTTTGGTGAGGCGCATGGATTTGATGGCGACGATTTGGAAGCCAGCTTTGTGAATTCGAGAAAGGATTTCACCTTGTTGTCCGCGACTGACGGCGTCCGGTTTGATGATTGCGAATGTGCGTTCGAGTGCCACGAAGGATTCCTCCGAGATATCAAGTGCAAGATGGCGGGCTAAAGCGCGGCGCCTACAAAAACTAAACGACTATTTTAGGACGGCGGCGATTGTTGAGCCCATGTCCGCTGGAGTCTCAACCGTGTGGATCCCGGCGGCGGCCATGGCGACGTATTTGTCTTTGGCGGTGCCTTGGCCTCCGCTGATGATGGCGCCGGCGTGGCCCATGCGGCGACCTGGGGGCGCCGTTTGGCCGGCGATGAAGCCGACGACCGGCTTCTTTACGTTGGTTGCAATCCATTGCGCGGCGGTTTCTTCGGCGTTGCCGCCGATTTCGCCGATCAGGATGACGGCGTGCGTGTCGGGGTCGTCGTTGAAAAGGCGTATCGCGTCGAGGAACGATGTGCCGATGATGGGATCGCCGCCGATGCCGATGCAGGTGGACTGGCCAATCCCGAGGCGCGTGAGTTGGTCGACGGCTTCATAGGTGAGCGTGCCGCTGCGGCTGACGACGCCGACATGACCCTGTTTGTGGATGCGGCCGGGCATGATTCCAATTTTGCATTTGCCGGGGGAGATGACGCCCGGGCAGTTGGGACCGATGAGGCGCGTCTTGTTAAAGTCCACCGTAGCGGAGGCGCGGACCATGTCGATCACCGGGATGCCTTCGGTGATGCAGACGACGAGAGGAATTTCGGCGTCGGCGGCTTCGAGGATGGCGTCGGCAGCGTAGGGTGGAGGAACGAAAATGACGGACGCGTTGGCACCAGTTGCCTTGACGGCCTCTTGAACCGTGTCGCATACGGGACGTTCGAGATGCTTGGTTCCGCCTTTGCCGGGAGTAACTCCGCCCACAACATTGGTGCCGTACTCGATCATCTGTTGCGCGTGGAAAGTACCCTCGCGGCCGGTGAAGCCTTGTACGATCAGGCGTGTTTTTTCATTTACAAGCACGCTCATCGCGCACCTCCCGCGAGAGCGACGACCTTTTGCGCGCCGTCCTTCATGCCGTCCGCAATGGTGAAATTCAGGCCGCTGTCGCGGAGGATTTGCTGGCCTAGCTCGACGTTTGTGCCTTCCATGCGCACAACGACCGGGACTTTCACTTGTAAATCTTTGGCGGCGGCGACGACGCCGGTGGCGAGAACATCACAGCGCAGGATTCCGCCGAAAATGTTGATGAACACGGCTTTGACTCCGGGATCGCCGATCAGGATGCGGAAAGCGTTTTTCACTTGATCGGAGGATGCGCCGCCGCCGACATCGAGAAAATTGGCGGGCGAACCACCGGCGTACTTGATGATGTCCATGGTGGCCATGGCGAGGCCGGCGCCGTTGACCATGCAGGCCACGGTGCCGTCGAGCTTGATGTAGTTCAGGCCGTACTTCGAAGCTTCAACTTCGAGGGGGTCTTCTTCGTCGAGGTCGCGCAGTTCGCGCAGTTCTTTGTGGCGGAAGAGGCCGTTGTCGTCGAAAGTCATTTTGGCGTCGAGAGCGACGAGGCGCCCATCGGCCGTGACCACGGCAGGATTAATTTCGAGCATGGAAGAATCCGTATCCACAAAAGCGCGATGCAGCGCCTGGAGAAATGGGCCAGCTTTCATCGCCACGTCACCGGAAAGGCCCAAGCCGAAGACCAGCTTGCGAGCCTGATAAGGTTGCAGACCCGCGGCAGGGTGAATCGTTTCGCGCATGATGGCTTCGGGACGTGACTTGGCGACTTCCTCGATATCCATGCCACCGGAGGCGCTGGCCATGAAAACCACTTTCCCCACGCTGCGATCGACGAGAATGCTGAGATAAAGTTCGCGCTTGATATCCAGACCTTCTTCGATGAGAACGCGCTTAACGGTGCGGCCGGCGGGACCGGTCTGCGCGGTGACTAGATTTATGCCCAGCATATGAGAGGCGATTTCCGCGGCCTCGTCGGGAGAATGTGCGAGTTTTACGCCGCCGGCTTTGCCGCGGCCGCCGGCATGAATCTGCGCTTTTACAACCACTATGCTGGATCGGAGTCTTGCTGCGCCTTCGCGCGCTTCTTCCTTGGAAAAAGCCACTTCCCCGCGTGGAGTGGTGACACCGTAACGGGCGAGAATGGCCTTGGCCTGATACTCATGAATCTTCATCGGGGTTCCGTAGTGTTAGAATTTTGGTGTCGTCGCAAACATTACAGTGTACTCGGAAAGTATAAAACGGAGCAAGGTTACGGCGGGAATGCGGCCGAATCCAGATGACAAAATCTCTCATTGATGGCGCCGCATCCGGACAGATTTTCTCTCGGGAAGAAGCGGAAGTGGTGATGGAAGAGCTGCTCGCTGGCCTGGTTGAAACGGCCGATATCGTGCGGCTGCTTACCGCGATGAATGCGCGACCGGTACGCGTCGAGGAGTTGGCCGGATTCGCGAGCGCGATGCGGCGGCATGCCGCGAGGGTGTTTGCGGAAGGTGAGCCGCGCCCCGAGCACCTTGTAGACACCTGCGGGACCGGCGGTAAAGGGTTTGCGACATTTAACATTTCAACGGCTGCGGCAATTGTTGCAGCGGCGGCTGGCGCACGGGTGGCAAAACATGGCAATCGCGCCTCTCACTCGGGTAGCGGTTCAGCGGATGTGATTGAGGCTCTGGGCGTGCGCATCGATTTGCCGGTAGAGCATTTCGGCGGGGCGATTCGCGAGATTGGAATTGGCTTTTTCTTTGCCAGAGCAGCACACGCAGCGGCGCGCCACGCCGCGCCAGCACGCAAGGAAATTGGCGTGCGCACAGTTTTCAATCTCTTGGGCCCTTTGACCAATCCCGCTGGTGCGAGAGCGCAAGTGGTCGGCGTTCCATCGTCGGAGTTGATCGATCTGGTTGCAGCCGCGCTCGCGGAGCTTGGCGTGGATCACGCATTCGTGGTTCACGGAGCGGGCGGGCTGGATGAAATTTCACTTGCCGGAGAAACGCTAGTCGCCGAAGTGAAAGATGGAGGGGTAGGGCGATTTAAGGTGACTCCTGAGGATTTCGGAGTATCGCCGGCGCCCATCGAGGCCGTCCACGGTGGGACGGCGCTGGAAAATGCAGCAACGATCCGTGATATTTTCGCGGGCGGACGCGGTCCGCGCCGCGATATCGTCGTCGCGAACGCCGCAGCTGCCCTGGTGGCCGCTGGCGTTGCCCAAGATTTTGGCGATGGTGCACGACTGGCAGGAACGGCTCTCGCTTCGGGCGCGGCCAGAGAAAAACTCGCGGCGCTCGTCACGTTCACTCAACAGTCGGGGTGAGATTTCTAAGATTGACAGTTTCTTTGAAGAGACGGCTCAGGGGCGATCCGGGCTTTCGATTCCCTTGTGAACCGTCCATATTGTTACTACGCCTACAGCAATCGCCGGGAGCAGGAAGAAACGGCTTTGGCCAACGGCGGCAGGCGGGTGGTACTGGGCGACGCCGCAGGCGCCTTTGCGCACTACGCGGTAGGTTTTTCCTTCTTCGAGGATCTTGGTTTCTTTGCCCGCGGTAACTTCGAGATCTTGCGTGCGTGCGGTGACAAGAACGTCGCAGTCCTGGAGCGTCACTTCGCCAACCGTAAGCACGGGGAAATGCGGCCGCACGCGCACGTCGTCGGCTTTAATCTCGACTCCCGTTCCGTTTTCCGCGCGAAACGTTACTGTGCCGTGCTGAAGCGTAGGAGTCAGAATCAGATTTTCGTGGTTCATCCAAACCGTACTTTGCTCGGAGAGAGTAAGCTGCACTTGTCCGGAGCGGAGGCTTAGCGCGCCTTTCTCCTGAGTTTCCATGCGGTCGCCATCAAAGATCGTGGTTCCAATAGCCGCATCGGTAGCATTCAATCGCGCGCTAGCGGATTGCAGGACGACGCCTGCCGGAGCAGTTTGCGCGGGCAAGGCCACGCCTGACAGCACACTGGACAGCGCGACAGCCAAAAAACGGCGGCTCATGACAGTGCGAAACCTCCGAGGGAAAGCGAATTCTTAGTGTTGGTTAATGAAGCGACGGGCGCACTGGTACTTTGCGCAATCCGCTGTTGCCGGGTTCCGCACAAATCGAAACGTAGCCTGTCCGGAAGGACGGCTGTCCGTCGGTACAGGTAAGATGAGAAAATGAAGGAGTCGCTCAGACTGACGTCTTGGCCAAGGATTTGTGCGGCAGTGAACTAGTCGGGAGAGTTAGAGGAGAAGATTCTTGAGATTCTTTGCGGTTATTTTGTTTGCTGCCGTTTTGTCTCATCCAGCGATGGGACAGAAGCCGGCTCCTATTGCGCCGGCGCAGGTTGTTCAAGAAGTGCGCGACTATCGTTTGGACAACGAGGACCGGATCGTTCGAGAGCTCATGGAATTTCTCTCCATCCCGAATGTGGCGAGCGACACGCCAAACATCCAGAAAAATGCGGAGCACCTTCGCGAGATGCTCGAAGCGCGCGGCATCGAGACGCACTTGCTGCCGATCACGGGACGCGGGCCGGTAGTCTTTGGAAAGTTGATCGCGCCGGAGGCCACGCGCACCGTTATTTTCTATGCGCATTACGATGGGCAGCCTGTCGATCCTTCAGCGTGGACCGACGGCACCCCATTCGAACCAGTCTTGCGAAGCAATGCGTTGGAAGCCGCCGGAAAGCGCATTCCGTTTCCGGAGAATAGCGCGAAGCAACCCGCGGTCTACAAAGACGACTGGCGGATTTATGCGCGATCGTCTTCCGATGATAAGTCGCCGATTGTGGCGCTGCTTGCGGCGCTCGATGCGCTGCGCGCCAAGCAGATTCCCCTGAAAGTAAATCTAAAAGTCATTTTCGAGGGCGAGGAAGAAGCGGGATCGACGAACCTCGCGCACACCTTGGAGCTGCACAAAAATCTGCTCGGTGGCGACCTGCTGATTACCGCGGATGGACCGGTACATCAATCGGGAAGGCAGATCGTTTTCTTCGGGAACCGCGGCGACATCGGACTGGACATCACGGTATATGGGCCGGTGCGAGCGCTGCACAGCGGGCACTATGGAAATTGGGCGCCGAATCCGGCGATGGAACTCGCGCGGCTGCTGGCCGTAATGAAAGATTCCGACGGCCATGTGCTAATCGACGGCTATTACGATGATGTGACACCGCTCAGTGATCTCGAAAAGAAAGCGCTCGCGGAGATGCCGGTGAATGACGCCGATCTCGAGCGAGAGCTGGGCATCGCAAAACCCGAAGGCGCAGGAAAGAAACTGGTGGAGCTGCTGCAAGAACCGTCGCTCAACATCCGGGGGCTGCAAAGCGCTTACGTTGGGGAGCATGCGCAAAACGTCGTGCCCGATAAAGCGGAAGCTTCGATCGACGCCCGGCTTGTGAAGGGCGAAGATCCGAAGAACAAATTCGAGCAGATCGTGGCGTTCATCAGGAAGCAGGGATATTTCGTGATTGACCGCGAGCCGACGATGGAGGAGCGCCGCACTCATGCGTTGATCGCGAAAGTCGTCGACCAGGGCGGCTATCGCGCTTCGCGAACAGCGATGGATTTACCGGTGTCGAAGGCGTTGGTGAAAGTGATGCAAGACGCGACTTCGGGCGATACCGTCATCGCTCCTACATTGGGAGGAAGCGTGCCTATGTATATTTTTGAAGACTTGGGGCTGCCGTGGATTGGGGTGCCCATCGTGAACTATGATAATCACCAGCATGGTTCGGACGAGAATCTGCGGTTGGGACATCTATGGCGGGGGATGGAGATTTACGCGGCGCTCTTGGCGGATTTGAACTGGTAGGGAAAAAGATTTACACAGAGAACACAAAGGACACGGAGATTCAGAGGTTAAGGAAATTTTGCAGGAGCTGTTTGCCGGAAGTCGTGAGTACGGACTCGGGGTGGAACTGGACGCCTTCGATTTTGTGGCGGCGATGGCGGAGGCCCATGATGAGGCCATCGGCGGTTTCGGCAGTGATGGTCAGCTCGCGCGGGAGCGATTTGCGTTCGACGACAAGCGAATGATAGCGCGTGGCTGTGAATGGCTCGGGCAGTTTGCGGAAAAGATTCTCGCCGTCGTGGTGGATTTCGCTGGTCTTGCCGTGAAAGAGCTTTGGAGCGCGAACGATTTTGCCGCCGAACGCCGCGCCGATCGCTTGATGGCCGAGGCAAACACCTAAGATGGGAAACTTTCCGGCCAGCCGTTCGACTAACTCTACGGAGATACCCGCCTCCTGCGGTGTGCATGGGCCAGGTGAAATGACAATTTTCTCCGGCTTCCGCTTGGCGATCTCCTCGACGGAGATTTTGTCGTTGCGGTGCACTTCCACCTGACAGCCCAGCTCACCGAGATACTGGGCCAGGTTGTAGGTAAACGAATCGTAGTTGTCGAGCAGCAGAATCATTTTATTGGGCGTCTTCGTAGGCGTTTTGAAACTTCGCTCACTTCCCTTTTCGATGCGCAGCCTCCAGCGCCGCAAGCAAGGCCTTCGACTTATTTACGGACTCCTCGTATTCGCCTTCGGGTGTGGAATCGGCGACGATTCCGCCGCCGGCTTGCACGTGAGCCACACCATTTTTGATGACCATGGTGCGCAGGGCGATGCATGAGTCGAGATTGCCCGCGAAATCCAAGTATAGAACGCCGCCGGCATAAATGCCGCGGCGGGTGCGTTCGAGCTCTTCGATGATCTCCATCGCCCGAACTTTCGGAGCGCCGGAGACCGTTCCCGCGGGGAAACAAGCCATCAGCGCGTCGAAGCAATCGACATCTTCGCGAAGACGCCCGCGTAGGCTCGACACGAGATGCATGACGTGCGAGTAGCGCTCGACCGTCATCAGCTTTTCGGGTTTCACCGTGCCGTACTCGCTGACGCGTCCCAAATCGTTGCGTCCCAGATCGACGAGCATGATGTGCTCGGCGCGCTCTTTTTCGCTGGCGAGCATCTCGCGTTCGAGGCGCTGGTCTTCGGCTTCGTCCTGGCCCCTCCAACGTGTCCCGGCAATCGGCCGGTAGAAAACATCGCGGCCCTGGACCTTCACCAGCATTTCCGGCGAGCTGCCGACGACGGCGACATCGTTCATTTGCAAATAGAAAAGATAAGGTGACGGGTTGAGCGTACGCAGCTCGCGATAGACGTCAAACGGCGCGGCATGCGTTCTAGCTGAGAAGCGCTGGCTAATCACTACCTGAAAAATATCGCCAGCCCGGATGTAGTTCTTGGCTTTGCGAACAGCTTCGAGATATTCCGTGCGGCGGAAATTGGACGTGACGCGGAGCGGTGCTCGACCCCCCTTGGCTTTCTTCTTCGGTTGCTCAGCGGGAGAAACTTGTTCGAGCAACTGACGCGTCTTGCGAATTTCGCGAACCGCGGTGTTGTATTTCGTGCGGAGGCTGCCTTCGCCATCCGTATGGACATTGCGGACGATCCAGAGGCGATGCTGTAGGTGATCGAACGCAATGATGCCGTGATAGAACATCAACATCGCGTCGTAAAGGCCGATGTCGTCGCGCAAGCGCTTGGGGAGCCGCTCGATGAGGCGCACCATATCGTAAGAAAAATAGCCGATGGCGCCTGCTACCAGAGGAGGCAGACCCGGCAATCGCACGGGGCGGAAGCGCTCCATGCGTGCGCGGAGAAACGTGACTGGATCGCGCTCTTCCCAGACGATGCGGTTATGGCTCTCCAGAACGCACGCGCCTCCTGCATAGCGAAACACTTCCTCGGGATTCGCGCTTGCAAATGTGTAGCGGGCGATTTTTTCGCCGCCTTCGACGCTTTCCAGCAAGAAAGAGTATCGCGCTCCCTGGGCCAGGCGCAGGTAGGCGCTGACGGGCGTGAGCAAATCGGCGGGAAACACGTCATAAACCGGGATTAAGTTTCCCTGTTTAGCGAGGCGTTGGAATTCGCTGAAGTCCGGCTGGATCATGGGTCAGTTCGCGGCCACAGTTTGTTTTTCCGAGGTCGGCATTATCGCATTTCTGGATTAACTGTGCCGGCGGGACTTTTCTTCGGAGCGCAACGCGCGCAGGACGGCCTTGCGCATCGCGGATACCGGCGCGCGTTGGCCGGTCCAGAGTTCCCACTGAGCGACTCCCTGCGGAATAAACATTTCGACACCGGAAACCGTGGCGATTCCTTTGCGGGCCGCGAGCTTTAGGAGTTGCGTCTTTTCGGGCCTGTTGATGAGGTCCATGACGATGCGGCAATTTAGCTCTCGCGGCAAGAGTGGCGAAACTCGATCGTGAGGATGCATGCCGATCGGGGTGGCGTTCAGAATGGCGTCAAAAGATTCGCTCTGCAAAGCGCTCCGCGGGACAACTTCGCCGCCGAGGGCTCTGGCTAATTCCCGCGCAGCCTTTTTCCGGCGGGCACAGATCGCGACCTGGGATCCCGCTTTCGCAAGAGCGAATGCCGCGGCTCGCGCTACGCCGCCCGCGCCGAAGATCAAGACGCGGCTTCCAGCCAGACCAAGTTTCTTCTCGATCGCGCGCAGAATACCTACGTAATCGGTATTGCAGCCGCGGAGCGAACCATCTTGCCGTACCACGACGGTGTTAACGGCACCAATCTCGGCGGCGAGAAGGTCGCATTCTTTCAAATGTCGCAGGATGGATTGCTTGTGCGGAATGGTCACGCTGAAGCCGCGAATCCCGAATTCCGGCACAGACTTCAGAAAATCGCGAAGATCTTTCACGAGGAAGGGTAAGTACACCGCATCGATTTTGCGCTCAACGAATCCGGTGTTATGCAGGAGCGGCGAGAGGGAATGCCCTACCGGGTCGCCAATCACGCCGTAAACGCGCGTGCGGTTCGTCAGCTTATGAGCTCGGTAGAGATGCTTCAGGGCGTGCAGGGAGACTTGACCGGGAGCAGTGGCTTCGCCAGCCGGCGCGTAGGCTAGGGCGCTCCCTTCTCGCAAGGCAAGGATGCGCGCGGGAAGACCTACTTCACCCATGGGCACGGCGACGAGGTTGAGCGAACGGCCAACCAGCCGCAGTAGGCGGAGGCTGTCGCCAATGGTGTGGGCATGGGCCGCAATTTTTAGAGCGTCGGCTTCATGGCCTGCGGCAGAAGTAGAATGGACCGACTCCAGTCGCGACGGCATGCGCTGGAAGTCATGCAAAGAGAGCAATATCTGGGGCGGCAAGCCAAGTTCGCTCAGGGACTTGCGCGGCAATTCGCGCACGGTCTCGATCTCCAGGTCGCACCAGGAGCAGCCCGCCTCGCGAGCCTCGTTCAACCAATAAAGCTCGGCTTGAACGCCTCTCCGGAGCCTCCCCCCTCCTTCGCCGCGGCGGCAGGTGGCGAGAAAAGTTGCACCGCGCGGCCTGTTCCTCTTCAGCCAGAGAAGGAAGCGGGAACGCTCGGAATCGCTGCGAAGCCAGTCCAGGCGTAGCTCCATGGTTGGGGTTTCGCGAAGTCCTGCACGGACCAAATCAGCCATTTCCGCGGCCGTAGCGGCTGCCGCCACCGCACAGATGCGCCTTATACCTGCCCCAAACAGACTTTTCCCCAGCGTGGTTCTTGCCATGTTATTGAGAATAAGGCTTCTAGCATGCCCGTAGCAAAAGTGTAAAGCGGTCCCGGCGTATTTGTTGACGCATGGGGGCTGCCCTGTTAATTTCGCTAAGAATCGTCCCCGCACGGCCCGTAGGGCGTGATTGAAGGAGTCTTGGAATGCGCGCTAAATTAGCTGCTCTATGCACGGTTGTCTTTGTTGGTGCCGGAATTTGCTCGGCGCAGACTTCTGCTGTTCCTCCGCAGACGAATTTTTCGGCCGTCTATTGTTCGGGGTTTGTCACTGACGAGAAGGTCCCCGATGCAACCCGGCTGGTTTCCGGCGAGCAGTCGAGCGATAAACTCACGTTCGCGCGCGGCGATTACGTATATATCAACCGCGGCATGGACAAAGGCGTTCGCGTGGGCGATCGATACACCGTCGTCCGGCCGGAGAGCGATGCTCTGAAAGTGGAGTGGTTCAAGTGGCAGGACAAGCTGCTAAAGGCCATGGGGACGCACTATTTGGACGCTGGGCAGCTTCGAGTCGTTGTCGTTCAGCCAAAGGTGGCGATCGCACAAGTAACACTATCTTGCGACTATATGCAGCGCGGCGATATCGTGCTGCCTTATCAAGAGAGACCTGACCCTCCATTCAAGGACCCGGGTACGTTTGACCATTTCGCTCCCGTCAGTGGCAAGCCAGTCGCGATGGTGGTTGAGTCGAAGGACTATCAACAATCCGCCGGGCGGGGCAATACCGTCTATGTAAATCTTGGGACCAACAAAGGCGTAAAAGTCGGCGATTATTTTCGAGTATTCCGCTATCAGGGAACGAGAGCGGAGAGTGCTCCTCAGACGAGAGACTATCAGGACCGCATTTATGGCTTTGGGAGCTCGCCGGGGAAGTATACGTGGAATGATTTGCCGCGCGAGGTGCTCGGCGAAGGCATCGTCATCAACGTGAGCCGCAACTCCTCGACCATGCTGATCACCTACAGCTCGATCACTATCTACACCGGCGATTACGTCGAAATCGAATAGGCCGCCGACTAAAGGCAAGTCAGAAACTTCCGGCCCGCTGCGAGCCACTGCTCGTGCGGGCTTTTTCTTTGGTGCTGGCAATGTGCAACAGAACTGAAGAATTCAGCCATCCGCGGCTGATTGTTCCCCGGTATTTCCACCTTCCGAAAAGATCTCGCAAGTGAATCCCAGGATTTGTGTTTCCCGCTCCCGCCACGCGTTTGCGTTTAGACCAGCTTTGCGGCAGGTCTCCTCCAGAAACTGATCGCGCCCAAGTTTGTGCTCAACCGCAACCTGAGGAAGCAGAAGTCCGCGTTTCGGACCTTGGGAGATCAACAAACCGTGCTTCCCGATCTCGATGTTCTCGGGAAGAATCGGCTCCAGTGGAGATAGCAGAGAGAGTTCGATTTCTAGTTCCGGGAGCTCTTCTGCGCGGACGGGCGAAAATCGCTGATCATGCAGGGCCGCGTTTGCCGCGCACCGCGCGATGGATTCGCCTAGCGGCCCGAAGGCCTCAACTACACCGATGCAGCCCCGCAAACGGCCTATCCTATGGAGCGTCACGAACACTCCGCGTTGTTCTGCAAACACTCCGCCTTGTGGTATGTCTCCGGCAGACCTCTGGAGGTAAACGGCCTCGGCAATCGCCCGGCGCGCCAATGCAAGCAAAGACCGGCGATCGGTTTCAGAGGGGAATGGCATCCTCGGACTTTTTGTGGGTCTCCATCATGCGCAGCTTGCGCCGCTGCTTGATGCGGTCATCAAGCTGGCCCCAAAACTTCAGAAAGTATTGCGCCGCGGATACCAGCGCACTGATCACCACCAGCCAGAGCAGAAATAGCCCCAGCTTATTCAGCCAAGGGTGTTGCTCTTGTCGCGCTCCGGCAATCAAAACTGCAACCGCGCACACCTGCAAAACCATTTTCGTCTTGCCTAACAAGGAGGCGGCGATCGTGAATCCTTCTGCAGAAGCGATGTTTCTCAAACCTAGCACGGTGAATTCTCGCCCGATGATGATGACGACCATCCAAGCGGGAACGAGGTGCATGTCCACAAGAGAAACGAACGCGGCGGAGATGAGCAACTTGTCCGCAATTGGGTCGAGGAGAATGCCGAGCGTTGTCACTTGAAGCCGTCGCCGGGCAAAATACCCGTCGGCCCAGTCTGTAGCTGCAGCCACGAGCAGGATCAACACTCCCCAAAACTCAAAATGCATGACGACGTTAGGGCTTTTTGTGAGTAAGACTGCAATCAGCAGGGGAACAAAAAAGATGCGCAGAAGCGTCAATGAGTTGGGGAGATTCATAGAAACATGGCGGCGGGGAGGCCGCCCCTTAGGCTTCGGCCACCGCTCGCCTGACTATAGACTCCTGCCGGGCAGGCGTCAACGTCTGTCAGCGTCTTCAGATGAATCGGCGAGCGCCTTTGGCGGTACTGTAACGTCAACAAGTAAAATGATTTGCGCCACGCGGAGTGCTGTACTGATCCGTACTCTCTCTGCTGCAAACCTGTGCAAATGTCGAAAACCGATGACGAAGAAGCTAACCCGCTGTTACACCTTTCGGCGGGGCACAGAGAGCAGATAACTCTCCTGTATTCAATATGTTAGGAACTCGACATTCATGGAGCGCCAGGATTTTAATAGCCTAATTTGGCGCGCCGCTATTTTGGCAGAGAGAGTTTCCACAAGGTTTCCACAGCAAGCTCAACTCGAGAACCTGGCGCAAACTATTCAAGAAAGACCCATTTAGCAGCCAGAACAGGTGTTTTTTTGATTCTCGAGGAGGAGTTACTTTGGTGCAAACAGACCAGCCGTCCGTCAAATAGCTCGCGGTCCTCGCAAGAGTCGCGCCGGAAGGAAAAACAGGCCTCTCAAAAAGGCCAAAACGCCATGCACGGCTATTCCCGCAATGCGAAACGGCAAGAGGATCAGCCAAACGATGGGATAAACCACAAGCGCAAGCAGCGCAAGTGGCCAACAGAGGGAGAACAAGATGCACCACAAGATAAACGTAATCATGGCCACCCCTTCACCTCCTATTACGCACGCGTTCGGCTCAAAGTTCCATCCTTTGCGAATGTACTGAGCTTCAGTTTGCGCGCAATCGACACGGGAACTTCGGCATCCATCAGCATGTGAGAGTCTTCGACCTCGGAATGTAGCACACGGCCTAGCGCATGCACTAGCGCCAGTGTGCGGCCCTCAGCAAGCGGCAATCGCAGCGAAAGCGTCACCACTGGATCGACTGGCAGTGCCGCGTCCATTCGTCGCAACAATTCTTCCACGCCTTCTCCCGTTAGGCCCGAGACGAGCACAGGTCCCCCATTGGTGCCCCCGCCCATTGCGTAGGGATGGATCAGCGGAGCCCTTTTCTCTTGCGTGAGCTGGTCCACTTTGTTGAACACGCGTAACCTTGGCCGGTCAGCTACGCCGAGGTCATTCAAGATTTTGTCCACTTCCTCATCGAGTTCGGCGTGATGAGGGTTCGCGACGTCGCTCACATGGAGTATCAGCGCGGCTTCTTGTACTTCCTCGAGCGTCGCGCGGAACGCCGCAAGCAAAGCCTTGGGCAGATCGCGGATAAAACCCACAGTGTCGGAAACCAAGACGCGGCGATTGGAAGGCAAACGAATCGCTCGAACGGTCGGGTCCAGTGTGGCAAACATACGCGAGGAGACCAGCACCTCGGCGCGGCTCAGCGCATTGAACAGAGTCGATTTGCCAGCGTTTGTGTACCCTACAAGCGCAATCGTCCCAAGCGGTACAGCGTTGCGGGCCTCGCGTCGTAAGGCACGTTGTTTGCGAATGTCTTCGATGCTGTTTTGAATTTTGCCCACGCGGTCGCGAATGCGCCGGCGGTCCGTTTCCAGTTTCTTTTCTCCGGGGCCTCGAACTCCGATACGTCCAGCTCCCCCGCCCGCTCCTCCGGAGCCTCCGCCGCCGCTCTTGCCTCCAAGCCGCGACATGGAAGCACCCTTGCCCGTAAGCCGGGGCAGCATGTAGTTCAACTGCGCGAGTTCGACTTGCAATTGACCTTCGCGGCTGCGCGCGTGGCGCGCAAAAATATCCAGAATCAACTGCGTGCGGTCGATGACACGGCGCTCAGTGGCTTCTTCGATGTTGCGCTGCTGCATGGGCGAGAGGTTGCTGTCGAAGATGATCAACGGCGCTTTATGCGCGGTGGCCTCAGCGCGAATCTCGTCCAGCTTGCCGCGCCCCACAAGCGTTGCCGGATCCGCCGATTCGCGCACTTGAAAAACCGTGCCCGCGATTTCCGCGCCAGCGCTGCGCGCCAACTCGACAAGCTCAAGCAGCGATTCCCTGCCCTGCTCGCCCGCAGGCATCCCAGGAAAGCGCGGCTTGCGCTTCCAGCCCAAACCAACGAGCAACGCGCGGTCCGCCGTAGACACAGTTTGCGAAGTTTTCGTCACGAAGTCAGTCCTGGAGTCATCGTGCCGCGGGAGCTATGTAGGAGGAGTTTTTCTTCACCTGCGCCATTATACCCGCTCAGCTCGTTCGCGGCGACTCTGGCAAGCTCTGCTGACGGAGCCATTCGCGTGCTTGGTCTTGAATGCGTGAATCGTCGCCGAAACCAGTGAGCCAGTGGACACTGGGATCTTTGCGGAACCAGGTCAACTGACGTTTTGCATAGTGCCTCGTGGCCAGCTGAATCGCGGCGCTCGCTTCTTCAAGCTTTTTTTCCCCGCGCAGAACCTCGCGAAGTTCGCGATATCCAATGAAGTCGAAAGGCTTGGCATTTTCTGGCAAGCCGCTATCCATCAGACCACGCACTTCGCGCATCCAGCCTTGCGCCAGCATCGCGTCCGCCCGTTCGTGGATGCGTTGGTATAGGGCTTCGCGCGGGGCCATCAATCCGATTTTCAATGCACGCCAGCCTTCCAGCGGCGCGCGTCCCGCACGGTGCACTTCCGAAACGGGTTTCCGCGCAAGCACGCACACTTCGACTGCACGGATCAATTTTTGCTCGTCCGCAGCCGGGATTTTTCCTGCCGTTTCGGGGTCCAGCCGCACAAGCAGCCGATGCAAGTACCCCGGCTCGTGCTCCTCCGCGCTCGCGCGTAGCCTCTCTCGCAATTCCTCGGACCGCTGTGGCACTTCCGCCAATCCCTCAAGCAACGCTCGCAAATACAATCCCGTGCCGACGGTAAGAATCGGCAGACGGCCTCGGCTCCGCAAGTCACCCAGCACAGCCAAAGCCATCTGACGGTATCCGCCGGCGGTCGCTGCTTCATTAGGCGTTAAAGAGTCGATCAGGTGATGAGGTATTCCGCGGCGCTCGGCAAGCGCCGGCTTGGCTGTGCCGATATCGAAACCGCGATAGAGCTGCGTCGAATCGCATGCCAGCACTTCTCCGCCGAATTGCCCGGACAGCCACACGCCGAGCGCAGACTTGCCCGAAGCCGTAGGCCCAACTACAGCAACCAGCGGAAGCTCAGCTGTGCCCGGATTCATCGAAACAGAATATGCCAAGCGCGGATGAGCAGCACAACGAACACAATGAACGCGAGGAGGAGACTATCGAGAACCTGCTGGCGCGCGATCTTCACTTTTCTTGTGTGTAGTTTTCTGGCGAGACGTTATAGAGGTAGGTGTAGCGCAATTCGATGTAAGGCCCAGTGAATTGCGCAGGCAGCGGTTCAAAGGGGTTGGAGGCGCGCACCGAAGAATAAGCAGCCCGGTCGAGGGGCTCTTTTCCTGAGTTGCGGTTAATGATTGGTTCGGTGCCTGGCACGCTGCCATCCCTCATGATTCTGAATGTCAGGACGACAACGCCTCTCTCACCAAGCTCCGCGGATTCAGGCATTATAGCAAACCAGTTTCCTTTGACCGCAAGGTAGACACGCTGGAGGTAGCTTCTAAAATCCACACCCTGATCCGGCGTGAGCATTTCGAGTCCGCCGTAGGCCGTTCCGCCACCTCCGCCTCCACCCGGCGTGCTGCGGCTCCGAATGCGGCCCCCACCGGAAATGGTAGGCGAACTTGAGTTTCGCGGCCTCAAATCTTGCACCGAATCTGCGAGTGACGGAGCCTTAGGCAACACCAGTCCGTGCTGCGGCTTCGGCATGTCCGGAGTATCCAGCTTCAGCGGCGGCTTCGGAGCATCCGGCTTAGGCGCGGGCGCTTCCACCTCGTGCGGAGTCACCGGCACTTTCGGAGCAGGGGCATCCGGCAACTCTCTCTTGGGGGGCTCCGGCCTGGGCGCAGGCTGCGGGACGGGAGGAGCCACTTTGTTTATTACGCGCGGGTCGACATGGACGGGAGGCGGTTCCGCCGGCCGAGGCGCCGCTTTTGGCTTGGGAGCGTATGAACTCTCCGGCGGAATCCACGTCAGTTGCCGGTTGGCGAGATCAATTTCATCTTTCGTCGGCGCGTGCGGCGGAAAGATCTTTGCCCACAGGATAATCGTCGCAAACAGCAGTATGTGGAACGCAAACGACGACACGCGGGTGATCAAATCCCATTTTGTTTTTTCTTCCGTTTGCGGCTTGGTGAGAAGATTCACTTCGCCGGTCATGAAAACGTCGAGATCGACGATATCCGCTGGCGGGATTAGCCGTCCTTCCGTCATTTCCAGCGGCGCTCCGCCTTGCGGCACGGCGATGCGTTCGTCCATGTCCGTCGGCTGAACCGGGGTCGAAGTGTTTTCCTTGACGTTGTAGGCTTCCTGATTCACATCGCGCGGAACAACGACGCGCGCGGCAATGGATTCCAGCGGCAGCGATCTGGGAATACTCGATTTGCCATCCAGTTCGATGATCGGCAGCATGGCCGGAACCAGCGTGCGCTCGTCCAGCGTCGTTGGGCGCCGCCGCTGCGTCGCGGTGTCCGCGGCGGCAGGCAGACGAGCACCTTCCGGGACCAGGGTACGGGGAATCATTTTCCTGCTTTCTCTTGTGAGGCGAACGCTGCTAGTTGGACGCGTTCGCCGTGTTCCTGGATGCTTGCCATCACGCGGGTCGCCAGTTCCAAAGCCGCACGGCCAGCCTCTCCGTTGGTTCGCGGCTCGCGGCGAGTTCGTACCACCTCCAGAAACGCATCGAGTTCTGCATGCAACGGTTCCACGTCAGGCGCTGGCAATTTCTCAAAGGAAAACTCAGGCTGCGGTCCGGGCCGCTTTACGCCGACCCTCAGAGCATCGCGCCGCGCGTAGTCCAGCGAAATGTATTCGTGCTGCTGGAAAAATCGCATTTTGCGCACGCGCTCCGTCGAAACGCGGCTCGCTGTTACGTTGGCGACAGCGCCACCCGCGAATTCCAGACGCACGTGAGCGATGTCTACTTTGTCCGTTAGCACGGGTATGCCTACTGCTTTCAATTCAGTCACCGGTTCCTTTACGAGCGCCAGCAGGATGTCCAGATCGTGGATCATCACGTCGTAAATCACTTCCACATCGAGGCTGCGTGGAGTAAACACTCCCAGGCGATGCACTTCGAAGAAAAGTGGCCGATTGAGAATCGGCTCAACCGCTGCCACAGCAGGGTTAAATCGCTCGACGTGCCCCACCTGTAAAATTCTCTTGTGCCGCCGCGCCGCTTCGAGAAGCGCATCCGCCTCCGCGAGATTCAGGGCCATCGGCTTTTCGACCAGCACGTCCAGTCCGCTCTCGATCAGCTGGCAACCCACTTCGGCGTGCGCGACGGTCGGCACTGCTACACTGACGGCTTCGGCAAGTTCGCGGACTTCTTGGAGGCCGCGCAGCGCCCTAGTCTGAAATTCTACAGCGACGGCTTCCGCGCGAGCCTGATCTCGGTCGTAAACGCCAACGAGTTCGGCCCTCTCCAACTCGCGATACACGCGCGCATGGTTGCGCCCAAATTCTCCCACACCTACGACGGCGGCGCGGACCTTTCGCATTTCTCGCCCCTCGCCGCTCATTTTTTATTTATTCCCCCGGAAGCGCTCTTCGGTTCCGCAACCATGGCTGGCGCAAAGGCCTGAATGGCGATATCCGCTGCATCGGCCAGCGCAATCAATTGTTGACGGTCAAACAACAAGGTGCGTCCCGCATCCACCGCCAGAGCCGTAGCGCGAGAGCTCTTCATCTGTTCGATGGTCGGCAAACCGACCACGGGTACATCGAAGCGCATGTCCTGGCGCGGCTTGCTAACTTTCACGACCACCAGAGTCTTTCCCGCTGCGATCCGCGCTGCGCGTGCAATGGTTTCGTCCGTTCCTTCCATGGCTTCCACGGCCACGCAAGCTTGGTCCGAAATCACCACCGTTTGTCCGATGTCCATGCCGGCAATCTGGCGCGCGACACCGTGTCCGTAGGCAATGTCGGCGCTTTCTTGTTCGTTCGGCGTCCGGCGCGTTAGCACGCCCGGCTCTGGCAAAAGCGGTTTCAGAAACAGCGTTGAGTCCACCAATTGAATTCCTTCATCCTGGAGCACGCGCGCTATGCCGCCGATCAGAGCGTCCGTGCTTTTTCGCGGCAGCGAGAAGAGCAGCTTCGTCAATTTCCAGTCCGGCCGGATTGCGCTGAAAATTTTGTTGTGCTTAACTTGCCCGGCCATGACCGCCTGCGTCACACCTTCTTTGTGCATCAGGTCGATGGCCTTGCTCAATTCGCCGAGACTCACCCAGTGCAGCCGCTTCGCGTTTTTTTCCAATTCCGGCGAGGCTTCTTCTTTCAGCGCAATCACCGCCATCTCGATTCCCTGGCTGCGTGCGCCTTCCAGCACGAGAAACGGAAAGCGCCCGTTTCCGGCGATGAGTCCCCATCCTGTCACGTTTGCGCTGGTGTCCGGCATGAGATGTCTGGGCGGCGGTGACTCTTACTTAACGATTCCGCGCTCGGCGCCCTCGATAAATCGGACGAGTTCCTGCACGTCGTCAGAGCCGGCTAGCTTCGCTCGCATCTCCGCGAGAGCCTGCGTGGTATTCATTTTCGACCGGCTCAGCAAACGAAAAGCTCTATCCAGGACCTGCAACCGTTCTGTGGAAAAACCTTTCCGTTCAAGCCCGATGGTGTTGACGCCATAGCTCTTAGTCTCGCGTTCCGTGACGACACGCGAAAACGGCAGCACATCCTGCACAATCACCGTGCAAGCGCCGACGTAGGCGTATCGCCCCACGCGGCAGAACTGGTGCACAACCGAGAACGAGCCGACTGTGGCGAAATCTTCGACCACAACATGCCCCGCCAGTGTCGCACCATTCACAAACAGCGTCTGATTGCCAATCTGGTCGTCGTGTCCCACATGGGAGTACGCCAGAAAAAAGTTCTCGTTGCCGACCCGCGTGAAGCCCCCGCCTTTTTGTGTCCCGCGGCTGACGGTGACATACTCGCGAAAAATATTCCCATCACCCGCAACCAACTCGGTCCGCTCGCCACGATAGGTATAATCCTGGGGGTCACCGCCGACGGCGCAAAACGAATAGAACACATTGTTGCGGCCATACTTCGCAGGCCCGCCTACAAATGCATGGGGATGAAGAATGCAACCTTCGCCGAGCTCCGCTTCGTCACCCACAATCGCATAAGCCCCAATCTTTACTCCGGGACCCAGCTTCGCGCTCGATGCGACGATTGCTTGCGGATGAATCTCCG
>DATDHE010000002.1:0-22259 GCA_036521695.1 Candidatus Acidiferrum sp. | reverse complement strand
ATTTTTTTTTCCATCTGGCTGGGCAAGCATGTGTTCGGCGTGGCAGCGCAGCCGCGGCTGATTGTGTATCCTGTAGCTGTGGCACTCACCACCATCGTCGCGATACTCAGTGCGTACCCGCTTCGGCGGCTCGCCAGCGTGCGTCCCGCTTCGGTTTTTCGAGGTGAAGCGTGAGCGCGCCTGTTCAGATTTTGCCTGAACAAAAGACGGCGCCGCAGGTTGCGATTGAGAACCTCGTCAAGAAATATGGGGCGCTGCGCGCTATCGATGACCTTAGTTTTAATGTGGACGCCGCCGAATGGGTAGCGCTCATGGGGCCATCCGGCTCCGGCAAGACCACGCTCATCAACATTCTTGGCGGGCTCGATAAACTCAACTCTGGCCGCGTTGTGGTAGACGGCGTCGACCTCTCGAAGCTCAGCGAGAACGAGATGGTCCGCTACCGCGCCGAAAAAGTTGGCTTCGTGTTCCAACAATTTCATCTCGTGCCGTATTTGAACGCAGTCGAAAACGTCATGCTGGCGCAGTATTTTCATAGCGTCACGGATGAGAAGCAGGCCGAGGAAGCTCTGCGCCGTGTCGGCATGGGCGAACGGATGACGCACCTCCCTGCACAACTCTCGGGTGGCGAACAGCAGCGCGTGGCCATCGCGCGCGCGTTGATCAATCAGCCGAAAATCATCCTCGCCGACGAGCCTACTGGTAATCTCGATGAAGCGAACGAAGAGATCGTTTTGAAGATTTTCCGCGAGTTGCACCAAGCTGGCCATACGATTTTGATGGTCACGCACGATCCCGATATCGCACGACAGGCGGACCGCCGCATCGAACTCGCCCACGGCCGCCTCCACTTTGATACGGTGCAGCACGGTCCTGGTCACCCGCTGGCGTGTCCGCTCGCCAACACCGCCGATTGCTGCACTCCGGTTTCGCCCGATGACGAGATTCGCTTCGATCATCTTCTCGAACAAATTTGGGTCTGCGGCGAGGAAGGGAAACCCGCTCAAGTAACCAGCCTCCACGCCACCGGGCCTGCGGGAATCCTTCCGCTTGTCTCGGAGGAGCCCGCCATAAAGATTTTGGGTCGCATGACGGAACTGCGTCTCGTCGAGCTTCAAAACGGCGAAGCGCAGCTTACTCCTGTGGGAAGCCAGCGCGCGCGCGACATCGTTCGCCGGCATCGTCTCGCGGAGCGCCTCTTCAAAGATACGTTCTCGGTGGAAGACTCCGAGCTACACACGCAAGCCTGTAAATTCGAACACATCATCAGCCCCGAGCTGGATCAACGCATTTGCACGTTCCTCGGCCATCCCAAGACTTGCCCGCACGGCAATCCTATTCCTGCGGGCGATTGCTGCAACGGAAAGCGAGGATCGTAACTCGTGTTTTGGCGAGATATTCAATGAACAATACAGTTCGACAAGCTCCGTTCTCCTTGACTTCCAAATATGAAATTGAGACGCCTGGTGCTATCTACTCTGCAAAAAAAGCATTCATTTCTCTAGGTGATAAAGTCGAACTCTTTTCACCTCATGGACGCGTTCTCGCCACACTTAGAGAGCATCGTTTGTCCCTCGTCGACAGACTCGCAGGCCAACCGGGATAAGACTATCATGCCGATTCCACTCGATCCGCGAAGGAAGCCAGCCACCGTGAAGGTGCACGTCAAGACCGGCGCAGGAGTCGACATCACCTGGGCCGACGGCCACGCCAGCCACTACGACTTCGCCTATTTACGCGAAGAGTGTCCCTGCGCAACGTGTAACGACGAGCGAGGCAAGAAAGAAGCCTTCGCTGCCGCGGCGCCCGCTGCCAACGCATTCGCCCCGCTGCCTATGTTCAAACCCAAACCGAGCGCGCAAGCCGCCACCGTCGTCGGCAACTACGCCGTGCAAATCAGCTTCACGGACGGCCACTCCACCGGCATTTATAGCTACAATCATCTCCGCAGCATTTGCCCCTGCCCCGAATGCGCTAAGGCGTTCCGTTCGATAGCTTCCATGTAGTCTCAACCCGTCTGGCCAACTCAGGTACAATGGCGGCCACAAAAGCACGCCCTCGCCCAAGTCCAGGGAAAGACTAGCCCCATATTCGTCACTGATATGGCAAAAACGTGGTTAAGTCCTTTGAAATCAGTTCAGGCTATGGCCGGGTTTTCACTACATTTTAGGATCTGAATCGGCTCGAGTCGCTCCGGCAATCGACGTTCACCGAATAATCCTGTCTGGATCGAATATTTCACCGGCCACATGCTGGTCGGGAATTCATTCGCTCTCAGACTTGCGCACATTACGCGAGACACGCCCACGCCCAGCGGGGGCGTGATTGATAAAGATGATTCAGGCGAACTACCCTGACGAGCATTCGTGACATTTGTGTCCCCGCCGAAGGCATCCGCGCGTACCAGGCCGCGCACAAGAACGGCTCGCTTAAGCTCCGCGTGCAAATGGCGCCGCTGGTTTCGAATCTCGCCGAAGCCAACGCGTTGGCGAACGGCGGCGTCTCGATTCCTACCAGTCCGTGATGAAAGACTTAAACTTGAAAGAGCCCAGATTTCGCATCGTGCATAACGGCTTGGCCACTCCCGCCGTTCAAAAGCGCATGCGTGAGTTGCACTTACTGGCGGACTCCAACCCCGCCTTTGTCTATTGGATTGGCGCCTACTTTTCCAATATGGTGCGCTGCGTACGCGCTGGAGCTATCCTGCGAAATCCTATTCCGATAATGGCATTGTGGCGGCTGGAACTTTCGATGTTCCGGTGACTCCAATTAGCCTTTGGTGGGCATCTGGGCGGCCGTCGAGCGCCGCGACCTTCACAGCGGCCAAGCGATCGCTCCAGAAGAAGGCATCACCGTGCTTCAAGCTCTCCAGATGTACACTAGAAATCCCGCCTACATTGGTTTCGAGGAAAAACCAGAAAGGCTCGCTGGAACGCAGCAAATTTGCGGATTTATCGTTGTGGATCGGGGCGTCTTGAGCGTTCCGTCCGAACAATTGAAAGACGTGCAAGTTTTGAAGACTTTCGTGGGCGGCGAGTTGGTCTATCAAAATGCTAGGGTCCGTTAGCCTTGGCCGCTTATCTGGCGGATGCGAACCGCTCCCGGTGCCGTCTGGGCAAGGTCACACGCCGGAGCCTAAATCGTTTCAGTGCGCGTAAGAACTGGCCGCATTGCTAGACTTCGCGATCAAAAAGTGCGAGCATTTTAATCCGCTGATCGAGATCACCCGTACATGAGCAGCTCCTCCAACACCCCTGCTGCCGCAGGCAGCCGAGGCAACGGTATTCCGCGCGTCATTGTCGCGACTACCGCTCTCCTCACCTTTATTTCCTTCTGGCGGGCAGCCGCCATCGTTTTGAATGATCTGGCCTCTTCGGCCTATTACGCAGGCGGTGAAGCAGAAGGTTACATCGGCAAAACCGCGCCGTGGTTCATCCTCGCCATCATGTTGTTTTCCTACGCGGTGCGCGCGGTGTATGTCGAGAGTTGCAGCATGTTCGTGCGCGGGGGTGTCTACCGCGCGGTGAAGCAATCGCTCGGAGGAACTCTCGCAAAATTTAGCGTTTCCGCGCTGATGTTTGACTACATTTTGACCGGCCCCATCAGCGGAGTCGCGGCTGGGCAGTATCTGGCCGGGCTGATCAGCGAACTGCTGAAGTACTCGCACCTCGGAAACCCACTCACTCCGAACCAGGTGGACTTTATCGCAGCCGGTTTTGCGATTCTGGTCACCGTTTATTTCTGGTGGGAGAACACCAAGGGCATTCCGGAGTCTAGCGAAAAAGCGCTGCTTATCATGAAACTGGTAACGGTGATGGTCGTGCTTTTGATCACCTGGTGCATCTACACGGCGGTCCTGCGGCACTCAGCGCTCCCGCCGTGGCCACACCCTCGCAATCTGCGTCTGAATGCCAGCGCGCTCGGCTGGCTTGCAGAAAGTCCGCTTCCGCACATGTTCGGAATTATTGCTATCTTCATTGCACTGGGACACTCGGTACTGGCAATGAGCGGAGAGGAATCCCTAGCGCAAGTTTACCGCGAGATTGAAAGTCCCAAACTCCCGAATCTGAAAAAGGCTGGACTGGTCATCTTCGTTTACAGCCTGGTCTTCACATCCCTGGTTTCTTTCTTTGCGGTGATGATCATTCCCGATAACGTTCGGCAGAACTATCTCGAGAACCTTATCGGCGGGCTCGCGATGAACTTGCAGGGGCCGCTAATTGCCCTGTTGATCTTTCACGCATTCGTCGTTGTAGTAGGGACCCTGATCCTGGCCGGAGCGGTCAATACCGCCATCGTCGGTTCGAACGGTGTGCTAAACCGCGTTTCCGAGGACGGCGTTCTCAGCTCATGGTTCCGGCAGCCTCATCCGAGATTCGGCACAACCTACCGCATCATCAATACCGTCGTCTTGCTGCAAATTATCACCATTTTTATCAGCCGCGGCGACGTCACCTTCCTCGCTAACCTCTACGCGTTCGGCGTCATCTGGAGTTTCACGATGAACGGCTTGGCCGTCCTCGTGCTTCGATACACGAGGCCCGGAGTGCGCGAGTTCCAAGTGCCGTTCAATTTTTATATTCGCGGCGTACAAATCCCGGTCGGTCTCAGTTTGATCACGCTGACACTTTTCCTCATCGCCGTCGTCAATCTTTTCACCAAGCCCGTGGCCACCATGGCTGGCGGGACATTCTCCGTTCTGCTCTTCATCGTTTTCACCATCTCCGAGCGCCGGGCTCACAGAGGCGGCGCGTCTCACATGGAGATGGATCAGTTCAACTTGGAGCTGGAGTCCGAGCTGACACCGGAAGCCGTCGGCGCGCGGCCCGGCAACATCCTCGTGCCCGTGAGCAATCATTTCAACCTCTATCATCTTGGCAACGTCCTCGATCGCATCAAACCGGGACGCCGGGATGTAGTTGTTTTGCACGTCCGCTTGCTGCGCCGCTCGGCTTCCGGAGAAAACGAACTGGACGCCGATCAACTGTTCGGCAGCATCGAGCAACATCTTTTTTCGCAGGCCCTTTCCATGGCCGAAAAAAGGGGGAAATCCATTCGGCTGGCGGTTGTTGCCTCGAATGACCTCTGGGAAGGCGTCCTGCGCGCGGGCGCTTCGCTCCAGTCCAGCACGATTGTCATAGGTCGTTCGGCGAAAGACAACACCGAAGAGCAGGCCCGGCAGATTGGCGAAGCCTGGGAAAAACTGGGTGACATCAAGCCGCAATTCAACCTCGAAATTCATTTGCCCAACGGCGACAAGATTTACAAGGTTCTTGGGCCACACGCTCCTAACCTGACCGCCAATGAGGTCAATCTTCTGCACCGGTTATGGCTGCGCTTCAGCGATGTCCTGGCGCCCCAGGAGCTACATCATCACGATGTCGTGCACTTCGCCCTCGAGGAAGTTAAGAAAGAGATCGAAGAAGGGCAGGAAGACGCCGTCGTCAAGCGTCTGCGAGCACACCTTGAAGGAAACCAATCGAAGAAAACACCGTCCTCTTGAGGTCGCTTGCCGTCCGCAGGAATTTTCCCTCTAAAGACGGAATCCAGTCTTAAGCAAGCTGCGTCGTGCAGTGGCCGCAGCGCTTGGCCTGAATCGGAATGCTCATCGCGCATTGCGGACAATCCTTGGTTGTCGGCGCAATGGGAGGCGCGGGCTTCTTCGTCCAGCTGTTCACCATTCGAACGAGAAGGAATACCGCGAACGCGACAATCAGGAAATTGATGACATTGTTCAGAAAGGTTCCGTAGTTAAGGGTCGGCACTCCCGCCGCCTTGGCTGCCGCAACCGTGTCATAGTGTGCGGTGGAGAGACTGACGAATCGGTTCGAGAAATCGACGGGTCCAACGAGCCGCCCGAGGGGCGGCATCATGACGTCCTCGACAAACGACGTGACGATCTTTCCGAAAGCCGCGCCGATGATGATCCCGACGGCCATGTCCAGTACGTTTCCGCGCATGGCAAATTCTTTGAATTCCTTTAGCATGTGCGTCTCCTTTTTCCTGTGGCGTCGGCCAAACGATCGCCTCAGCGAGGTTGCAGAAGCAGAGAGGGCCGTTCGTTCTGCGGATTATATCTGAAGCAAGAGAATATTGAGACGGGAAAGCGGTCGTAGAACTTCAGCGCGGCCGGAAGACGAGCGCCGCGCCCAGGATTCCGCGCAAGCCCATCAATACTCCGGCAATCGCCAGCAGCGGAGCGACCCACAAAAAAGGCACCCGGGAAATGGCCACCATGACCACCCCAAGAAGAGTCAGCGAAAGCCCGCGCGTCCAGTTCTCCCAGTGCGCCCACCATTTGTTAGGTCCATAGAGCGCCCGCAAGCCCCAAAGGATGAGCGCGCCGCTCAGGACGAGCCAGGAGGGTTTGTGGCGCTCCACAAGAACGCGTCCTGTGAGCGCCAGCCAAATGACAAGCAGCCCCAACAGCACAAAGATCACTTCAATCATGAGTCGCAGAACGCGCTGAGGCGTCAACATCGTAATCCTGCGCGTTTAAGGAACGCGCTCGACGCGCACTTTCTGCAGCGCAACGGGCGTTTTTGGCCGGTCATTCGAATCGCGAGGCAAATTGGAAATCTTATTGGCCACGTCTTGTCCCTCGACCACCTCCCCGAAGATGGAGTGCTTGTTATCAAGCCACGGCGTCGCCGCCACCGTAATGAAAAATTGGCTGCCGTTCGTGCTGGGTCCGGCGTTAGCCATGGAGAGCTTGCCGGCCTTCGAGTGATTCAGGGAAGGATGAAATTCGTCCGCAAATCGATATCCCGGTCCGCCGCGGCCCGTACCTTGGGGGCAGCCGCCTTGGATCATAAACTGCGGAATCACGCGATGAAAAACGAGCCCGTCATAAAATTTCTTTTTTAGTTTTTTGCCTGTGCTCTCGTCGGTGAATTCTTTCGTGCCCTCAGCCAGCCCGATGAAATTCTCGACGGTATTTGGCGCTTCCTTTTCAAGAAGCTTCACCACAATGTTGCCCTGAGATGTCTCGAAAATCGCGTACGTCCCTGATGGTCGGCTCATGCAATCCCCTCGTGTACTAAATCATCCTACACGAGGCGCCTCGGCCCGCGCCACTCGCGCGCGTCACCAGCCCTTTTGCTTCCGCAATTCGGTGATGTGCGCGGTGTGGTGTTTTCCGTGCCATTCATAGAGAAAAAGAAGCCAATCAACGGCGCACTCGCCATGCTCCGGGTGCACAAGAACTCGCGCGAAGTGCTCCGGCTGCAACGATCGCCATACACGGTCCATCCGCGCGTGCACGGAATCGAGAAGAGTCTGTGAGCTCTCGATGGGCGCCGCTTTCGAATCGGCCAACTCGGCCCACGCCGCTTCGTCATAAGGCTTGATCGTCGGTTTGTCTTCCGTGAGCGCCAGCTTCAAACGGACGAGCGCATTCATGTGGCTGTCCGGAACGTGGTGTACGACCTGGCGAATAGTCCATCCGCCGTCGCGGTACGGCGTATCCAGTTGCGAATCATTCAAACCTTTCACCGCCGTGCGCAACTTGCCGGGCGTTGAAGCGATCTCGTCGATGGCCTCTTGCCGTCTTACGGGCGTCACTCGCGCGGGCATCGCGAATTTTCCAATGGGGTAACGCGGATCCATCTCATTCTCTCCTCGGGCAACCTCGGTCTTCCACTCGCCGATGCCTGTGACTATAGCTGCGGCCCTCAGCGATGGTCAAGGCGACGCACGTAAGACGCCTCTCCAATTTGGACGCTTGGCAATCCGGTTCGCGAGTGAGGGGATGTTACAATACGGAACTTCATGTTGTATCGGGGAGTTGTATCCTCGTGATGAATCGAATCGGTGCGCTGCTGAATCCAATTTGTGGAGACAATCGGAATGCACAACGTCGTGATTATCGGCAGTGGCTGCGCCGGGCTGACCGCAGCGATCTACGCTGCGCGCGCCAATCTGAAGCCCTTGGTGATTGACGGCCACGAGCAGGGCGGCCAGCTCGCTCTAACCACGCACGTCGAGAATTATCCCGGCTTCCCCGATGGCATCATGGGGCCAGAGCTCATCGAAAACATGCGCAAACAGGCGCAGAGGTTCGGCGCTGAATTCAAGGCGGGAGCCGTGAACGAAGTCGATCTCACAAAGCGTCCGTTCAAGATCACCGCCGGCAAAGACACCTACGAAGCTAAGGCGCTAATCGTTGCCGCCGGCGCCACTGCACGCTTGCTGGGCCTGCCGGGCGAGCGTGAATTAATCGGTCGTGGCGTTTCCACCTGCGCGACCTGCGACGGCTATTTCTTCCGCGAAAAAGCCATAGCCGTGGTTGGCGGCGGCGATTCCGCGATGGAAGAAGCCAACTTCTTGACGCGCTACGCCAGCAAGGTGTACCTCATCCACCGGCGCACCGAATTTCGTGCCTCTAAAATCATGATCGACCGTGTTAAGGCCAATCCAAAAGTCGAACTTGTCATTCCTGCGGTTGTCGCGGAAATTCACGCTCCGGAGGGTCACGTTACCGGAGTGCGTGTGCGCAATCCGGAAGGGAAGGAAACTACCGAAATCGAACTCCATGGCGTATTCGTCGCCATCGGCCACGATCCCAACTCGACCCTGTTCAAGGGCAAGCTGGAGATGGACGCCAACGGCTACCTCATCCCCAAACACGGCACCCTGACTTCCGTTGAGGGCGTGTTTGTCGCCGGAGACGTGCAGGATCATCGTTACCGTCAGGCCGTCACCGCCGCGGGCTCCGGCTGCATGGCCGCGCTGGAAGCGGAAAAGTTCCTGGAAGAGCACACGGACTAGTCGCTGAGGATTTACACGGGCATAATCATACTGCATGCTCCGCGCGACGCTTCTCAAGCTATCCGAGAGTCCCCGCTTCGCCAAATGGGTCACCTCCAACGGCACCACGCGCCGTATGGCACGCCGCTTCGTCGCCGGCGAAACGCTCGACGAAGCTATTGAAGCTGCCCACGTCTGCAACAATGCCGGGATGCTCGTCAGCCTGGATTACCTGGGCGAAAACTGCGCCACCACCTCCGACGCCCAACGTGCGCGCGATGCCTACCTGGAAATTTTCGAGCGTATCCACAAGGAAAATCTCCACGCCAATGTGTCCTGCAAGTTGACGCAGCTAGGGCTGGACCTCAATGTTGATTTTTGCCAGGGCCTCGTCGTGTCCATCGTAGAATTAGCGATGCGGTATGAGAGTTTTCTTCGCGTTGATATGGAAGGATCGGCGTACACGCAACGCACCCTCGACGTCGTAAAGAACGTGCGCTCGCGGAATCCTGCCATCGGAACGGTGATCCAGTCCTATCTTTACCGCAGCGAAACCGACGTGCAGGATTTGCTCGCCTATGGCTGCCGCATCCGGCTCTGCAAAGGAGCTTATAAAGAGCCGCCGGATGTTGCCTACCCTCGCAAGAGTGACACGGACTTTAACTACATCCGCTTGATGAAGATTCTCTTGCCCAGCGGCTTCTACCACGGAATCGCCACGCACGATCCGCGCATGATTGCGGAAACCATTCGCTGGGCGGCCGCCAGGCAGATTTCCAAAGATGATTTCGAGTTTCAGATGCTCTATGGCGTGCGGACCGATTTGCAGCGCATGCTGGTGAAAGACGGCTATCGCCTGCGCGTCTACATTCCCTATGGCAACGATTGGTTCCCGTATTTCATGCGCCGCCTTGCCGAGCGCCCGGCCAACCTCGGCTTTTTTGTCCGCAGCTTTCTGCGTTCTTGAATTTCGCCAATCTTACTGTTTACGACAAACCGTCACGCCATCGCGCAACGGGATCAGTACGGGATACAGTTCTTTCGAGGCATACACCAGCCGGTTGAATTCTTGCACTCCGCGCGTTGCGGCATCATCTGGAGACGCTGGCCGCGCCGCCTTGCCTGACCACAGCGTGTTGTCCGTAATGAACAATCCGCCCCGTTTGAGTTTCGGCAGTGCCACGCGCAGAGCGTCCGGGTACTCGTGTTTGTCCACGTCGTTGAAGATCAGGTCAAATTTTCCAGGAGCTTTCTTTAGTAATTCGAGCGCGTCGCCCACTTGAACGTTTATGCGCCTCGCCACTCCCACGCGCCGGAAATACTCTTGTGCTCGCCGAGCGTTCTCTGGATCTCCGTCGGTGTAGGTCACTTTTCCTTTTGGCCCTGCCACTCGCGCCAGCCAGATTGTCGAATAGCCAATGGCTGAGCCCATTTCGAAAATGCGCTTCGCGCCGGAAACTTGCGCGAATAGCGCGAGCAAGCGCGCCACCGCGGGCCCGATGATCGGCACGCGGTGCTGTTCGGCATAGCTTTCCATCTCGCTAATGACGGCGTCCCGCTCCGGAAGCAATGAGTAGATATATTGTTCGACGTCATCTTGAATATAGCCGCTACGTAAGTTCTCGCTGCGAATCACAGGTTTTCTCCTGGTTTAAGAGCATGAATCTCCAGACCCGCAACGTCCCGCGTTTCCTGCCGCAATCCTTCTACGGTCCCGGTCAGTAGCGGAAACGTTGCATAGTGCATAGGAATCATGTGCTCTACTCCGAGTAGCCGGATTGCATAAGCCGCCTCACGGGGCCCCATCGTAAAGAGATCACCAATCGGCAGCATCGCCAAATCCGGCTTATAAAGCTCTCCAATGAGTTTCATGTCTCCGAACAAGGCGGTATCTCCCGCGTGATAAATCGTGAATCCTCCGGGCAATCGAATCACGAGGCCCGCCGGTTCGCCAGCGTATTGCCTCACGCCATTTTCATCCCAGGAATTCGAATGAAACGCATGGGTCATGGTCACTTCAAACTCGCCGACCTTCTGCGAGCCGCCTTTGCCCATCGGACAAATCTCTTTTTCAAATCCTTTGCCCGCAATCAACAGGCATGTCTCGAAGATGGCCACGATTTTCGGCTTATGCTGCTTTGCCAGCGTCAAAAGATCGCCCGAGTGATCCGTGTGTGCATGGGAGAGAAAAATTACGTCCAATCGCGGCACGTTTTTAAGCGCCGCTGGGCACGTCGGATTCGTCATCACCCACGGATCGATGATCGCTGCCTGTCCCGACGGCGTTGTCAGCGAAAACGTACTGTGACCAAAATATGTGATTCGATTGCCCTTTGTGTCGAGCATCTGCCATCCCCCAGGTATTCAATTTCGGATCGGACAGCTATTTTACCTGCGGCGCGATGCTCTCACCGCCTGCCAGCAGCGCGCGAATGGCTTCTTCGTATTGCTCCCGGCTCTTTTCGCCGATAAAGTGAGTTATTTGGCGGCCATCCTTCGCATAAAAGACGGATACAGGCATCGAACCGGTCCATCCCGGAAGGACGGATTGCCTAAACGCAGCCTCCGCGCCAGCGGTCTTGCGGTAGTTGGGAAAAATCGGCTTGTACCGCGCTAGGAACCGTCGCATCAAGATCAAATCGCCATCGTCATCCATGCTTACGCCAACGACCTGCAGTCCCTTGGGCGCGTACTGTTTCGCCAGTTCGTTCAGCATCGGGTATTCGTCGCGGCAAGGCTCGCACCAGGTCGCCCAGAAGTTCACTATCAGAGCTTTCCCACGGTTTTCTTCAAGGATCTTTTGAAACCCTTGTGCGTCGATCATCTCTGGATCGTGCGGCGCTTTGGCTTGCGGGGCCGCAAACGCCGTCCCAGTGGCCAACAAAAGCAGTGCGGCAATGCCATTCCTAAGCTTCATGGGTGTACCTCTCTCAAGCATTCTAGCTGCATGCGGGGAAGTTGAGAATCCTCCCCTCGCACAGTACAATCAATTCAGTCCCTTGTTGGCCCCGGCAGGGGCGTGGTATAAGAAAATTCCGCCGGGCGCTTCCATTCGCTGGAAGCGCTCTCGGCCCGTTGTCCGAGCAAAGGAGATTTGAATGGCTTACGTGATCGCTGAGCCCTGCATCGGCACAAAAGACACTGCCTGCGTGGATGTCTGTCCCGTCGATTGCATCCACCCCCGTAAAGATGAGCCGGAGCATGAAAAGGTCAACCAGCTCTACATCAATCCCACGGAATGTATCGACTGTGGGGCCTGCGTCCCGGTCTGCCCGGTAACCGCGATCTTCGCCTTAGAAGACCTGCCGGAGAAGTGGAACAGTTACACGCCGGTCAACGCAGAGTTCTACACCGCAAAATAACAAGCCGAATCGTTTTTCTAGTAGAAGTCTCAAACCTGCGCTGCGGCACGCTTCGGCGTGCCGTTTCTTTTTCAGCTTTCGAGCCGCGCCGCCTCCGCACGCCTTGCCCCCCCGCTCAAGGTCCGCTTGCGCACTTCCTCGAATGTGGTCGCAAACAAAATCTTTTCCACCGCTCCCTGAACATCCTTCCATATCTGCTTCAGCCCGCAGCTTTCTCCCTCTACGCACACCCCGCCCATCGCTTCGTTGTGCACGCAACTGGACTCCGCAAAGGCTCCATCGACGACCCGTAAAACCGCCCCCACGGAAATCTCCTCGGGCGCCCGTGCCAGCGTATAGCCTCCGCGCACCCCTCGCCGGCTTTCCAAGATCCCGCCGCGCTTCAATTCCAGCAGGATTTGTTCGAGGTACTTCAAGGGAATATGGTGCCTCTGCGCAATCTCGTGGATGGTTACGACTTCAGGATACTGCAAGCTTAGGTGCAGCACCGCTTGTGTGGCGTATTCGCCTTTTGCTGTCACTCGCATCGTGTACGCTATTCCTTGGTAAGCCTTTCACACGCGCGAAAGAGTGTCAATCTCTCGCGCCGGCTGTTCCGCCGGGGCCGGCCCCGTGCGTCCGGGAAAAGTGCGCCTTTTGCGCATTTTTATCATCCTTTGAATCGGAAATGTTGCGCCGCACGGTATGATGTTTGAGAGCAAAATTGTCCCCATGCCAGAACGCTTTCATCTCGTCCTGTTGATTCATGCCCACCAGCCCTGCGGCAATTTCGGCCACGTGCTCGAAAAGGCCTACAAAGACTCTTATCTGCCTTTCATCGAACTCCTTGAGAAGCATCCCGGCGTCCACATGGGTCTGCACTATTCCGGCCCGCTGCTCACCTGGATCGAAGAGCATCGTCCCGAATATTTCACGCGCCTGAGAGCTCTCGTCAGCGCTGGACAAATCGAACTGATGGGTGGAGGTTTTTACGAACCCATCCTCGTCTCCATCCCGCCGGAGGATCAGCGCGAACAAATCACGCGCCTGGCCACCTATCTAGAAAAACATTTCGGCCATCGCCCGACAGGCGCCTGGATCGCCGAACGTGTTTGGGAGCCGCAACTTCCCTCCGGGCTAGCCGCAGCCGCCGTCAGCTATACGCTGGTCGACGACATCCATTTTCTCTCGGCTGGATTTGAACCTGAAGAACTCTTTGGAGCTTACATCGCCGAAGATCGCGGCCAAAGCGTCTGGCTCTTCCCCGGCCAAAAAGCGCTCCGCTATTTCATCCCCTTCGGCAAAGTCGAGGAAGTCGTCACCTATCTCCGCGACGCAGCGGCTCTGCATCCTGGCGGCATGGCGTCGATGGGCGATGACATGGAAAAATTTGGCGTTTGGCCCGGCACCAACGCCCACTGCTACAAAGACGGCTGGCTCGAAGATTTTTTCACGGCCCTCGAGAAAAACTCATCTTGGCTGCGCGTTTCGACTCCCGGGGAATACCTCGCTGATCACTCGCCTTTGGGCCGCGCCGATCTCCCCACCGCTTCCTACACGGAAATGATGGAGTGGGTTCTGCCCACGCGCGTCCGCCAGCGCTACCACGCTGTCCAGAAAGAGTTCAGCGCGCGTCCCGAGATTCTCTCGTTTCTTCGCGGCGGTTCCTGGCGCGGTTTCTTCCGCAAATATGCCGAATCGAATTTGCTCCACAAGAAAATGCTGCGCGTCTCTGCGCGCATCGCCGCAGTGCCCATGCGCCATAGCAGCTCGAAAGCTTCCGACGAGCTCATTCAGGCGCGCGACCTCCTCCTGCGCGCCCAGTGCAATGACGCCTACTGGCACGGTATCTTCGGCGGCTTGTACGCTCCACATCTCCGCACCGAACTCTGGCGAAGTTTAATTCGCGCCGAAGCCATCGCCGACCGCCAAACCGCCGCCACGCTCATACCCCACGTCGAATTGCTGGACTACGACGCTGACGGCGCGCATGAGCACCTCTTCACCGCCTCCGAGTATCAAGCTTTGCTCAAACCCACGGACGGCGGAACCCTCGCCGCGTTCGACTTCCGCCCTGTCGCAGCCACTCTTATCAATTCCATTCAACGCAGGCCAGAGGCTTATCACGCACGCCTCCGCGAAGCCGCAAAAACTTCCGTCCCGGGCGGTGTTGCCTCCATTCACGAACAAACTCTCGTCAAAGAGCCCGGCCTCGAGCGTTTTCTCCACTACGACCGTTGGCCCCGCCACGCATTTCGGACATTGCTTTTCGACCTCGGCCGCACGCAGGCCCAATATGAAACGCTGGATTTACAGGAAGATCCTGGATTTGCCGGCGGCGCCTTTCATGTCAACTCTTCTTCCTCTAACGATGCGCAGCTGATTCGCGAAGACGAATTGAAGCTTGCCGCGAAAGGTGGCTCCCCTGCTCCGAGGCTTTCTCTGGCGAAACGTTTTTCTTTCGGCCATGCCCCGAATGGTTGCGAAGTCGGCTGCGAGATCGGGTTGAAACTGAAGCACTCTCTCGCAACGCCCATTGCCGTGGGAACCGAATCGATCATCAATCTCCTCGCTCCTGCCGAGGCCGATCGTTTTTTTGAAACGCCCAAGGGTCCGCAAAATCTTCGCTTCAGCGGGGTTTTGCCCGGACCTTTACTTCGCATGGAAGATGGCTGGCAGCGCATACGCATCACTCTGCATGCGCCCGGCGCAAAAGAATTCTGGGTTGCTCCCATTGAAACGGTTTCTGAATCCGAGGAAGGTTTCGAGCGCGTCTATCAGGGCTCTCAGATCCTCGCCATCTGGCATCCGCCTCTGGTGGCCCAGGAGCCGTGGTTCGCGCGCCTCGTCTGGCGCATCGAAACTTTTTAATTTCGTCCAACGAAGTGCCGTTTTGCGGGCTTTACGCCCGCATCACTCCGCTATGAGCAAATTCTGTGAGAAGGGCCACTCTTCATCCACCCACTGGCCCTCGCACCGGAACCCAGTCCGTTGCGCCATTTCCGCCGCTTCGCCGATTCTGTATTTGTGCGAACTCTCTGTCCAGATCGTCTCATCTTCATCCAGCGAGACGCGAAGTCCCGCCGCCGGTATCTCCACTCGCTGCCGGCAGGTTGAACGCAAGTGCATTTCCATCCGCCGCTCGATCGCGTTCCACCGTGCCTCATGCCGGAAACTCGCCAGATCGAAATCCCCGCGCAGCTCCCGGTTGATCCTCGCCAGTAAATTCAAGTTGAACGCCGCCGTCACTCCGGCCGGATCGTCATAGGCCAATATTTGATCTTCGATGTTCTTCTCCAAGTCCGTGCCCAGGAGCAGCGCATCGCCTTCACGCAAAATATCGCGGACGTTTCGCAGGAAATCCTCGCCTGCGTCGCGATCGAAATTCCCGATCGTGCTCCCGAGAAAAAGCACCAGCAGATGGTCGCCGTCGGCTCGCCCGTCGGCCACGGTCCGCAAACCTTCTAGATACGGCTGTTCGTGACCGACAATGCTGACCAGGTCGATCTGTCCTAACTCCTTCTCGCACGCCGCCAGCGCCGAAGGCGAAATCTCTATTGGAAAGTAATACGTTTTTTGCCGCCGCGAAAGCGCCTCCAAAATCCAACGCGTCTTTTTTCCGCTTCCGCTCCCCAGTTCCGCGACATGCACCGGCGATGGCAGCAGCCCAACAATCTCGCGGGCATGCTTTTTCAGAAGTCGCGCGTCCGCGCGTGTCAGACCGTACTCCGGTAGAACGCTAATCGCCTCGAACAGAGCCGAACCCACTTCGTCATACAAATATTTCGACGGCAGTTCGCGCTGCCCGCTTTTCGTCAGGCCTTCCCGCACATCGGCCGCGAACTCGGACACAGGTCGCAACGGAAAGGTTTGCGTCTGCATGTTATCTCCCAAGGGTCCGGGTTTTCCCTGCTAGTGCTAATCCTCCACGCAACGGAATGTCGCGTAGACGTACGGATAGTGCGGCTGGAACCAGTTCCGGAAGGATCGCCGCAACATGCAAGCAGCCGTTCGCGACGACCCTCCCTTCATCACGTAGTGTTTGCCATCGAAGAAACTCGCGGAATAGCCAGGGTAGAAGGGCATGGCCACAAATCCAGGGAACGGCGCGAATTTTGTCCGCGTCCATTCCCAGCCGTTGCCCACCAAATCCTGAACTCCGAACGCGCTCGCCCCTTCCGGATGCGAGCCTGTTGGTGCAGGATCCCACTGCTTAAAATCAAAATTCCCGTGTCGTCCGCTTGGCGCGTCCTGGCCCCAAGGATATGCTCGCTCGCTCCGGCCATCTCGCGTCCCATAAGCTGCTCGGTGAAATTGCTCTTCAGTTGGTAGCGAGTGCCCAAGCCACTTGGCATACGCCGTGGCTTCCGCGTGGCTCACATACACGGGCCAATCCAACGGCAAGCGGATCTCCCCGAACATCGCACGGTACATCCACAAATTTCCGTCGCAGCGCCAGAACGCCGGATGCTGAACGTTTTCTTTCTCCTTCCAGGCCCATGCCTCCGCGCTCCACAGCGCAGGGTTCTCGTAACCGCCGGCTTGAATAAACCGCAAAAAATCATGGTTCGTGACGTTTCCGCTCTCAATCGCAAACTCAGCGACGTCCACCGTGTGCGGATTCAGTTCATTGTCCCAGCCGAATTCATCACCGGTGAGATACTCCAGCCCCAGCGTAACTCGCCCCGCTGGTATCTCCACGAGCCGGGACTTCATTCGCGCCACCCTATGGCTCGGCGCGATGGGCCCGCGAGTTTTTCTTTCGGTTGGCAGCCGGTGCAGCATGTACGCCAGCGTCTCCGCGTGCATCAACCGGTGCTCGATGGCCACTTCCAGCATGGGAACCAACTGGGGATGCCCTTCGGCCGGTCGCGCCAGAGCGCGTTGAATCGCAGTATCCAGTTCGTTCCGCAACCGCTGGTTGTACCGCTCCACCTCGCCGCGCTCTGGCCAATCGCTTGGCCCGTCGCTCGGCAATCCACCCCCTACAGGGTCGATTCCAAATGCAAAGAGGTCATCGAACGTCCGGTGCATGGACTGCAACCCAAATGCACGTTGCGCGAGCAGGTTCCAATCGAATGCTTCGACGTGTCCCAGGTAGAAAATGATCCGATGCCGCTCTGGAATGGGCCTGTCGTAAATAGCTTTGTCACGCACAATCCGAAACAAGTCATCGGTTTGCGCGCGGGCGTCTAATAGGCGGGTGTGAAGGTCGTGCCGAATGCGGACAGATGTAGCGGTGGCTCCCATGGCGTCTTCCCCCTAACTTGGATGCGGCTTCCGCAAGAAGGATGCGCCGAAATTCGGCGTTGGGGAGGCTGAGTGGAGTACGATGTTCCACCTGTGGCGTGAGGCTGTCAATCGAAATGAATGCGAAACTCGCAGCGCCTTCGGACGTCGCTATCGAATTTCGCGGCGTCAGCTACTGCATTAACGATATTCCTGACCGCGCCATTGTCTCAAATGTCTCACTAACCGTTTCGCGCGGCGAAACCCTCGTCCTTCTCGGCCGTAGCGGCAGCGGCAAGACTACGCTCTTGAGGCTCATCAATCGGATGCTGATTCCATCGCAAGGCCAAGTTCTCATCCTAGGCCGCGCCACTGCCGACCACGACCCTATTCGCCTTCGCCGCGGCATTGGCTACGTCATTCAGGAAGCCGGCCTTTTTCCGCATTTCACCATTGCAGAAAACGTTGGCCTTGTCCCCTCTCTGGAAAAATGGGACCCTGCAAGAATTACCGCCCGCGTCGAAGAACTATTGCGCCTAGTAGGTCTCGACCCCGCCGAGTTTTCCTCCCGCCGCCCTCGCGAGCTTTCTGGTGGTCAACGCCAACGCGTGGGTGTCGCACGCGCCCTCGCGGCTGACCCACCCATCCTACTCATGGATGAGCCGTTTGGCGCTCTCGATCCTGTCACCCGTGCCGAACTTCAGCGTGAATTCAGTGCCCTCGCTCGCCGTCTCAACAAAACCATCGTTTTCGTCACGCACGACATCCGCGAAGCGATTCTTCTCGGCCAGCGTATCGCTCTTCTCCAAGCGGGCCGCCTGGTTGCCCTCGCTCCTCCCCGAGACTTTCTCCGCCTCGACCATCCCGAAATTCACGCCTTCACCGCATCTCTCGCCATCCTGAGCGGAGTCTCTCAATGAGCCTGTGGAATTTTTTCCTCGATCATCGCTCCGAAATCCTTGGCGCCATGCTCGACCACCTTACTCTCGTAGTCATCGCCATGGCCTTTGCCATCGCCTTCGCCGTGCCCCTAGGCATGCTTATTGTGCAACATCGACACCTCCGCGCCATCGCGTTAGGCTTCGCCAGCATATTTCAAACCATTCCCAGCCTGGCTCTCTTCGGCTTCCTAATCCCTATCCCTTTCATCGGCGGCATCGGCCGCCGCACCGCCATCGTCGCTCTGGTTCTCTACGCACTCCTCCCCATCCTTCGTAACACCTATGTTGGTCTCACGGGCATCGAGCCAGCCATCCTGGAAGCTGCCGAAGCTATGGGCATGACCAGCACACAGATTCTCCTCCGTGTCCGCTCCCCACTCGCCCTCAGCGTCATCCTAGCGGGCATACGCACCGCCACCGTCATCACCATCGGCGTAGCCACGATTGCAGCCGCCATCGGCGCTGGCGGCCTCGGCACTTTTATCTTCCGCGGTGTTGCCATGGTCAATGACTCAGTCATCCTGGCCGGCGCCATCCCCGCCGCCCTCTTAGCGATCTTCGCCGACCTACTCCTCGGCCAACTCGAACGCCGCCTCAAAGTCGGCTGATCTTTTCATCGCACTCTCTTCCTCATCTCTGTGTTCTCTTTGACCTCTGTGTTCTCTTTGACCTCTGTGTTAAATTCCCCATTCCACCTAATTGCCGACTCCACATGCGCCGCCCACTCCTTCGCCTCCTCTGCCTCTTTTGCTTCTTAAACCTGCTCTATTTCATCTCCGCCTGCAGCAAACCCAAGCAAACGCGCCTAATCATCGGCTCCAAGTTTTTCACCGAGCAAGTCATACTGGCTGAACTCCTGGCCCAACACATCGAAACCCGCACAAACATCCCCGTCGAGCGCAAAACCAATCTCGGCGGCACCCTCCTCGTCCACAAAGCCCTCCTCTCCGGCGATCTCGATCTCTACGTCGAATACACCGGTACAGCCCTCACCGCCGTTCTCAACGAATCCCCTGGAACAGACAATTCCGCCGCCATCTACAATCGCGTCAAACAGCAATACGCCCAACGATTCAACGTCGAACTCACCGAACCTCTCGGCTTCGAAAACACATTCGCCATGGTCGTCCGCCAGAACGACGCGCAGACTCTCCACCTCCGCACCATGTCCGACCTAGCCCCTATCGCCCCTAAGTGGCACGCCGGCGTAGGGTACGAATTTCTCGAACGCCCCGACGGCTTCCCAGGCTGGAGCGCCCGCTACAATCTCCACTTCGCCGCCCCGCCCAATGTCATGGACCTTGGCCTCCTCTACCGAGCCCTCGTCGATCACCAAGTCGACATTGTCGCCGGCAATTCCACCGACGGCCTCATCGACTCTCTCCACCTCGTCGCCCTCGAAGACAATCTCCACTATTTCCCGCCCTATGACGCCGTCCCCATCGTTCGCCACGACGCCCTCGAAAAATTTCCCGAACTCCGCGCCGCCCTCGCCGATCTACACAACAAAATCTCCGCCGCCGAAATGCGCCACCTCAACGCTCAAGTCGACGCCGATCAGCGTGACGTCGCCGCGGTAGTTCGTGCCTTCCGGGTCTCAAAAAATCTGTAATTCGTAACCAAACCCCAGTCAGAAACCGTCTAAGGGTTAGCTCTGTTTCACCCCGGTTCAAGTTTCACAAAAGCAACTTTCGCGGCACTCCCGGGTTTTATTTTCTGTAAGCACAACTGCCCGGTCGGCACGAAGTTGCAAAACTCCCGGTTCAAGTTTGGAGGAAATACAAATCATCTCGGAGGTTCGAATGAAATCACTTCTAGGAGTTCTTGCACTGTTTTTGATCTGTTCTGTTCCTGCTCTCGCTCAAGAAAAACACGAAGCTCCTCCTCCCGTTCACGGCGTCGGTGGAGGTCATGTTCCCTCTCATGGGCCTGCTCCAGCCAGGCCTGTTGAGCATCCTGCACCGCCAAAATACGCCGACAAAAATGGACATCCCGACGCCCCTCACGTCCACACCAACGATAAGTGGGTTGGCCACGATACCGGCCGCGATGATCCCCACTATCATTTGGATCATCCCTGGGAGCATGGGCACTTCACCGGCGGCTTTGGTAAAGGCCACGTGTGGCACATTCAAGGCGGCAATAGAGAGCGCTTCTGGTTCGGCGGTTTCTACTTCACCGTCGCTCCCGCGGACTTCGGCTTCTGCGACAACTGGGACTGGGGCACCGATCAGGTTGCGATCTACGAGGATCCTGACCACGATGGCTGGTACCTCGCCTACAACGTGCGGCTAGGCACCTACGTTCACGTCCAGTATCTTGGCGGAGCGTAGTTCAATTCCGACTATCACTTCTTCCAACTCTCCTAACTCTGAAAACAAACGGGGCACGGCTTGCCGTGCCCTTTTCTTTTAGCGAGCCATATTCAAGGATTCTCAGACAGCACTGCGATCTCCCTCACGTCGGGCGCAATTCGCACCGCCGATTCCGCCCTGCCTCGGCCACAACCTGCGAATTTGTATACCAGTGAACAGACATGCTCCTCGGGAACGGCTAAGATTGTCTTGCAGTAAAAGGACTGTAGTGTTGGCCAGTTCATCCCCTTCAGCTTGAACACTCCGACTCCCAAAGAGCTGAGGACATCGAACAACACATGATTCGAACCGCTCGCCTGGATCGTAGTCCGGCCCTTCGCTGAATCGAACTAGTTCAACGCGTTCTCCGCACTCGCATAGTGCTTCCATTGGACCGCCGCTCTTCCCCCTCGCAAGCTTCCTGCTCAAGCCTGTCGCCTCAAAGTATCCTGACCAATAGGACAGCCATGTGACATAGCCAAAGAGTCCAGCGCGAACGCAGCTCCAACCAATACTTTCAGCAAAGCCACATAGGGCTGGACCGCCACCATCCCCGAACCCGACCCCACAAAGAAACCCTCATGACACCCGCCATCCAATCCGACCACGCCACTGCAGGGGAGGGGCTTGCCCCTTCCTCTTTCGCGCATACTCCGCATCGCCGGGGCGCTGCTTCTGCCGCCGCTCACTCCTTTTTTCTTTCTTCAACTTTTCAACCTTGAACATTCAACCTCCAACTCTTCGTTCCCCCCGCTTCCTTTGACTCTGCCGCCCCGCCAACATACAATCCCGCGGGCTCGCGGCAGTCGCCGCGATGCAACTTCGCAGCTGGGAGCAACTAGATGAGAAAAAGTTTGTGGTTTATTGCGGCAGGATTTTTGATGTTCGGCCAGACCGCGCGCACGTCCACGCAAGCGCCGGATCGGGAAGCGAAAGCCCCGGAAGCCAAGGCACCGGACAAGTGCGACGCCTCCGCAACCAAAGAAGATTCTTCCGTAACCGATCACACCATAAAGCTCGTCGGCCAAACCATTCCCTACAAAGCCACCGCCAGCACCACGCTGCTCAAAAACGATAAGGGCGATCCGACAGGTCTGCTCTATTCCGTCGCGTATACGCGCAGCGACGTGAAAGATCTCACCACGCGTCCCGTCTCGTTCCTCTACAACGGCGGCCCCGGCTCCGCCACCATGTGGCTGCACATGGGCGCTTTCGGACCGCGCCGTGCCTGGACCGTCGACGGCACTTTCACTCCGCCCGCTCCCTACAAACTCGTCGACAACGGCGAGAGCCTTCTCGACAAAACCGATCTCGTCTTCATCGACGCCATGGGCACCGGCTACAGCCACGCCGTCTGCAAAGCCACGGAAAAAGATTTTTACGGCGTCGACGAAGACGTCGAAGCCTTCGCCCAGTTCATCGTCACCTATCTCAGCCGCAATGACCGCTGGAATTCCCCGAAATTTCTCATCGGCGAGAGCTACGGCACCTTCCGCTCCGCCGCGCTGGGAAATTATTTGCAGAATCACGACACCGTGCATCTCAACGGTATCGTTCTGATTTCTTCGGTCCTTGATCTCTCCACCATCACCTTTCCCCCCGGCGATGACCGCTCTTACGTCTACTACCTTCCCAGCTATGCAGCC
>DATDHE010000001.1:0-3805 GCA_036521695.1 Candidatus Acidiferrum sp. | reverse complement strand
GTATATCGGATCTCTGTTTCAGAATTCTTACCGTCTTTTGTTTTTTCCGTTAAATGCATGGAAACCGTCGTCCACGCCACCGTGCCATGGCGTCTCACCTTCAAATCCTTCCCTGCGCTTAGCCATATGCTCTCCGCATTGCCCAAAAACTCCTTTTTCACCCCTGCGTCGTATTCCTTCCAATTGTGATAGGCAAACGGAGCAACGTCATAAAATACGAGTCCGTCCTCCTTGGCATAGAATCGCGCGGCGTTGTCCGCGTTGCCGCTGCTCCAAGCCGCGCAATACGCGTCGATTAGTTTGCGAAACGTGGCATCGTCCGTGGCTTTTTGCTGGGCCCGTGCTCCGACGAACGTCAGCAATCCACCCGCAAGTGCGAGTGCGACATACAGGAGCCAGCGCCATCGTTCGCCATGTCGGGCGATTGCATTTTCTATCTGCAAGACCATCTCCGTCCGCCGCAAGATTTCTTCGGAGCTAGGTTTGAAGAAAGCCGTTGCTCAGTGGGCATACCCTATGGCGAATCGCGACAGTTTGCAAGGGGGGTTTAGTACTTTCCGCAAAATGGCCCGCACACGGTTTTCGCCGATACCAACCGCCACTGGCCGGTAAATCCGGCCTCTTCGCCGAATAGCCAATGCGTGCCTTCCGGGCAGTGCGTACTCTCGCTCCTGGGCAGACAAACTGCCCGATGTGGAGGCGAGCATGGCACCGCAGCAACAGGCTGGAAACAAAAAGCGAGGGTATATGGGCAAGATTTTAGTGACACTTGGATCCGTAGCACTGCTGGGCGACCTCGCCTTCCTGGTGCAGCCTCTCGAACGTCTTGCCGAAAAACTTGGTGAAGGATTCTTCGGCTTCGTGCCCGCACTCGGTCTATCCTTCCTTAACGTCGCGCGGGCCATCGCATTCCATCAGATTGACTACTTCTCGCTCATTTCGCGTATCTTGGTATTATTCTCTGCGATGGTGGCCGTGATCGTCGGGATCGCCTTGTTGCGGTCGCGCTCTGCGCGAGCGGCAGCAGCAAATCCTTCGCACATCTCCGTGTTCCGTGAAGGGAAGACTGATAATGGATGATCGCGATAAATCTCCGAAGCCGGACGACACCCGCAAGCATCAGTTGCTCGCCGGGATCATCATCCCCGGCAAGGGGCAGTCGGAATCCTCGCGCGCGGGTGTGGTCTGGGGAGCTTTGATCGTCGTGGCTGGCCTCGCGCTGCTTCTCGATCACATGGGCTTCATCGTCATTGGCTCGCTGTTCCGTTTTTGGCCCATGGTCTTGATTTTCTTGGGCGTCGGACATCTCTTTACCCGATCGAATCGCGCCTGGGGCGTAATTCTGGTCGTCGTCGGGACTGTTTTCCAACTGAACAGCCTGGGCTTTACTCACGTCCGCTTCGCCGATATGTGGCCCGTGGCCATCATTCTGGTTGGCCTTGTTCTCATTTGGGGCGCCCTGAGACCCCCCGTGGTCGTGAAAGGGAGTAGTGACAGTCCTGACGTCTTTAACGCCACCACAGTCTTCGGCGGGATTGAACGCCGCGTTACGAGCCAGGCCTTCAAGGGAGGAAGGGCTACCTGTGTATTTGGCGGCGCCGAGCTCGATCTGCGGGATGCGATTATCGACGGCGACGAGGCCACTATCGAAATTAACTGCATCTTTGGCGGCGCGGAGATTCGCGTGCCTGATACGTGGAATGTCCATTCGATGACCATGCCGGTGCTTGGCGGCTTTTCGGACAAGACGCACATTTCCGCGGCCCCGGACCAATCCGGCTCCAAAAGAAAAACTCTGAATATCACCGGCACAATCATTTTTGGAGGCGTGGAGATCGCCAACTAAGCGGTCTTTATGCACCCCCTTCTCACACCCATCAACCGCTTCGGCCTCTACCTGCTCGCCTGGGTTCCGCTTGCGGGGATTCTGATCTATCTGATGGCCGTGCCAGGAAGACTAGGCTGGCTGGACGCCACGGTCTTGCTTGTGCCGCTCTGCCTGATCTATCAGTTCGTATGCCTATCCGCGTGGTATTCCTGCAAAGCTGCGCCAATTCGAAAGAGCACTGGCCAGCGTCTGTGGCTCACCCACGTCCTGGCCGCCGCGTTACTGAGTCTTTTCTGGGTGCTGCTAGCAAAATTGCTGGCTTATGGTCTTTCGGAGCTGCCCGCTTTTGGCGGACTCGACAGGCGCTTTGCCTCGCAACTATCCGTCTTGTTCGGCGCAGGATTCCTGCTCTATCTCCTTTCGGTCGCCTCTCACTACGTTATCCTCGCCATCGAGGATTCGAATCAGGCTGAAGCTCGCGTGCAGGAAACCAGCATTCTGGCCCGCGATGCCGAACTAAAGGCACTGAAAGCACAAGTGAATCCGCACTTTCTTTTCAACAGCCTGAATTCCATCAGCGCTCTGACAAGTGCGGATCCTGCCAAGGCTCGCGAAATGTGCATTCTGCTGGCCGAGTTTCTGCGCATGACACTGGGGATTGGCGAGAAATCGAGCGTGCCACTCTCGGAAGAGTTGTCCTTGCTCCGTCGCTATCTTGCAATCGAGAAAGTGCGTTTCGGTGCGCGCTTACAGATGGAGGAAGATATGCAACAAGTCTCTAACTCTGTCCAGCTGCCACCACTTCTCCTCCAGCCGCTCGTCGAAAATGCCATCACCCACGGCATCGCCAATCTTCCGGACGGAGGCACGGTGCGTCTTTCCGGCCACAGCCACGATGGCCGCGTGGTGATTGCGATTGAGAATACGTTTGACCCTGAATCGACGTCGATGCGAAAAGGGGGCCTCGGCCTGAAGAATGTTCGCGAGAGGCTCGAAGCGCGATATGGCAAGGAAGCGAACATGCGCGTAAGCACCGAAAATGGAGAATTTCGAGTGGACTTGTCGTTTCCAGCAGATACTGCCAACCTCGAAGAGGCCAAGAGTTGAGCATGAAGGACGCTAATAAGATCACCGCTCTCATCGTTGACGATGAAGACCTCGCGCGCCTTGTCCTGCGCGATTTGGTTCAAACCCATTCGGAAATAACAATCGCCGCGGAATGTTCAAATGGCTTTGAGGCCGTGAAGGCCGTCGCCGAGCACAAGCCCGACCTGATTTTCCTGGATGTGCAGATGCCCAAACTCTCCGGGTTCGATGTACTGGAGCTGATTGGCACGGACACTGCAGTCATTTTTGTTACAGCCTATGACCAGTACGCCATGCGCGCGTTCGAAGTCCACGCCGTCGACTATCTTTTGAAGCCCATTGGCCGCGAGCGCTTCGAAGCCGCTCTCGAACGCGCGAAATCACGCATAGGTGAAAAATTGCCTCCCGCCCCAGAATTAGCCGCAGCAGCACGTCAGCCAAAACAGTTTCTCGATCGAATTGTCGTGCGCGACGGAACCCGCGTCACCCTAATCCCGATAAGAAAACTCGACTACGCCGAAGCGCAAGACGATTACGTCGCTCTAGCCAGCGAAGGCAAAAAGCACTTGAAGCAACAAACCATCGCCAGCCTCGAAGCCTGCCTCGACCCCGAGCAGTTCGTGCGAGTCCATCGCTCGTACGTAGTGAATTTCGAAAAGGTAGTGCGTATCGAACCCTACGGAAAAGACAGCCGCCTAGCAATCCTCGCCGATGGCACCCGCCTTCCAGTCAGCCGCACCGGCTACGCCCGCTTAAAAGCCCTCCTGGATCAACGCACCTGACCCGCAAAGTCATTGTAGTGGCGCAGCACGCTGCGCCACTCCGCGCCCAAATGTACTGATCAAAGCGCGTCTTGCACCACGACTCACCGCGCACCAACAACTACTCACT